>JBEKLB010000711.1:0-2676 GCA_050010415.1 Bryobacteraceae bacterium | reverse complement strand
CTTCGTTCTCCAGGATGACCGTTCCAGCTTCATCATCGCCGCCGAAGGAGTCGACTTTCTCGAAAGCCAGCTGCCCACCAACCAGATGCTCTACAAGATATTTCGCGACACCGAAACAGGTGTCATGGTCTTTCCGAAAGCGCTCACGTCGAAAACGTCATAATAGCTAGTTGTGAGTCCAATTCGGGCGCTGATTGCCCTGATTTTCGCGCTCTTATTTACCGCCGCGCTTGCCCCGGCCCAGTCCGCGCCAGTTATCGTCGACACCGATGCCGGCTCGGACGACTTCATGGCCGTCGCGCTGCTGCTTTCGCATCCCACGGTCAAGATCGACGCCATCACGGTGGTCAACGGATTGGCTCACGTCGATGCCGGCGCGCGCAATATGGGCCGCCTGCTCGATTTGGCCGGCCGCAAGCACGTCCCCGTTTTTGCCGGACGAAACGCTCCATTGCGAGGGCATGCCGAATTCCCGCCCGAGTGGCGCAAGATTTCCGATGGCTTCCCGATCCTCTCGGTCTTTCCTCCTCGCCCTCCAGAGCACGAGCCTGCCGCCCAATACTTAGTTGAGCATCTGCGCAACACGCGCGAACCAGTGCAGATTCTCGCGCTCGGGCCGCTCACCAATATCGCGGAGGCGCTGGAACGCGATCGTTCGATAGCTCGGAACATTCGCGAGATCGTCATCATGGGCGGGGCGGTTCGAGCGCCTGGAAACCTTCGGGACGGCGGCGTGTTCCACACTGAGAACAGCACCGCGGAATGGAACATGTTCATCGATCCAATGGCTGCGGGCATCGTTTTCCGTTCGGGCGTGCCCATCCGGCTGATCGCGCTGGACGCTACCAATAAAGTGCATATCGGCCCCGAGTTCCTGCGCCAGTTCGAAGCGAAAGCGCTCACGCCGCTGGGACGCGTTGTCGCCGAAGTGTTACACGCCGATCGCGAGACCATTGATGCCGGCATCTTCTACGCCTGGGATCCGCTGGCTGCCGCCGCGTTGCTGCGCCCCAGTCTGGTGAAAACCGTCCCGATGCATATCGAAATCAAACAGGACGCGCCCGAAGACGGAAGAACAATAGCGTCGCCGGGCGAGCCCAACGCCAAGGTGGCCGTGGACGCCGATGCCGACACGTTCCGCGCTCTGTTTTTAGAATCATTCGCGCCATCCAAGGCGGCCACGCCGTGACCACCCGAGCCACCAGCCTTCTGCGCCAGCTCGGGATCGGCAGCTCGGTTCCGCGAAGTTGCTGCTCTCTATCTGGGGCGTGGGCGCGGTGTGCGCGCTGGCTGGCGCGTTTTGCTACTCCGAATTAGGGGTCAACTTTCCCAGCTCTGGCGGCGAGTACGTCTATCTCACGGAAGCGTACGGGCCCACTTGGGGCTTCATGACCGGTTGGATTTCGTTTTTCGCCGGCTTCTCAGCGCCCATTGCCGCCGCAGCGCTGGCATTTTCGGATTATTTGGGGCACGTGGTGGCATCAAGTGCCTGGGAATCGAAACTGGGAGGCCCGGAGATTCTGGCCAGCGCCATCATCGTGTTGTTCACCATCGTCAATTGCCTGGGGATTCGCCGCACCGCACGGGTGCAAAATGTTTTGACCTCTTTGAAGATTCTGATTATTCTTGCCTTCCTGATTATCGGGTTTGCTTTCGGGCAGGGGAGCTGGGAAAACTTTACTCATCCCGCCGTGCGTACGTCCATAACGCCCTTGTTCGCGCAATTTTTCGTGAGCCTGTTTTACATCTATGTTTCCTACAGCGGATGGAACGCGGCAACTTACGTGGCTGAGGAAGTGAAGCACCCGGCCCGCACGCTTCCACTGTCGCTGGCGTTCGGGACGGCTCTGGTTGCGGCGCTATTCATCGGTCTCAACGTGTTGTTCATCTACGCGGTGCCACTGGAATCCATGAAGGGCGTGGTGGCTGTGGGCGCGCTTGCGGCCCAGCATCTTTTTGGACCCGCGGTAGCCGGCGTCTTTAGCGCGGCGATGGCCCTGTCGCTGCTCGCGACGGTGAATGCCGAAGTCACCATCGGTCCGCGTGTTTATTACGCGATGGCCAAGAACGGCGCGTTCTTCAGCATGGCCGCAAAAGTGGATCCGCGCTGGCACACGCCTGTGATCGCCATCCTCTGCCAGGGGGCCTGCGCCATTCTCATGACCGTGGTCCCGTTTCTCAGCCTGCTGCTTTATATCGGACTGCTGCTCAATTTTTTCGCTGTGCTCTCGGTGGGGTCGCTCTTCATCTTCCGCAGGCGGCCGGGTTGGCGGAAACTTGGCGCAGTGAGCTTCGCTTATCCCCTGGTGCCGGCGTTTTTCGTTGCCGTGGGCGTGTATATGACGATTCTGGGCGCGATGCTTCGCCCCGGAATTTCAGCCATTGCGGTGCTCACAGTAGCGGCCGGAGCGGTGGTCTACCACTTCAGGCTCCGTATAAAGACGGCGTAAAACTGGCCGGCGCCTGCAACAATTCCAGCAGCGCTTGCCCCGCGCGATGAAAGCGCTTCTTCCTGCGGTGCACAATACCTACCGGACGAAACAGCTCAAATCCGGCGATCCTGATCGGTACCAGCCGCCCCCGCGCCACATCTTCTTCCATCACGCGCGCAGGCATGATACTGACGCCCGATCCATGCGACACCGCTTCCTTGATCATTTGAATATTGTCGAAATG
>JBEKLB010000710.1:0-3175 GCA_050010415.1 Bryobacteraceae bacterium | reverse complement strand
ATGAAGCATCGGATTGCTGACTTCTTAGCCCGGATCTTGCGGCAGGCATTCGGCGTGTGAAGGGCGTCAGGCGGCTGGGAGTGCGCGTCGGGAATTGGCTGACGGCGGAGGAGGGCAAGAAATTACTCGGCGCTGAGACAGCCTACACCCTTCGCAGCCGACGAAATCGCGCTTTGCTCTCGCTTCTTATCGGCTGCGGCCTCCGGAGATCTGAGGCTACAACCTTACGGTTAGAGGATCTTCAGCTCACCTATGCGTCGTCAAGCCGTTCGGGTAGTCTTGGGGTAGAGAAGTCGTTTGATCTTTACAAGAGGACTCAATCATGACGAATAGAGAAGCCGGAATCAATGTAGTTCGCGAAATGATGGGCGACCAGGCGGCGGCAAAACTCAGCTCTTCCGCTGACTCAAACACCTTCGGTGCCACGATCGCTGCCTACGCGGTCGACCAGGTCTTCGCGGATATCTGGACTCGTCCCGGTCTCGACAGGCGCTCCCGCAGCCTGGTCGCGATGTCCGTCATGATTGCCATGCGTCAGCCCCATGAATTCGCCATCCACATGGGGGCCGGGCTCAATAACGGCCTCACGCTGAAAGAAATCGAGGAAGTTCTCATCCAGGCGCTGCCATACGTTGGCTATCCCGCCATCGCAACAGCACTGGCTGCTGCTGCCGGGGTTATCAAGGAGCGTGGTCTCGACGTCGACAAAAACTACGCTGGTCACCGCGGCTTGCTTTGACACTGAACGGCATCAGCGCTGCCGGTGTGAACGACGCTTGATTGTGCAACCCGAAGCTATCCTCCCGTGAGCCACGATAGGTACCGATAAGTCGGCCAGCGGATATCAATTTCTATGCCTGTTCCTCACGACGGCGCATCCGGCTCCAGGCCGATGTGATCATTAACCGCATCGTGAAAACGCTGCTTGCACCCGAGGTATCGCTCCGTCGTCTGGATTGAAACGTGGCCGAGCAGGAACTGAATCTGATCTAGTTCACCTCCTGCCTGATGACACAATCGCGCACAGGTCCTTCTCAAATCGTGCGGTGCCACCGATGGCAGACCACAGCTTTTCGCGTTTGCTTTCACGATTGCCCAGATGACCTTGGGTGTAAAGCCGTGACCCCAAATTTTGCCTGCTTTGTTGATAGACCGTAGCAACGGACCGAAGGTGATGCCGGCACCCGCAGTCCAGCTGTCGACCGCCTCCTTCACCCACTGCGGAACGGGGATCGTTCGGATGTGGCCACCTTTTCCTCTCAGGTCAGCGATGACCCAATGGCCTTCCCGAAGCTGAAGATCCTCGAACCGTAAGGTTGTAGCCTCAGATCTCCGGAGGCCGCAGCCGATAAGAAGCGAGAGCAAAGCGCGCCCAGCCGCCTGACGCCCTTCACACGCCGAATGCCTGCCGCAAGATCCGGGCTAAGAAGTCAGCAATCCGATGCTTCATACGCCAGCCGGCGTATCGCCGCCAATCTCAGGTTGATCGTCGACGGGGCGTACGGGTGCTGTTCGAGTGCGATTCGGTACCGTGTGACCACGGTCCTGTTGAAGGCTAGCCTGGGCTCCGAGCAGTACCATTCGATGAATTCACGAATGGCATGGTCGTACGAGCACTTTGAACTCGAAGACGTGAGACTGTTCAAGACCGCAGATTTCGATTGTTCTAGATCGGGTAGTTTGAGGACCGCTTTCGGGACTCGTTTGCGTTTGCTCTTCGCCATTGGAAGCGGCCTCCGCTGCCGCGGCGAAAAGCATGATCCTGTCCCCGATCTTCTAACCAGTAGCGCGTTTCTCGGGACTTATCGTTTGGAGTGAACAGACGATCATAGTGCCCTTTCAGCTTGGCCGTTGGGGTCGCTACATCGGCTCTGTCTCAGGACGCTTCACAGGGGCAAGTTCACGGTTTATGTTTCAAAAGCACGTTTGATGTATTCGCCAGTGTTGGCCCCGACAACTCGTTTGAACGCCTTACTGAACGCGGCGTCGGATTCGTAACCGACCAACCGAGCTACTTCTGGGAGCTTTTTGTCACGCCGTTCAAGTAACTGTATCGCCTTCTGCATCCGCCACTCGGTTACGTATTCCAGCGGCGTTTGTCCGAGTAGCTCTTTGAAACGTGCTGCGAATGCGGAGCGAGACATGCCCGCCGCATCGGCCAGGGATTCGACCGTCCAGGGTGTATTCACTCTGTCATGAATGGCACTCAGAGCAGCGCCTATTTGAGGATCGAAAATTGCACGAAGCCATCCTTTGTTGCGTTCCGGTCCCGACGCGATATGCGCCCGGAGCAACTGAATCACCAGAACCTCGGCCAGCCGAGTCGCGACGACTTCAGATCCCGGCGCCTGTTCTTCCATTTCCGAGGCGAGTGCCTGCACTGTGGTGTGAAGAGCAAGCGTGCGTGCCTGATCGGCCTTCATCAAAATAAAGTTCGGCAATAACTGAGTGATCGGCCTCAGGCTGGCGCGATCGAAACTCAAGGATCCACAGACGATTGTCGTCGGCGCGCCACCGCTACCACAATGAGCGACGTTGCCGTTGGCCTTGGCCCCGATCTGGCGGAAGCTCCACCTCGGACGTGTTCGCAGGCTGTCGCGCAAAACAATCGAAGTCCCCTTAGCCAGTAAAAAGCAATCACCACCGGTGAGGGGAATCGGCTCCGGGATGCCTTCGACACTGAGCCAGCAGTTGCCGCGCGAAAGCATGGCGAAGTGCGCCAAATCTGTGGGTGACATCTTTTTGTCGGAAGGCGTGACTTTTTCTTCGGTCTGGTTTTCCTGTTTTATGCCCCACGGGGCTGTGGCTTCGAGCCTGTGCAAACCGAAAGCGGTGACGTGCATCGTTCTGAAGATGTCGGTGATCGGGTCCAACTTAGCCTCTATCTTTTGGACGAATAGACAAAATCTTAGGACTGCCGGGCAATTCTCGTCCACCACTGAAGAACTCTACTCTACTGTACCGAATGCTACACATCTACCGAAGGATAATTATGGGAAAGCTTGAAGGTAAGGTTGCAGTGATCACCGGCGGCGCTACTGGCATCGGCCGTGCCGCAGCAGAGCGCTTCATCGAGGAGGGCGCCTTCGTCTTCATCTTCGGCCGCCGGCAGGCAGAGCTCGACGCCGCTGTGGCCTACCTCGGGCCCAATGCCCGCGCGGTGAAGGGCTCGGTC
>JBEKLB010000709.1:0-3293 GCA_050010415.1 Bryobacteraceae bacterium | reverse complement strand
TGGCCAAGCGGGAGACCGATCGCGCGCGCCAAAACCAACTTCTGCTTTGCCAGGTTGTTTTGCGCGACAATCAGTTTCTGTTCGCGTGATTGCAGTTGCACCTGTGACCGTAGTACGTCTACCGCCGAGGCGAGTCCTGCCGTCTTCTGGTCGGAGGTCTGTTGAAAGAGCGCCTTGGCAGTGTCCCGTTGTGATGTGGCCGACTCAACTTCCGATTGGTCCGCGATAACCAGCAAGTAATTAGAGACAATCACGAGCACGACAACCTCGCGAGCATCTTTGGCGCTGAACTCAGCCGACCTCACCTGCGCCGTTGAAGATCGCGCCCGCTCGATGGATCCCCAGTCAAAAGCCGATTGCGTGAGATAAGCCCGCGAGTCGAAATAGCCAAATGGGCCAATGATCGGAGGCTCTCCACGAATGGTAAGACCGAAGGCCGCCTTTACATTGATCTGGTGGACTCCGAACCCGGTATCGGTGATTACATTGGGAAGCAGCTCACTCAGAGCTTGCCAGCGCTGTCCGCGCGCGTCGGTAACAGCATCCGTGGCCAAAACTCCGCCGAGATTTTGCCTGAGTCCACGGGCGACGGCGTCTTCGAGTGAAAGCGCCTCGGGCGTTGTGCTGAGTTTTCCCGCAGGAACCCCACCGAGGTACGGATTCTGCGACAAGGCTTGATAGTTACTCTGGCCGGCTTGGACGGCGGCCCTGGACGCTCCCGTAACTTCGGCCAGAGCAATCGGGTTGTACGGCGCAGGCGTGGATGGTGGGTTGTACTGTGCGAAGGCCGCTGCTCCGCCGAGCAAGGCTCCACTAAGCATGACTAGCTCATTCCAGAGTCTGCGTCGCATGTCGTATCCTCAGCTGGAGAACGGTCGGTTCTCCCGTGATTTCGTATCTGCGCACGTTAAAGGGGACCAGACGGATAACCACCATTGCATAGGCTTCAGCGCCCTGCGTTTGAATGATGATGGCTCATTCGTTTCCTTTAACTGCTCATTCACATCGTAAGCACAACGCGAAACTCTGCGTTGCCGCTCATCATGCGGGCATATGCTTCGGCTGCCTTTTCGAGGGGATAGGTTTCGATCATGGCGCGTACCCCGCGCAATTCGGCAAAGCGGAGTGTGTCCTCCGAATCCGCCGGCGTCACGCCTGCCAATCCCTCAATAGTCTTGCCGCCCCTGATGAGCTGAGGCGGAGCCACCTCGATGGGATCCGAAGTTACGCCAATCAGGACAAGCTTGCCGTTCGGACCCAAACCTCCAATCAGTTCGGTCATCGCCTTGGAGTTCGGCGCGGTCGCGATAATGACTCTTGCGCCGCCTAATTTTTGTAACTCCTCGGCTACGTTCTTCACTCGACTGTCGATATACACATCGGCCCCGAGTTTCACTGCCAGCGATTCAATCTGCGAGCCGCGCCCGACCGCAGCCACCTTGTAGCCAAACTTGTTGGCGAACTGAATTCCGAGGTGGCCAAGTCCGCCGATTCCTTGCACCGCGACCAGATCGCCTGGCAGTGCGCCCGCATATCGCATGGCGTTGTAGGTGTTACTTCCAGCGCATACCAGCGGCGCCGCGTCGATATTGCTAAGACCGTCCGGAATCGAAACTAATGCTTCGACGGGGGCCAACATGTACTCTTGATAACCGCCGTCATAACTCAGACCGGGATTCTTCTCATTGCGGCAGAGTCGAAAATCTCCGCGCCTGCACTGGGGACAAGTGCCGTCATGGCCGCCATGCCAGCCAACGCCGACACGCCGGCCCTTCTGCCATTCAGTCACTCCAGACCCGAGCGCATCCACCACGCCGGCCTTAACCTTGATGCGCACCTGTCCCGGGCCTGGATCGGGAACCTGGAGTTCGACGATTCTAAGACCGGCGCCGGCCGCGGTCACCTGGGCGGCTTTCATGGTTGCTACTGCTACTGCGGTTGTCATAAGTCCTCCTTTCTTGTTGGTCTGGAGTCAAGGGCACCAGACGGAATAATCACCATCGCATCGGCTTCGCGACGCGCTTCACGTTTGAATGGTGATTACTCGCATTTCCCTTACGCGGCTTTCCGGGCAAGCAGGTTGATCAGATTCTGGGCTGCTGTGGTCGAGGACGCGGGATTCTGGCCTGTGACGAGTCGGCCGTCGACGATTGAAAACGGCTGCCAGTCGGCAACCTTCTCGAAGATCGCCCCCAGCCGTAGCAGTTCGTCCTCTACCAGGAACGGCACAACATGTGTCAGCTTGACTTCTTCTTCCTCTCCGTTGGTGAAGCCAGTAACATGCTTGCCTTTTACCAGCGGCTCACCCTTATATGTGACATGACGGAGGACACCTGGGGCATGGCACACCAAGGCGATCGGCTTTCCCGCATTGTAGAACGACTCCAATAGGGCGGCCGAAACGGGGCTCTCTGCCAGGTCCCACATTGGACCGTGGCCTCCGACATAGAAGACGGTGTCGAAGTCCGCTGCTTTCGCATCCTCAAGCTTGATCGTATGGGCAAGTGCGTCCTTCGCGACTTCATCCTGTTTGAACCGTGACATGGCCGAAGTTTGGTTTTCGGGTAGATCGCTCTTGGGATCGACAGGCGGTTGGCCCCCTTTGGGTGAGGCGAGGGTCAGCTGAACCCCGGCGTCCCGGAAAACGAAGTACGGGGCGGCGAATTCCTCAAGCCAGAAGCCTGTCTTGCGGCCCGTATTGCCCAAGACATCGTGAGACGTTAACACCATCAGTATTTTCATATTGATTCTCCTTTTCCTTCGCCGTACAGCTCCCGATGGACTCGGGTCGCAACGAGGCCATCACAACAAAAGGGCAAGGGAGAAACAATTGGACTATGGTATTGGCAATACTTTGGTATCGATTCACAGTGGATGGGAGGGATCGGATCCGGCGTGGCAAGCCGGCGGTCCCTGGGTGGATTCTCCCCCCTGCCCGGACCGCGATTCACCGCTACCCTGAGGCCTCGAATTGTGGTCTAAATTCAAGGCACAGATCTGGATTGGCCCGTGTGGAGGCCCGAAGCAACTGGACGATGGTACTGGCAATACCTTAGTATCAGTGTCCAAACACCCAAGCACACTCTGGCCTCAAAATCGATAAGTATCAACGTTCGTTGACGTAGCTTGTCGTGGTTGCTGACGCCATTTCAGGGCTGGGAGAAAAGAACCATGAAGAGCAACTCGACCCCTATTTCCCTTGCCGGCTCCCAGCTGAGGGACACGCGACATGTATGCGCTTTTTTCAACAACGACGAGGAAGAATATCGCACCTTGCTCCCGTTCATTAAGGA
>JBEKLB010000708.1:0-3809 GCA_050010415.1 Bryobacteraceae bacterium | reverse complement strand
ATGTCCCATATTTGTGAGCGCGTCAATTGTCGCAGGCGTTACGCGCGACTCGATCACAATCTTGCATGCCACCTGCTGACGGTCGGTAAAGCGCGGCTCTTCCATGGCTGCCTGAATATTCATGTGGTAGTCCACAACATTGGAAACAAATTGCGCGTGCGCCAGCGGCTGGTTCAACCCGCCCATGATGCCGAAGCCGATGTGCTGATCGCCGTGCTGCATGAACGCCGGAATGATGGTGTGGAATGGCCGCTTGTGCCCGGCCAGTGCATTGGGCGATTTGGGATCGAGCGAAAACAAACCGCCACGATTCTGCAGCGCGAATCCCATACCTTGCACAGTAACGTTCGAGCCGAAGTTGTTGTAATTGCTTTGAATGATGGACAGAATATTCCCATCGCGATCGACAACGCTGAAGTAAGTGGTGTCGCTGGTGCCGAGCGCGCCCGGAGCGACCGTGCAGTTGGCGTGCGCCGGATCGATGAGCGCTGCCCGCTTGGCCGCATAGGCCTTCGAGAGCAGTTCATCGACGGGAATCTTGCTGAAGCGCGGATCGCCATCGTAAGCCTTCACGTCCGCGTAGGCCAGCTTCATGGCTTCAATGCGATTGTGCAGCTCACCCGCGCTGTGCGGGCCGGCGGCATCCGGCTTGAAGCGCTCCATGATGTTGAGCATTTCAAGTGCCGCGATGCCATCGCCGTTGGGCGGCAACTCGTACACCGTCCAATCGCGATACGTCGTCGAGACCGGCTCGACCCATTCCGCCGAATAGGAAGCCAGATCGCCGGCCGTCATTGTTCCACCCAGATCGTCGGACGTTTTGAGAATCGCCTTGGCAATCGCGCCTTTGTAAAACGCCGCCTCGCCTTCATCGGCAACCAGCGTCAGTGCGTGAGCCACATCTGGATTGCGAAAGATCTGCCCCGTCTCCGGAGCCTTGCCGCCGGGAAGAAAGACGCGGCTGCTCTCCGGATTTGTCAACAGGCCCTCGCGGTCGCCATCCCACCAAGCGTGGATAATTTCTCCCACCGCGAAGCCATTCTCGGCATAAAAAATGGCAGGCTGGAAAAGCCCGCGCCAGGGCAGACGCCCCCAGCGTTCATGCAGCTTGGTCCAGCCATCCACCGCGCCCGGCACAGTCACCGAATCGATCCCTTCCTGCGGCATCTCGCTGCTGCCTTTCGCGCGCAGGTGATCGATGGTGAGAGCCTTGGGAGCCCAGCCGCTGGCGTTCAGTCCGTAAAGCTTGCCCGTCTTCGCTTCCCAGTAAATAGCGAACAGATCGCCGCCCATGCCGTTCGTATTCGGTTCCGTCACATTAAGCACCGCGTTGGCCGCTATGGCCGCGTCAATCGCCGAACCACCCTGCTCAAGCACGCGCGCGCCGGCCTGCGAGGCAATCACCTGGCTGGTGGCGACGATTCCGTACTGCAGCGATCCTGCGCCGCAACCGGAATTGCGGTCGCGATGAGCACAATATGGACAACCATCCGTTTGAGTGCGAACATGCACTACGCTCCGGTTCGAAAACTCGAATGCGAAAAACTCGAATGAACGTGCTGAGTTCAGGGAGACATGTGCTACCGAAACTACCAACGTAACAGAGCACGGCCTCTGCCTGAAAGGATGATCCTGTTCATCGCCTTCACCCAGCAAACCGGCAGGCTGGACAATCTGACAAAGGCTGGCGGCATCCGCGGAATCACGAAGAAGCCGCGATGATTTGCGACTGCGGCCGGCAGCACTTCCGCCAATCCTCGCTCCTTGACAATCCAGGCTTGCCGGCGCAAAACTGTTGCCATTCCCGCAAATCAGTAGTAGGTCATCAGTTCCCCAAGGAGGAATCCCATGAAAAGGCCAAATTGCCTTGCCCCAGTCGTCGTGCTCCTCATGAGCTTCGCCGTCGGAAGCCCCCTCTTGACCGCACAGACAAAATCCGCCTCGGACGACGAAGCCGCCATCAAAGCCCTCTACGACAAATGGAACGATGCTTTTCAGAAGAAGGACCTTAATGCCATCATGGCCCTTTATTCGCCAGACGTTTTCGCCTTCGACGTGGGCACGCCGCGCGAGTATCCCACCTGGGACGCATACAAGAAAGACTTCGAGGGCTACATTAAGACGTTTCCTGGCCCGTTAACCAGCACCATCTCGGAGCTGCACATCACCGTCGTGGGATCCGTGGCTTATGCGCGCGACATTGACGACGCCACATTCACCGCGGCGGACGGCGCCAAGACTCGCCTAGTGGTGCGCACCACCGACGTGCTGCGCAAGTCCAAAGGAAAGTGGCTTATTGTGCTGGAGCACGTCTCCGTCCCCGTTGATTTTGCCACGGGCAAACCAGACCTGCTCTCGGTGCCGTAGAATTCGCAATTCCCTTTAGAATGGGAGCATGTTCACCGGCATCATCGAGCAGACTGGCACGCTGGTCAGCCTGAAAGAAACCGGCGGCGTCCGCCGCATCACCGTTGAAGCTCCGGGCATTGCGGCGCGCCTGCGCGAAGGCGACTCGCTCGCAGTCTCCGGCGTCTGCCTCACTGCCCTCGACGTGAATCCCACTTACTTCCACGCCGATCTCGCTCAGGAGACACTGGACAAAACTTCCCTCGGCGTGCTCGCTCCCGGCTCCAAGGTCAACCTCGAGCTGCCCACCACTGCTGGAAGCCCTCTTGGCGGCCACATCGTTCAGGGCCACGTCGATGGCTGCGGAGAGCTCCGCTCCCTTGATCCTGTGATCTCCCCGACCGATCCGGCATTCGATCCGCACACCACCGACTGGTCGCTCAAAGTCCGCGTCCCCGAAAACCTGCGTCCCTGGATGGTCCACAAAGGCTCGATCGCCATCGAAGGCATCAGCCTCACCATCGCCGCCATCGACGAGGCGGTCATCACCATCGCCATTCTTCCTCTTACCTACTGGCGAACAAACCTACACGCCCTCGCTCCTGGCGCGCCGGTCAATGTCGAGGCCGACGTGCTGGTGAAGCTGGCCCACGCGCAGATCCTCGCAGCCAAGAAGCCGGAATTCGATGTGACCGAAGCCTGGCTGGTAGCCAACGGATATTGACCCAAATGCTGACAGATTCGCAACCAGCGTAAGACTCAAAAATTTGGATTGAAAGTATGAAGGCCGCCTCCTTTTTCAAACTGACTGCGATCCTCCTGATCGGGGCCAACGCCAGGCCGCAACCTGTTCCATCGGCGGATCAGCCTGCACAGTCCGAACACATCCCTGGGCCGCATGGGCTGGAGGGCTGGACGCTCAACGACTCCGTGCCTGACCATCCGAACGAGAAGTTTCCCATGACCTTGGTCATAGCTCGCAACGGGCGAATCCTGCGAAGATTCGATGGCAGTGCATTTGTTTGGAAGTGGATCTTTTGGGATCAGGGGCGCAAGGTGGCCTACGAATCAGGACCATTCCACTTCTCCCTCCAGTGCGTCCTCGCCGATATAAAGACTGGCAAGGAACTTGCAAGTTTCGATTGCTTCCACGGCATCCCCGACGGCGCTCCAGATTGGCTGCGGACCCTCGAGACCGCTCACTAGCGTCTCGATTTGTGCTATAGTTTGACTAGTCGAATTGACTGGTCAATTTATGCAGACAATCCAGGCATCGGAAGCAAAAACAAAGTTCCTCAGCATCCTTGACGAGGTCGAGCGGGGCGCTACCATAATCGTCACCCGTCACGGCAAGCCGATCGCCCGCATCGTTCCCGACGAAGCCGTTATCGCCGCCAACGAGGTTGCGCGGCGCGAGAAGGTCGGTGAGGCGATTCGCGATATCGAGCAGCTGCGCAAGCGAT
>JBEKLB010000707.1:0-3322 GCA_050010415.1 Bryobacteraceae bacterium | reverse complement strand
CAAAACACGCACCCAAGGAGTGGGAGCCTTCACCACAGAGGAGGCGATCGAGTGGGGCGTCACGGGTCCCAACCTGCGCGCCTGCTGCCTCTCGTTCCAATGGACTTTGGTTTGATCACCCATGTGTTCATCAACCTGTTTAGCAATGCTTTCAAGTATTCTCCGCCCGACCAGCCGGTTGAAATTCGGGGCAAGATCATTGATGACCAACTAGAGGTTCTGGTGGTTGATCGGGGCGTTGGTGTCCCTCCGGAAGACCTCGGCCGGGCCTTTGACAAGTTCTATCGGGTTACGGAAAACGGCTCATCCAATGGTCTCGGCCTGGGACTTGCCATTTGCAAGGCGTTTATTGAAGCTCATGGCGGACGCATCAGCTTGGAGAACAATCCGATGGGTGGGGCCATCGTCAGGTTTGTTATACCGTCAGCCTCGGTGGAAGATGCGCGCCATGTAGGCTATGAGGAGAACCACCAATATAGTGCCGAACCCGATGCTAGCGCCGCCACCGAAGCCCCATCGGCGATGGCCATAGTAACCCCCACTGAGGCCCAGCACCAATAACAAGACGATAAATAGCATCAACATTGTGAATCTCCTTGTGCGCGTCGTTCGCGAAAGGCCTCCCGCGGTCCACTTGCGGCATCAACGAGCGTGAGCGCGAGGTCGCATTACTTCCGGAGCTTCATGCGGCCGACGGTTCAGCTCTCTCGCGGCAACATATTCGCGGGCGGCCGCTGTTCGCTCGCGTCGCGCCATTTCGAAGGAGTTCATGTAATATCGCGCCGTGTTACTCCACACCATCGTGCGGCCCAATTTGTAGGCGTTATCGCTCATGGCGTTCCGGCGTGTACCCGCTCAGCTCCCGCGCAATCGCCCTCGGGTCGGCGAATGGCACCAGTACGCCACGTTGCTCCCTCAACAATTCGACGGCATGCCGATATGGCGTGGAGATTACGGCTTTGCCGGCGCCAAACGCATAAGCCAAAGTTCCCGACGTACTCTGCCCTTCGTCGAGATAAGGCGTAATGTAAACATCCGCCGCTCCGATGAACTCGGTCAATTCCTTCAGCTCTACAAAGCGGTTGTGAAAGATGACGTTGTTCTCGAGTTTGTGTTCCCGGACGACCGCTTCGAGGCCGCGCCGGTAGGCTTCGCCTCGCGTGCGCAATTCATGGGGGTGGGTTGCGCCCAGCACGATGTAGACGATGTCCGGAAACTCCGCCACGATATCCGGGAGAGCATGGAGGACATGTTCAATCCCCTTGTTCGGCGACAACAGCCCGAACGTGAGCAACACTCTCTTTCCGCCCACGCCAAACTGCTCCTTGTAACAATCCGGGGCGACAAATGATACGTCGGGAATACCATGCGGGATGAGATCGATCTTGGTTGGTGGCGCCTGATAAACCTCCTGCAAGATCGTCCGGCCGCGCTCTGTCATAACCACCAGCCGGGTTGAATGCGCGATCACTGTCCGCATCACTCGATGCTGGTCGGCGTTCGGCTTGAGAAGCACGGTGTGCAGCGTAGTGACGGCCGGGGCTTTCAACTCGCGCAGCAGGGCCATCAGGTGGCTGCCAGCCGGTCCGCCGAAAATTCCGAACTCGTGCTGGACCGAGACGATATCCACGTTGCTGGAGTTGAGGAAGTCGGCAGCCCGCCGGTAAGAGCCAAGATCCTGTTCTTCAATCTCGAAGCGAACGAGATCCGGATACTGATAGCACCCGCCGGTATCATTGACAGGCACCGCGAAGCACCGGTTGCGAGGGTGCCGCGCGGCCACCGCCTGAAGCAGGTCGGATGTGAACGTGGCAATACCGCATTTGCGCGGCAGGTAGTTGCCGACGAACGCGACGGTTCGAATGCTCGACTCTGATTTCATAACTGCACCCATTTTTTCCGTTTGAGCGACGAGCCAGCTACAGAACCGCTAGTCACGCCGCATTGAGCAAAGCTGCGCTGACAGATTCCGTTCCCTCCTGCCGGTCCCGATCGGCAGTTTCCTGGCACTGGATACAACGCGCTGCCCAAGGCACGGCCGCAAGGCGTTTGGGGCTGATCGCCGATTCGCATTCCATGCACGTTCCAAACTCGCCGCCGTGAATCCGGCGCAACGCGTCCTGCACGTCGCGCAGCAGGCCGGACTCGCGGTCAACGTTTCGAATCGCCAGATCTCGTTCCGTGGCCAGCTGAATCTGGTCCATTTGGTCCGCGCTCTTCTCGATCGCGATGCCTTCCCGCTTTCGCAATACCTGAACCAGCTCGGACTCTTTTCGTTCGAGAACCGCTTGGAACCCGTTTACGGCACTATGTACTGTCTTCATCTCCATCCCTTTCGGCCCGTATGGGCGGAGTATCGTCCTCTGCACGGGATGGTCCACAACAGAACTCGCCGCCATTGCAAGCTCGAGTCCGCCGATGCCAGCACGCCAGTGACGGCATCCGGCCAGGTGACCGTATATGGTTAACCGGACGGGAACTTCCCTGAGGGGAAGTTACGTTATTGCGCGATGCGTTTTTGACGTTATTTTGACGATGATTCTCGTAAAGTGAAGCTGTAGTGATCGCACGCGTAAAGAGCGTTTCCATGAACAATCTCTGGACCAGTCTGTGAAGTCTCACCAGGCATCGACGCTGGCCCACGAGAAATCGTCTCAGCCAGTGGCAGTCGGCGCGAAGTAGAAGTAGTAGACCGGCAAGCCCATCGTATGATCCGCGCCTACCGCCAAAGATTGGATGATGACCGGGGGCGGCATCAAGGCTCGTGAACTTATCACTGGCGAGTTGTCTACCTATGTTTTGCCTTGCAGAATACTGTCAGCCGAGTATTCCGAAACTTGTCGATCGCCGCTAAGCTCAAACTGGAGATTATGATGCAAGCCCCCAAGGCCCTGTGCTGTTTTACTCATGGAGGCCGCGAATGCTCGCTATGTTGCGCGCGCTACATTCTTTCTTAACGGACGCTCCCAAAAAGGTTCGGGCGGACCATCAGCGTCTTAGCCCTTCCGCAAACAGTAATGCCCGGGCGGTGACACCTCGGATCACCATCGTTGCTCTCGTCGTCAGCGATCACGATCGCGATGTACTGACCTGCCTCTCGAATCGCGAGCCGGTGGATATACACTTCGCCGAATCGCACGTGGACGCCTGGGAGGCTATGAATCGATTGAACTCTCCCGTGGTTTTGTACGACCGTGATTGGCCCAACGCGGAGTGGCGGACAACCGTTCAGGCTTTAGCTTCCTCGCCTCATGGTTCTTGCGTCATCTTGGCTTCCCGGGTAGCGGATGATTACCTTTGGCAAGAGCTCATACGTTGCGGC
>JBEKLB010000706.1:2528-4800 GCA_050010415.1 Bryobacteraceae bacterium | reverse complement strand
ACCCCTGCCGAAAGTCCGAGGGTATGATAGCCCCAGGTGCGCCCGTTAACATCCAAGAGCTTATACTGGCCGTCCCGAGGGTCGAGCTTGTACTCCACCTCCACTAGCCCGTGATAATTAATGGCACGAAGGAACCGTTCAGAGAGCTCCTCTAATAGAGGCAGCTCTATCGTTTCGACGAATGTGCTTGACCTGCCAAATTCCGCAGGATGCTGGCGGGCTCGTGTCACTACCATGCTTCCAAGCGCACGGCCGTCCTTAAAGAAAGCACAGTAAGCAAACTGTTGAGATCCATTGCCGGGAATTAAATCCTGAATCATCACCTCGCCCGGCGGAAGCTGCGCCGACGCCTTTAGGAACTTTTCCGAGAGTTCAGCGCGGCTATCGACACGCCACGCCTTAGCTTTAGTCGCGTAAAAGAAGTGTTCTTTGATCGCCGGTTTGAGCGCAAACGGCGGGATAGCCCGTATGCAGTCAAGATCTTCTAGACTTCGCGGATACCAGGTCTGTGGCGTGGGAATTCCAAGTTCCTTTGCCAAGCGGTAGGTGTTGCGCTTGTCCCACACCCACTTGACGGAGTTCCAGTCAGGCGTTGGAACGTGAAAGAAATCCGCCAGGAGCGTCCGGTTCCGAGAGATCGCAGCTACGGTCTCGTCGCGCGTCGGGTACAGCACCCATCCCCCTAGTCCTAGCTCATGCCCTACGCGCAAGAGGGCCTGCACGGTGTGCTCTTCATCGCGAAGATTCTCCACGTGTACCGAGTGCGTGGTGTAGCGCGAGAAGCGTGCAATAGACCGCTCATCGTCGATGACGCACACGGGTATTCCTCGCCGCCCCAGGCTGCGAACGATTCCCAGGCCTTGGTAGTCACCGCCGATCACAACCGCTCCGCCTGGTTCTACGGCGGACGCGGATGCGGTCTTGGATTCGCTAGACGGATGCGACGCTTCGACCATGACTCGCGATTTGCCGTCCTCTCGCGGCCTCAGGTTCTGCACCGATATAGCGGGTAATAGCTTGTGATGCATAACGCGTACCCGAGACGAATTGCATTAAGGGACCCAAGCTCCAGACCGCGGGAGCACCGAGGAAATGCAAACCTGGAACTGACGATTCAAGCCCTTCTCTCAGAACTGGATAACCGTTGACGCAGGAGATGGCTTCTGAAATTCGGGGATTCAAGAATTCATACTTGGACACGTCAACCCGGTAGCCGGTGCCCAGAAGGATGTGGTCGACCCTCTGCTCACTTCCGTCATCGAGGCGTACGGTGACTTGATCAGCCCGGGGTGTGGTGCTGGAAACCGACGTACCCAGGCGGATTGGAACGTCTTTGAGACGATCCACCAGCCAGCGTGCCCCTGCAGGGCGGACAGCCCGCTTTCTGAGTTTGTCTTGCAAACCGCGCGGCAGGCATCGCAGCAAGTCTGGCCGCGCCATGAGCTGGCTCAGGCCGGCAGGCCCGACATCAGTGGGCGCATAGAGCAGTCGTCTGGTGAACTTCCCGAGTCGATGATGAAGTGTCTTGGAGAGGCGGCCTTGAAGCCAGTTAATCCGGTGTGCACGTCCCACCACTTCAACACCGGCACCGCTCTCATGCAGCAAAGCGGCGGATTCGAGCGCACTCTGTCCACTCCCGATGACTAAGACCCGCTTTCCATCGAATCGGCGAAAATCTCGATGTTCCGAGCTGTGGGAAGCGTGCGCATTCGCGAGGTGCCGAAATTCCTGAGGGCGCCGTGCGAACGACCCGATGCCCGCAGCGATGATCACGCGCTGTGAGTGGACTGTCTCGCCGTCTTCGACTGTGAGGCGAAATCCTTTTTTTGCCACTTCCACGTCGACGATTCTTCGCCGATCCACGTCGGGTACTGCCCGCTGCTGATACCACTGGCCGTATTGAACAAACTGATCTAGCGGAACCGGCAGGGAAAAGCTATTGCCCGTAGTCTCTTGAAATGTCTCCAGCGTCAGAGAGTGATGTGGATCCGCGATTTGCGTGGCGGTCCAGTTGGAGCGGAGAAACATTCCAGCCGGCATATTCTGGTCCCAAAACGACATTGGTTCCCCAAACACACCCACTTCGAGGCCTTTAATGGTACGCAAATGGGCTGCGGCCGAGAGACCGTAGGGGCCCGCTCCGATAATTGTTACGTCGTAAGATGTCATCTCGAATGCGCCTTCAATTGAAATGTAGTTTTGCTTATCTAGCTAAGACCAACAGGCTGTACCCGCCAAGAACTCGAACGGTGAAATCCTCGTTGATTGCGAA
>JBEKLB010000706.1:0-2514 GCA_050010415.1 Bryobacteraceae bacterium | reverse complement strand
GCACCGCCTGAACGCTGAGATCCAACGGAATGTGAAAGATCTTCAAATCACCTTTGCCACGGATGCTCTTCAGGAAGCCATAGCAGTCGGGAACGTGCTCAAAAACGTCGAGCACGAGGAGGAGGTCAAAGAACACGTCGTCTTGACTAATATCAGCTAGCTTGAACTTCAGCCTCTCGTTTGCTCTGGATTCGCACATTTTCAAAGCTTGCGGGGAGATGTCGTAACCCCATAACTGGCACGTGTCGCCGGTATATTGCTGCAGCAGATTAAGCACTTCGCCGGCGCCGCATCCGACTTCGCAGATCGATTTCGGTTGAAGATGTTTTCGCTCCAACATTCGCAGGATCTGCTGCGCCTTGAATGGGGATTCATCAACATGCCACAGCGGATTCTTTTCCAAATACGCGCCGTCGGTATAGATGTTGGGCGTGATCGACTCACCCGATGTTTGTGCCGGTGATGATGCCATCGGATTTATACTCTGCCTTCGGTTGAAGCCTCAGAGCCTCACAATCTTGTCGGAAGTCTCGCCTTTGTACGAATTACGCGCGTCCACGATCAGGTGGGCCTTATTCAGGATTTCTCGATAGTCAAACCCACTATGGTCGGTGGCCACGAGAACGCAATCAGCCTGGGCGCTCATGGCGAGTGTGTCACCAGAATGGATCTCGCGCTCGCACAGCCGGAGTGTGGGAACAAAGGGATCGCTGTAAGTCACCCGAGCGCCTTTGTGTTCCATGAGGAGCATCATGTCCAGCGCTGGTGATTCTCGCACATCGTCGATGTCTCGTTTGTACGCTACGCCAAGAACGTGTATGTGGGAGCCCTTGAGCGGCTTGCCGGTATCATTCAGTGCATTCTGCACTTTGTCGACGACGAAGTGAGGCATCTGTCCGTTAATGTATCCCGCCAATTCAATAAAACGGGCCTCGATGCCGGCCTGCTTGCTCTTCCAAGAAAGATAGAACGGATCAATGGGGATGCAATGACCGCCTAAACCAGGGCCGGGATAAAATGGCATGAAACCGAACGGCTTGGTGGCGGCGGCGTCGATCACTTCCCAAATGTTGATCCCCATGCGATCACACATCATCGCGAGCTCGTTGACCAGCCCTATGTTGATCATCCGGAACGTGTTTTCCAGCAGCTTCACCATCTCGGCGACACTGGTGGAGCTCACCGGAACCACCTTATCCAGGGCTTGTGCATAGAAGAGGCGGCCCATTTCGGTGCAGGCGGGGGTAATTCCTCCGACTACCTTAGGAATGTTGCGAGTGTGGTATTTCGGATTGCCCGGATCTATCCGCTCAGGAGAGAAGCACAGGAAGAAGTCCTCACCGACCTTCAGGCCGGATTGTTCCAGCATGGGAAGAACCAATTCATTGGTCGTGCCCGGGTACGTGGTCGATTCGAGTATCACCAACTTGCCGGGTGTCATGTGTTCGGCAACCTGCTGGCAAGCAGCGACAACATAACTCATATCCGGGTCCTTGGTTTTTCGCAATGGCGTTGGGACGGCGATGTTGATCGTGTCCAGGTCTGTAATCACCGAGAAATCGCTCGTGGCGGAAAATCGATTTGTGTCGAGCATCTCGGCCAAGAGTTTCGACGGTATGTCCTGGATATAAGAGTCGCCCCAATTGAGACGCGCGACTTTCTCTTCTTGGACATCGATTCCCGTCACCGGGAATCCGGCCTGTGCGAATTCAAGTGCCAGAGGGAGACCGACATAACCGAGTCCCACCACGCCTACGCGAGCGGTCCGGGACGCGATTCGCTCCCGCAGTGCCTCCACTGGAGTTACGGGAGTCAATTTTAAAGCTGCTTGCATGATTCCTCCTGAAAACTAAGAAACATTCGATACTATTCGCGAGGCTGACCGGCCGGTTAACTCAGCACGCGTGAGACTACGCGAATCCCGGTAGATATCGTGGTGGCGATGATTCAGTGCGAGAGAGCTCGCTTTTTTGTAGCGCCAACAATAAGGGCACTAGGATTGCCAACGACACGAGGGAGAACGGTAGGCCTCCGTAGCGGTGAAGATTGCCATGAAGAAAGCCTGGGTCGACGTAGACTCCAAGGCACGAGAGCGTCACAATGCGTACGGCGTTCTTGAAAATGACCACAGGAATGGTGAAGAGACTGAAGAGGCCCCTTCTCCAGTTGGACTGGAGAAGCACGTGGCCAGCGAGGAGGCTAGTGATCAACATAGCCAAGCTAGAACGTATACCACTGCATTCCTCGGCAATCTCAATTTGTACGCCGGGCAGTAGGAACTTGAAGTGCTGCCAGAAGACAGGGACGCCGAATAGTCGAAATAGCCCGTAGCTCATGACTGCCGATCCTTTTCGCAAGGCCACAACGATGCCGTCTAACGCGACTGTTGGGAGCGGGACCATCCAGAGAAGAAAGCACAACGGGAAAAGGGCAGAAAGAAATGCCGGTCCTCCATAGAAGAGTAGGAACCCTGCTGCCCATACTAGAACCATCGCCAGTACGGCAACCGATAAT
>JBEKLB010000705.1:0-2556 GCA_050010415.1 Bryobacteraceae bacterium | reverse complement strand
GAATTGACACCTTTCATGAGAACTTCGACGACATTCCTGCTGCTCGTGTTCATGGCGTGTGCCTGCTCCGCACAAAAGCGTCTCGTCCTTATCGATCAGGATGGTGCTGGTCCCGGCGGCTCCGATCAGATGGCAATGCTTGTGCTGCTTCAGACGCCGGACGTCCAGGTGCTCGGAATCACCATCGTGACCGGCGATGCGTGGCGCGATGAAGAGACTCTGCACACCCTGCGCATGCTGGAGCTGACTGGGCACGCCGATGTTCCCGTCGTTCGCGGCGCTGTCTTTCCGCTGGTGCGCGATGAAGACCAAACACGCATGGAAGAAACGCTAAACGGCAAAGTCGCGTGGCTGGGCGCATGGGGAGGGGTCGTCGCAACGGCGACTGGGGCTGCCAAACCGGAATCACATGGCCCTTACGAAATTCCTCCCATGCCCGAGGGCCAGCCAGCCACAAAGCCGCTCGATGAAGACGCGGCTCACTTTCTTATTCGCCAGGTGCGGGCGCATCCGCATGAGGTTATGATTTACGCCGCCGGACCGCTGACAAACATTGCGCTGGCTGTTTCGATCGATCCGGACTTCGCGTCGCTGACTAATGGCATCTTGATTATGGGAGGCAGCCTTAATCCGCAGGCGGACGATATCGAAACTGCCGACCCGCGCCACGAATTCAACTTCTGGTTCGATCCCGAGGCCACGCACATTGTGCTGCACGCCAACTGGCCGCGAATTGAAGTGACGACGGAGGACGTTTCCGTGAAGGCGCCGTTCTCGCAAGAGATGCTGGACGCGATCGCGAAGTCGCAGACGCCGGCTGCGCGCTACATTGCCGCATGGAGCCAGCGGCGAACGGATATGTGGGACGAGCTCGAAGCGTGTGCATGGTTGGATCCCGCGATCATCACCAAAGAAGTCGATGTCTACATGGATGTCGACCTGAGCCACGGCCCGAGCTACGGCGACACGCTAGCGTGGCCGGAGCCGCTGAAGCCGGCGAACGGAGTGCGGCTAGTCCACGCACAGATGGACGTTGATTTGCCGCGCTTCCAAAAGGACTTCGTCGATCTGGTGACGCGGACGCCATAGCGGTCCGCGAAGGCCTGCGCTAGTCGGAGCTTCCGTCCTGTTTCGATTCCCCGTTGGATTCGTTGCCCGATTCGCGGCCCGACTCATCGCCGTGATGGTGGTGCTGGTATTTGAGGATCGTCTCGTTCAGCCGGTCCGGATCGACGGAGACCTGCACGACATCGAGTTCTGTGCCATCAAGATCGAGAATGAAAAGCCCCATCCGCTTGCCCTCGGCGTGCGAGAAGATCAGCGACTGCTCGCCTCCATGGCGACTTGTCTCGCGAATCATCCGCTCCCATCCCTGGCCGAGCTTTTCTTCGACCATGCGGTTTAGATCATCGCCGTCGACAGGAGCCGAGAAGTGCTCGAACTCGGCAACGTGCACGCCGTCGACGCCGCCGTGCGTGACCGCGCTCGCGACAAAGCTTCCCAGGCCCATCAACGGAATGCGCATCGCGTGCTGGTGATAGCGACTCTCGATGGAGCTGACGATGCCGTCAAATCCGCCTTCGCCGCCCGCGGCCGCCCGAACAACCCACCATGGAGCGACCAGAAGGACGCAAAGACCCGCGCAGCCCAGAGGAATCCAAAAATGCCGGTTCAAAATGCGCCCGTTCCCCGTTTGTATGTTCCCCTTTTGTACGTTCACTGGTCGCCGCCTTTCTTGGCCTTTTCACCGGACTTGTCTTTGTCGGCCTTATCCTTGCCGGACGCGTCCTTGCCAATGTCGCCCAGCTCGCTGAGCCCGCTCAATCCTTTAAGCTCGCTCAGCTGATCCATGCGAATGGGGCCGAGGATCAGCACAATGGCCAGCTCCTTTGGCTCCGCATCCAGCACAAAGATTCCTTGCGGCTCGCCGTTGACCATCTTCATCATCACGTCGGTGCTCTCTCCGCCCTTGCTTTCGCGCTCATGCACCATCGGCGTCCACTCAGGAGTTGAGAAGGCCTGGCGCAGTTGCTCAAGCTGATCGGTCGAGTACTGGCCCTCCTTGTCGAATTCGTAGTCGCGAACGTAGATGCCGTCCAATCCCTCGATTAGCTGTTTCACCGCAACTTGGTCCTTGTCGTTCTTGTCCATGAATTTGGCGGCGAAGTCGAGCATGCCTTTGCCCAGTGTCACTTCGGTTACGTTGGCGGCGCGCGCGGCCAGCTCTTTTTCAACGGGTGTGGGCAACGGGAACGGCGATGGGGACTGCTGGGCCAGCGCCGGCGCAATCAGCGCCGCGGCTCCCAGAATGATTATGGCAATGCGACGTTTCATGCTCGGTTCTCCTTGTGAATTCAAATCTCTTTTTGCTGCGCTCCGCATTTGCTGCGAATCGTACTTACTGCGAACTCTTGTCTCGCTCCTGCAATTGCTCGTTCATCACCTGCAGCGCGTGATTGGTGACGCGCAGCGCGGCAAAAACCTGCTGCTTAGCTTCTTCTCCCTTGCGGCGCTCGATGGCGTAATGTCCCATCACTGCCCCGCCTGCCACTCCGG
>JBEKLB010000704.1:0-2559 GCA_050010415.1 Bryobacteraceae bacterium | reverse complement strand
GCGCAGCTTTGGTTACGCCGTGCCGATCCAACTCATGCACCCAGGCGTCGGCCAAATGACGCGGATCTTCGGACGGCAATTGCCAGTTGAGCAGCGGCGCTAACTGACCCACGGCGACGCCCTTCTGCTCGGCGAGCGAAGCGAAAAAGCGGTGCGAGAAAAAGTGCACGTGAGCGTCGGCGACGGCGAGCGATCCCCACGGGGTGCTAATCATCTGAGGTAACGATCATTGCCCACTGTCGCCCGCGCCCGCCGCGGAAACCGGAAAGCGCGTGACACCCGCCGCCAGCGCAACCTGAGTGAGACCGGCCACGTTGTTCACGCCCAGCTTCTTCATCATCGTCTTGCGATAGCTGCGCACAGTTTGCAAACCGAGATTCAGCATCACCGCGATCTCTTTGCTCGTCTTACCTTCGGCCACCAGTCGCAGCACCTGCAGCTCGCGCGGCGAGAGATCGTCGAGCGCGCTGGAGACGGGCTTCGATTCCAGGTCGCCCCGCTGAATGCGATTCAGCAGCCGGTCGGAAACTTGCGGGCTCAGGTAAGATCCGCCCTTCGCCACGGCGCGCAACGCGTCGAGAAGATCGTTGTCGGAAGCCTTCTTGAGCACGAAGGCGCGGGCGCCGGAACGAATCGCGCTCACCACCGAATGCTCGTCGTCATACATGGACAGAATGATGATCTTGACGTCGGGGTAGTGGCGCAGAATTTCCGTGGTGGTCTCGATGCCGTTCAATCCAGGCAGTCCGATATCCATGAGAATGATATCGGGCCGCTTCTTCTTGCAAATCTGGACCGCTTCGGTTCCGCTCTCGGCTTCTCCCAGCACTTCAAACTCGTCGCTGTGGCGCAGAATGGCCTTGATGCCGTCGCGCATGATCTTGTGGTCGTCCACCAGCAGCACTTGAAACGGCATGCCGCGCTAACTCCCACTCTCTTGTACAGCGACGGGCAGCGGAAAGCTGGCGCGGGTGACACTGCCTTTTCCGGGCACCCGCTCGGTTCGCAAGGTCACGTGGTTCTTGGAAGCATAATAGTCGATCAGCAATTGTCCCAAAGGCGCGGGGGCGGTGTCGTTCACCGGGGCGTTATCGGAGATTTCAAGCACGTATTCGCCTTGCGCGCGTTTCACATGCACGTCGATCATGGAACACCCCGGAGTGGTCTTGGCCATATCGAGCGCGCAGTCCGTGATCTTGTAAAAGGCTTTCGCCAGGATGGTGGGCACGCGCAGCGACGCATCGAAATGCAGCCGCAGCGTGCCGCTAAATCCAGCGCGCGTCGTGCCGATTAAACGATCCAGCGCAAACTGCAGCCCGGCCCGTTCCACGATGGAGGGGTTCAGCTCATTGGTGATGTCGCGCAACTGCTCGATGGCTTGTTCCAGCAGTTCCTGAATTTCAGTCGCGCGGCTATCCATGCCCGGGGCCTGCTCGCGAAAGTCCATTCGCATGGCGTCCAGTTGCAATCCCACCGCGCTCAAAACCTGGCTCACGTCGTCGTGCAGCAACCGCGACACCCGGGACAGCACGGCCTCATGCTCGTTCATTGCGGCAAAAAGCATTTGTGCCAGAGCGGGTTGAGGCGCGCTTGCCACGCTTTTATCCTTTAAAGGACGCTTATCGCTCATCATGCATGATTTCAGACGGGAACGCAACCATAAAGAATTGTTTTACGTGTTCCTATCGGCCGGCCTGGCGATTTCATAGAGGTTACTCCGGCGTTACGACCCCAACTTGGCGGGCAGCGAAAAACGGTGCTCGATCTCCCGCGCTGCGCTGGATGCATCCCTAAACAGGATCGCATGCAGGCCTAGGGTTTCGGCGGCCCCGACATTGGCTTCCCGGTCGTCGAGAAACAGGACCTCGGACGGTTTGGCGCCGAGCTGCCGCAGGCAAACGTCATAAATGCGCGACTGGGGCTTACATACGCCGACGTCGCAGGAAAACGTTCGCGAATCGAACTCGGGCAACCAAGAGCAGCGCAGGACGTGATCGCGAACCGTCGCCGGCATGTTGGAGAGAATGGCAGTTCTCATACCGGCGGCGCGAAGCTCGCGGGCCCATTGCGGAACCAGGGGCTCTGGATGCGACCAACTGCGGCTGTCCACCTCGATTAACGCCCGGATCTGATCCATGGTCAATCCGGCGGCCAGTCCGGGTGACAGGGTCTTCCAATAATCGGCGGGGTCGAGCGAGCCAGCGTCATACGGGACGCGGAAACGCCAATAGCGTTCGGTGAATTGCGGGAGCGGCAGGTTGAGTATATCGGCCATGGCTTGGACGTCGGCCAACGGCTGGGATTGGGAGAGGACGTTGCCATAATCGAAGATGATGACGGATGGCGAGATCAGCACGATCCCATAGTAACGTCGCCCTCGCGCTACTCGGATGTGGATTCCAACTCCATCGCGAAGGCCAGTGCAGTCTTTAGCTTCGCCATTAGTTCGGTCGAGAGTGAGCCAATTCTCCGTTCGAGTCGCGCAACAGGTATGGAGCCCAAGCCTTGGACGTTCGCTATCGACTCACGGTTGAGCAAGTGGAGCTTTGGTAACGGAAC
>JBEKLB010000703.1:0-2563 GCA_050010415.1 Bryobacteraceae bacterium | reverse complement strand
AGGTCAGCCGAAATCCAGGGACCGCTATTGGCGGAATTGCTTCCGTAACAATCAGAGGCTCGCGCAAGGAAATCACGGGCCGCTTCTCTCGCATCCAGTGCCCGCGTGCCGCCAGCCGGAACAATGTCTCTATATAAGGAAGCAGCGCTCGGTTGAGGGCGACAATGTCCGGCAACTCTTCGTCGCGAATAGACACATAGAAGTTGCGGCCTGCGAAGACGGGCATACCAACAGACCGAGACTCGCGCAATTCGTGAAGCAAGCGCCCGGTCACGCGCGGCATGAGGTCGGGATCGAACTGGCGATCATTGAATACGGCCTGCTCTTGAGAACCGAGGTTGCTCAAGTAATAACGATCGAGTTCGACGCCACGATCTGCGCGCAACCCTCTGACGGCGAGGACAGCTTCAAGCACAACGGCAAACGCTGCCGGAGCCGGATACGAGCGATCCTCTCGGGTGTTTTCGCAGGCCATCTGAATGTATTGCGAAAGAAAGATCCACTCGGCCCGCGAGAGGTCGTGCTTCTGCTCCCACTTCCGCCGAATCTCCCACATGGACTGTGTTGGGGATCGCTGGAGGTCGGCGACTTCCAACCGAAAATCGAGTCGGTCATCTTTGGCGGATTCCAGCAGCGTCTTGGCAACATCAGAGATTGATACCTGCTCACCCCGCCCGTTGGAGATAACTTGTTTAGAACGTTCGAGAAACTCGCGAAGCGCGTCCGAGATCCGGATCGACAGCGTCTGTTGCTGAGGCTTGCGCTCCACGGTTTAATGATGCCACACGACATAATCGATTGCAATCAATTTGATGTAGCATATTGCATCGATACAATAAAATGTGTATAATCCTGACCAGGGATTATCGTCCCCACAAGAAAGCCTCGGGCGGAACCGGCGGCTTCTCAAAGGATGTGTGCCGTGTCCTTATCAAAACACCTCCCCCACTCTGGCACCACATGCGTCGCACCACTCCCTCGTCAATCTCGTCCCCGAGTCGCCAGAGCACCGGAAAGGTGATGCCATGGCGACCCACGAGATTCTCACAGTTGCGGAAATCGCCGTGGAACTGCGCTGCTCCAAGGCGCACGTTTACAACGTAATCGCCGGCAAGGTCGACGGCGTCCATCCCCTCCCAGCCATTTGCATGGGCCGCAGGAAACTGGTGCGGCGCGCAACTTTGGAGGAATGGAAAAAGAGCAATGAAAGCGGCGCTCGGGATGCTAACATGGCCTCGTCGTCAGCAATCGACTCAGTTGGACGCATGAAGGAGAAAATTCATGCGTAAACGGTTTCAGAAAGGTAGTTTGGAGAAAGTTCGTGGTGTGTGGATCGCAAGATGGCGGCAAGACGGAGAGCGCAAGGCCGAAATGTTAGGTCGCGTTTCACAGATGACCAAGGCACAAGCGCAGATCGCGTTGGCCACTCTTGTGGCTCCCATCAACAACAGGCGAAGTCACCCATCGGGGCAGACAAGCTTCGGTGATTTTGTTCGCGATGTCTTTTTGCCGTTCTACCGGCGAAAGTGGAAGCGCTCGACCCTAATGACGAACGAGGATCGGTTCGCAAACCATCTCACGTCTGAATTTGAAGCTCGATCCCTGGGCAGCTTTGGCAGGGATGAGTTGCAGGCGTGGCTCGATCGGAAGGGCGGGAAGCTTTCATTCAGCGTGGTAGATCATCTCCGGTGGGATCTGAAGCAGATATTTGATATGGCGGTATCAGAAGGATACTTGCAGAGGAATCCGGCGGCGTTGCTGTTCACGCCAAGAGGATGTCGGCGGCCGGAAACGCGGGTTATGACCTTAGAAGAAGTACGACTGCTGTTCTCGGTCTTGGATGTTCGGGAACGGTTGATCGCGAGACTCGCGTTGCTGGCTGGAATGCGTCCCGGTGAAATTTTCGGTTTGAAGTGGCAGCGGATGGAAGCGGATTATGCGGACATCCGCCAGCGTGTGTACCGGGGCGATGTGGATTCTCCGAAATCGGCGAAGTCGGTGCGGCATGCAGCCCTCTCAGATGGGTTGCTTGTTTCTATCGACGAGTGGCGAGCCTTGTCGATCGACACCGGCGCCGATGCCTGGGTATTCCCATCCGAGCGCCTCACAACGCCTTTGGCGGTGGATAACTGTTGGAGGCGGGGTTTCGCGCCCAAGCTCAAGCCGCTCGGTTTGGGCTGGGTGAACTTCCAAGTCATGCGACGAACCCATAGCTCGCTGTTAAAGGAGTTGGACGTCGATCCGCATGTGCGCGCTGAGCAAATGGGACACACCGTTGACGTGAACGAGAATGTTTATACGATCACGTCACTCAAGCGCCGGAAGGATGCGGTGAACGCGCTGGAGAAGGCTATTGGCGCTTAATGGACTCTATTGGACTTTACTTTTTCGTCCATCTTCGTAAGTGATTGAAAAGATGGAGCGGGAGACGGGACTCGAACCCGCGACGTCCAGCTTGGGAAATCGATCTTAGATTGTAAATACAATCTTTAGCGTTTACGGCGTCTCTGGAGTGCGACACCAGGACGCCCTGTTTTCAGGGATTTGCTCCCTCGCTCCCGTA
>JBEKLB010000702.1:0-2572 GCA_050010415.1 Bryobacteraceae bacterium | reverse complement strand
AATCCCAGCCGGCCGACATTCGTCACGTCGATCTGCTGGAGCGGACTGTAACGCGTTTCTCCCGGATTCTGGCCGTAGGTCAGCCATTCGTCACCGCGCGGGGCTTGCTGGCCCATCAAAAGCGACGCCATCAAAAACGTCAACCAGGTCGTCTTATGCATATGCATATCTTACTTGGACCGTAATCCGTCCGTTGGCGCGTATTGTGGCGCACGCACTCTTGCGTGCCGCGTTCACACTCGTGTGAACGTTTTGAATGTGCTGCGATGGTAGTATCGGAAAACAGACACCACATGCCGGCTTCGCAAGCTCCCGTGATCTCGATGCGCAACGTGAGTCACTTCTACGGCACGGGTGCATTGCGCCGTCAGGTTTTGGACGAAGTAACCTGCGACATCTGGCCGGGCGAGATTGTGATTATCACCGGGCCATCGGGGTCGGGAAAAACCACCATGCTCACCCTCGCCGGCGCCCTGCGCTCCGTGCAACAGGGGAGCATGAAGATTCTCGGTGAAGAACTGCATGGTGCGAGCACAGGCACGCGGGTGCAGATCCGCGAGAACATCGGCTTCATTTTCCAGTTACACAACCTTTTGGAATGCCTCACCGCTCGCCAAAATGTGGAATTGGCTCTGGGCGTGGAGCCGTTACCCAGGAGCGAGGCGCGCGCCAGGTCTATGGCGATGCTCGAAGCGGTGGGGCTCGGTGACCGGCTCGATTATCCTCCCAGCAAATTGTCGGGCGGCCAGCGGCAACGGGTGGCGGTGGCGCGTGCGCTGGTGCGCCAGCCAAAAATTGTCCTGGCCGATGAGCCCACCGCGGCGTTGGATAGGCATACCGGCCGGGACGTCGTGGAACTGCTGCGGCAATTAGCACGCCGCGAAGGCTGCGCGGTTCTGATCGTGACGCATGACAACCGCATCCTGGATATCGCCGACCGCCTGATGCTGCTTGAGGATGGGAAGCTGGGATCGTTTGGAGCATTGATGTCGCCGCATGCCGGCCATTTGCTTACGGCCCTGGCGCGTATGCCCGATCGCGATCATCTGCAGGTGCTCCTGGGCCGCATGAACGAAGGCGAATTTCTGGAACTTCTGAAGACTATGGCTACGGAGTTCGAACAGCTCTTGAATGTCATGGATATGGGAGATCGCGATTCCATGCAGGTCTTGTTTCGAAATCTTCTGGAGGTGGTCTTCGGAAAGATCGCGAACCTGTTGGCGGCGGAGGGCGCTGGCCTGCTCACGGTCCGCGATGGATGGCTTCAGTGGCCGCACCTCGGCGGCACCCCGAGCGCGACCTCGCCGGATCTGGCGGGCCGCTCGGCCGAACGTGGTGAGATTCTCAATCTCTCCGGTGACGGCTTAGGCTCGGGAGTGCGCAGCGTTCTCTGCGTGCCCATCCGCAGCCGTCATGACGAGGTCCGCGGCGTGGCGCAACTGGTGAACAAGCGCGTCGGTGATGGATTCACGGCGGCCGACGAGCGAGTGTTTCGGGATTTCGCCGGACCGTTGGGATTGATTCTGGAAGGCTGCGAGCGGGTGTCCCAGCCGAATTAGGCGTTAGGGCGCGATATCGAGGGTCACCACATTGCTCAAGAAATTTCCCACGGCGGCTTGGAGCTGTACGGAGGTTGAGCCGGCTCCCGGCTGCGGTGCGACGAAATTCAGATGGATCACTCCCGGCGAGCCTGCGAGCGGCGAGATACCGATGACGTTTGCCGCCACGCCATTCGCCTCAAGAAGCGGCACCTGAGCGGGAACGCCAAGGCCCGTCAGGAAGATCGAAATAGCCTCGCCCGGATGCGCTGGATGCGCAGGGGAGACTGCCGAAGAGTCGCTCGCATGGAACGCGAGTGCAGCGCCGGTTCCGCTCCCGTCGGCACTGAACACGGCCGGCACAGCCGGTACCAGCAAAATGTTCAGCGTATCCTGCCCCATTGCATTCGCGACGGAGAGTTGCACCAGTCCGCTGGATGTAGCCGGGACAATGCTATTGATTTGCCCGCTCGAGTCGAAGAAAACGGGAGCAGCAATACCGTCGATAGTGACGGAAGAATCACTCAGGTTGGAGCCGTAGATCGCGACCAGCATACCGGGAGATCTGTCGAGCGTAGAGACATTCCCGGCCGCGGGGGCGACCAAGGCAATCTTGGGACCGGGCTTCACTTCCAGCGCAATGTGCCCGCCCGAAACAATCGGAACAGGATATGTTTCGCCGCCCACGCGTACTTGATCCTGGCCCGGCGGCAGGTAATCGGCGAAGAAAACTCCCTCTGAGTTCCAGGGCAGATCGCCTTGCTGCTGAGCGTCCGTCAAAACCGCTGCGCCGGGATTTGCAACAGCGTTCCCCAGGTTGTCCCGAGCATCGAGCAATAAACCGCCGCGTTCTGAAAGCACCGCATCCTGGGACGCATCGTTGCCTATGGTCTGCCAGCTAGTAGTGTCCAGCAGGAAGGACGTGACAATTTGGTAAGTGGGATGACTGCGATTCGTGACTACCGCGATGCCCGGACCGTTGCACAGTAAAGATGGAAGATTATTCGCATGACAGTACGGCAGAACGCGGACGC
>JBEKLB010000701.1:0-2582 GCA_050010415.1 Bryobacteraceae bacterium | reverse complement strand
CTGGCAAGAGCACGAAGCGGATCAGATTGCCGAGCGCATCGACGATCACCGCGATCTTCGTCGTCAGGCCGCCGCGCGATTTGCCGATGGCCTGATTTTGAGTCCCCCTTTTGCACCGGTGCCATGCTGGTGGACCCGGACCAACGTCGCATCGATGAGGACGTATTCAAAATCCGAATCCTCGGACAGGTGCTTGAAAATCCGCTCCCACACGTCCTTCTGCGCCCACCGCCAGAAGCGCGTGTAGACGGTGTACCATTTGCCAAACTCGTCCGGCAGATCGCGCCACGGCGCACCCGTCCGAGCCACCCACAACACCCCCTCCACAAACCGACGATTGTCGTCTCCGCTGCGTCCCGGATCACCGATCTTTCCTGGCAGTTCAGGTGCGATCCGTTCCCATTGGGCGTTGCTCAATACCGTGCGAATCAAGGCTGACCTCCATTTTTCAGCCTTGAATCAGACTTTTAGATCAGCGTGAATCCCGCCCCGAATACCGTATGTAAACAGGCCCTAGCAGCCTGTCGGACTTAGCGGTTCATATGACGCACCGGGTATGATGGCGGAATTGATTCGCCGGCTGGGTGGGCTTGATGAGCAATTTCCGGCAGTTTGACCGCGCGACGGGGTTTCTGCTTCCGCCGTCGCTCGATGAATGGCTTCCCGAGCGGCATCTCGCGCGGTTTGTCGTCGAGGTGATCGACGGGTTGGACCTGTCGGCGATGGTAAAGAGCTATCGTGGCAGCGGGTCGGCCGGCTATCATCCAGCGTTATTGTTGGGCCTGTTGGTTTACGGCTACACGACGGGGGTGTTTTCGAGCCGCAAGCTGGAGCGGGCGACCTACGATTCGGTAGCGTTCCGCTTCATCGCCGCGAACGATCATCCCGACCACGACACCATCGCAACGTTTCGGCGTCGCTTTCTCAAGGACATCGAAGCGCTGTTCGTGCGGGTGCTGGAGTTGGCGCGCGAGATGGGCCTGCTCAGGATGGGCACGGTGGGACTGGACGGCACGAAAATCCACGCCAATGCCAGCCGGCACAGCGCGCTGTCCTATGAACATGCCGGCAAAATCGAGGCCCAGTTGAAAGCCGAAGTGGCCGAACTGCTGGCGCGGGCGGAAGCTGCGGATCAGGCTGATGTGGCGGATGGCATGTCGATCCCGGAGGAATTGGCGCGCCGAGAAGAGCGTTTGGCGAAGCTTGCCGAGGCGCGCGCCAAGCTTGAAGCCCGCGCCAAAGAACGGTTTGAGCGGGAGATGGCCGAGCACCGCGCCAAGCTGGCGGCGCGGGACGAGAAGACGGCGGCGAGCGGCAAGAAGCCCGGCGGCAGAACCCCTGCACCACCGCTCGAGGGGCCGCAACCCAAGGATCAGATCAACCTGACCGACGAAGAGTCGCGGATCATGCCGGTGGCGGGCGGCGGGTTCGAGCAGTGCTACAACGCGCAGGCGATGGTGGCGGCGGAGAGCCTTCTGGTGATCGCCGTTGACGTGGTTCAGGCACCCAACGACAAGCAGCAGATCGCGCCGATGCTGGAGAAAGTCGATGTTTTGCCGGAACAGCTTGGCCGGCCCGAAATGCTGTTGGCCGACAACGGCTATTTCAGCGAGGCGAATGTGATGGCGTGCACGGCGGCGAACATCGAGCCACTGATTGCGACCGGGCGGCAGCCGCATCATCCCTCCTGGCGCGAACGGTTTGCCGCGCCGCCTCCGGCGCCGGAAAACCCGACACCGGTCGAAGCCATGGCTTGGCGTCTGCGGACACCGCAAGGCAAACAACTCTACGGTCTGCGCAAGCAGACCCCGGAGCCGGTGTTCGGCATCATCAAATCGGTGCTGGGATTCCGCCAATTCCTGCTGCGCGGGCTCGATTGCGTCCGCGGCGAGTGGAGCCTCGTCACCATGGCCTGGAACATCAAGCGGATGTATGCGCTCAGCCTCGGCTGAGCGCATACTCGCTTGGATCGCGGCCTGGTGTCTGGAGACCTTCCGCCAGTGGCCATCCGCAACCGTAGCGATGATTTTCAGCAAACTTAACCGCTCAATCCACAGCAGAATTGCTGGCACATCGAAATCAACCCCCAGTCCGACAGGCTGCTAGAGCACTGACTAACCAAACATCTTCAATTCAGCATGAAGTTTAATGGTTATCGAACGGAAGGTTGCCTCCGGGAGCGTGTGTGGAGCACGAACATTTGCGCTGTCGTTCCAGGGCGGGTTGGCTCACGCGGCGTCGGCGGCGACCCGGTTGCGGCCTTCGCGCTTGGCGCGGTAGAGCGCCTGGTCGGCGCGCTTGATGATCGTGGACGGCATGTCCTCGGCCGATCGCATCGCCGCGATGCCGATCGAAATCGTCGCCTGCACCGTCCGCGTGTTCTGGTTGATCGGAAACGGCTCGGCGGCGATGCGCCGGCGCACCCGCTCGGCCACCACCGTCGCCATCGCGATATCGGTGTCCGGCATCACCACGACGAACTCCTCGCCGCCGTAGCGGCAGGCGAGGTCGATGCCGCGCACCGCCTTCTTCAGCCGGCGGGAGAATTCTTTGAGCACCTCGTCGCCGGCGGAATGGCCATG
>JBEKLB010000700.1:0-2627 GCA_050010415.1 Bryobacteraceae bacterium | reverse complement strand
GAAACCTGGGCCGCCAACCCCAATGCGCAGGTCGATTGCTTCTACGTCTATCCCACTGTCTCCATGGATCCCGGAGGCAACAGCGACATGCTCCCCGGCCCGGAAGAAAAAGGCGTTGTGCGCGTGCAGTTCGCCCGCTTCGCTTCTCAGTGTCGGCCCTACGCGCCCATCTACCGCCAAGTCACTCTCAGTGCGCTTCGTGCCGCGCTGTTCGGCACGCCCATTCCCGTGGATCGCGCCTTGGCCTACAACGATGTCCTCGATGCATGGAATTACTATCTCGAGCATGACAACCACGGCCGCGGCGTCGTGCTCATCGGACACTCGCAGGGCTCCAATGTGCTCACGCAGCTCGTCAAGAACGAAATCGACGGCAAGCCGGTTCAGTCGCGCATCATTTCTGTGTTGCTGCTGGGGACCAATTTCCCCGTGCCTAAAGGCAAAGATGTCGGCGGCGCTTTCCAGCACATCCCGCTCTGCCACGCGCCCACTCAAACAGGATGTGTGATCACTTACGCATCGTTTCGCGCAAATGTCCCGCCCCCGGTCAACACTCACTTCGGCAGAGTAACCGGCGAGGGCATGATTTCCGCTTGCACGAATCCGGCGGCGCTTGCAGGAGGCAGCGGCGAGTTGCACTCTTATCTTAGAAAGAACGGCAGCGGCTTGCCGGGCGGTGCCGAGGCCACGCCGGGGCCCTGGGTCAAGCCCGATCAGCCCGTTACCACTCCTTTCGTCAGCGTACCCGGCATGTTGACCGCCGAGTGCGTCGCCAACGACCACGGCTCTTATCTCGCCATCACTGTTCACGGCGATCCCGCCGGTCCTCGCGCCAGTGACATCACCGGCGATATAGTCTTCAACGGCCAAGTCATGGCCGATTGGGGCCTGCACCTGATCGACGTGAACCTCGCAATGGGCAACTTGATCGACATCGTGGCCCAGCAGTCCAAAGCCTATCTGTCAACCGCGCCGAAGAAATAATCCGCTCCGCGCCTAACTCACACCTGTCATTCCGAGGAGCGCAGCGACGAGGAATCTGCTCTTTCCTCGGTTGCCGGACGCACCGCTCCAACCCTACTCACGGCCTGTCATTCCGAGGAGCGCAGCGACGAGGAATCTGCTCTTTCCTCGGTTACGGGACGCACCCTCAAACTCATTAGTTGAACGCTTAGCTTTGCGGGGGCCGCACTCTTCGGCTTTTGATTTTCGTGAGGTTGCGAATGCGCGGGACGCTTCTGAATTTCACGATAAATTTCTAATCAGTATTGCGCAGGCATAAATTCAGTACGATTTTTCGCTCGGGTGTGTGGGGCTCGCCGTCCCTTTTACAAAACAAGAATCGCAAACACGCGTGCCGTCTTTCAACGTGAAGTCAACTCGGCGAGTGGGGTCTATCTCCGCTCCGCATTTTCCGCACCGCTCGTCGTTTGCCTCGCCCATGAGCATCCCTCTTGCTCTATTAAATCACAGGTCGCTAGGAAGCACACTCACACCCAACTGTGCCAAATGATACAGACGGCTGCTCGGGCCGGGGCTACCGTGGTAACAGTTCGAGAAAGACGGAGATGAGACGTGCCAAACAAGAAAACTATGAAGGCGGCTGTCGTTGAAAAATTTGGAGAACCGTTGGTCTTGCGCGAAGTTCCCATCCCAACGCCTGGTCCAGGGCAGGCACTCGTTGAAGTGTTTGCGACTGGAGTGTGTCACACAGATCTGCATGCCGCGGACGGCGACTGGCCGATTAAGCCAACCCCGCCATTCATCCCTGGGCATGAAGGGGCGGGCATCGTCGTGGCCCTCGGTTCCGGGGTCACGCACTTAAACGAAGGCGACCGCGTCGGAACCGCATGGCTGTTCAGCGCGTGTGGGCATTGCGACTACTGTCTTTCCGGATGGGAAACGCTCTGCCCCGAGCAGCAGAACTCCGGATATTCGGTGAACGGAAGTTTTGCGGAGTACGCATTGGGCCAGGCGGATTACTTGGGACGAATTCCCAAGAATCTTCCCCTTGTGGATGCGGCGCCCATCCTTTGCGCCGGCGTCACTACCTATAAAGGATTGAAGATGACCGAGGCGCGGCCCGGTGAATGGGTAGTGATCACTGGTATAGGCGGCCTGGGACACGTGGCCATCCAATATGCCAAGGCCATGGGTCTCCACGTCGCCGCGGTGGACCTCGGTCCGGAGAAAATGGCGCTGGCGAACAAGCTTGGAGCTGAAATCACAATTGATGCGAAAACCCAGGACCCTCCAAAGGAAATTCAAAAGCAAATCGGCGGGGCGCACGGAGTGCTGGTAACGGCAGTTTCGCCCATCGCCTTCAAGCAAGCGGTCGGTATGCTTCGTCGTGGCGGGACTTGCGTGCTGAATGGCCTGCCACCGGGAGAGTTCCCCGTTTCGATTTTCGACCTAGTTCTGAACGGCTACACCATACGCGGCTCCATCGTTGGCACCCGCTTGGACCTCGAAGAGTCGCTTGCTTTCGCCGCAGAGGGCAAAGTAAAGGCGACGATTGAGGTCTTGCCGCTTGAATCCATCAATGACGTGTTCACCCGCCTCAAGAAGGGACAGGTTAATGGGCGCGTCGTACTTGGTCTAAAGCAGGAAACATCTACCAAGGTAAC
>JBEKLB010000699.1:0-2628 GCA_050010415.1 Bryobacteraceae bacterium | reverse complement strand
TAACAGCAATTGTCTGTGGAGCGGCGCCGAGGTCCAGTTGGGAAGGCCACGCAATGCCGTGCCTGGCGCAGGATGTGACCCCGAAGGAGGATTGTCTTGGTTCACGCTGGATTCGGGCCTTGGCCAGCGCCCTATCTTATTACCTCGGCTTGGTTCGGGAGTTACATTAACGTCGCTGAGGAAAAAAGTGGCGCGCAGCGAGGTCGGCTGCAGCGTGCTATCGTGCTGAATTCAAAGAAAAAAAGAGCAGACACTGCGCCTGCTCCCTGCGCCCGGCCGTCAAGTTATTTCGTCGCCGGTACCCAGGCTGCGCCGGCCGCATTCAGATCGACCCCGGGGATCTCGGTGTCGATGTTTACGGGTTGCAGCCCAGCCTTCTTAATTGGGCTCGCGTAGAAGCTCAACACATATTGATTGTCGAGTGTCTTCTGCAGTTGGTCCAGGTAAGGCTCGAAGCTTACCGGCGACTGCAGGCCGAGGAAGAATGACTCACCGCCGGTGGCGTCTGAGAGTTTGGCCAGGGCATTCTCTCCGTTGGTTGCCTCCCAGAAATTGCGATGCCAATGGCCGACACCCGGAGAATAGATGGTGTGAATCATCGTGCCGGTACGTTGGGCGACGTCATTGGCAACGTCAACATCCGGATTGAGCAGCGCGTTCCTTCCACGATGGGCACGGTCCAGGCCGTCGCTCACCATGATCACTTCGTGGCGGTTTTCACTCGCGGGCCAGCGCTTCATCAGGTCGACAACCGACAGGTATGGGCTGCCATACGCGCCGACGTTACCGAGCGGCAACCGCACGGATTTCGCGGCCAGGGCATGATCGTTGGTTAAATTCTGGACGATCTGCACCGTGGCGTTCCTCATGTACCCGACTCCCACCGCGGTGGTCGACGGCTGGGCAGTGATGAAGGCGCGCAATTCATCCAGCTTTGTTCCGAGGCTGGCGTCGGATGCGTCGTCGATCAGGATGAACAATTCGAGGCCGGCACGATCGCCTTGAGCCGGGAGCCACTCGGCAACCTGCAGGCGATCCTTGCCGTTCTTAACGGCGATATCCTCCTTGCGGAGCTCAGGCATGCGTTTGCCGTTCTCGACGTTAGCGCTAACCGTCATGCGTACGGGAAAAGCGTCGCTCGGGGCCGGAGTTTTTGCCGTCACGGGTAAAGTGGATAGGACCATGGCCGCGACGGTCATGGCTAATACTGAGCGATGTATTCTTGTTATTCTTTTCATTTTTGTTTTTCCTTTAAATCAGAGTCGTTTCACGCGATTGTTAGGGCAACTATCGTTCCAAGGCCGGTAAGGATCGCCTTAGCGGGCTGACGGAACTTTCTCAATCGATTAGATGGAAATTTGATCCCTGCTAGTGAGAGGCAGAGAGCATGGAATTGAACTCTCTGACGAAACTGTGCGACATCATGCCAGCGCGCCGAATGCCGCCTGATGATTCGCGCCTCGGCTGGATCCGTCGCGCGCTTCGAGTCCCAGCCGGCGCATTTTGGCAATCAACGTAGTGCGAGCGATTCCCAGACGGGCCGCGGCTCCGTGTCTTCCGCCCACCACCCACTGGGTATCTTCGAGAGTCTGCAGAACGTGGTCGCGAGTGGCGTCTTCCAGAGTCTTCGTGCTGGCGATTTTGCCGTTCTGGGACACAGCCTTGTCGGAACGGAGCTGGCTGAGAGCCGGTTGAAATATCTGGCCTCTGGTCACGATCACGCCATGCTCGACGAAATTCTGAAGCTGGCGGACATTGCCCGGCCAATCGTAAGCGACGATCTCATCCATTGTTTCCGACGGGACGACGTCGATCGCTTTATTCATACGTTCCGCGTACAGGGCGATAAAATGCCGCACCAGCAAGGGGATATCGTCGCGTCGGTCGCGGAGTGGAGGTAGCGAGACCGGGAAGACGCTCAGCCGGTAGAACAGATCGGCGCGGAACTCTTTGTCGGCGACCATTCGCGAAAGATCGCGATGCGTTGCCGCCACCACGCGCACGTTCACTCGAGTGGTGCGCGTGCTGCCCAGGCGCTCGAACTCCTGCTCCTGCAGGACCCGCAGCAGCTTTACTTGTAAGTCCAAAGCTATGTCTCCAATTTCGTCGAGGAAGAGCGTGCCTCCGTTCGCCATTTCGAAACGTCCGATGCGCTGGGTGAGCGCACCGGTGAAAGCGCCGCGCTCATGGCCGAACAACTCGCTTTCGAGCAAGCCCGCGGGAATGGCAGCGCAATTCAGTTTGACGAGCGGTGCACTGCGGCGGGGACTTAGGTTATGAATGGCCTGCGCCACCAGCTCTTTGCCAGTCCCGGTTTCGCCCTGAATGAGAACCGTGGAACCGGTGGGCGCTACGACTGCAACCTGTTCCATGACCGCTGCCAGGAGCGGGCTCGCTCCGATCATTCCGCTCGCTCCAATCATTCCATGGTTCGTCGCTGGCTGGCCGGCATTATTGCTAAGAGTGTTCCAAATCATTTGTATGGCTCCTATCGCTGATTAACTCTTTCGAGCAACGTCTGAAAACATCGTAGGCCCTATGGCACAAGTAAAACTATCCTCTCTTGGTAGGATGCGGATCATCTTTATCGCGGCGCGCTGGGAAAAACACTTCGACAATTGTGGCCCT
>JBEKLB010000698.1:0-2654 GCA_050010415.1 Bryobacteraceae bacterium | reverse complement strand
CGGCAGGCCATCCTGCGCGGCGTGAATCAACTGGCTGACGCGGTGAAGGTCACCCTAGGCCCCAAGGGCCGCAACGTCGTGCTGGAGAAAAAGTTTGGCGGACCCACCATTACCAAAGACGGAGTGACCGTGGCCAAGGAGGTTGAACTCGCCGACCCGCTCGAGAACATGGGAGCGCAAATGGTGCGCGAGGTGGCTTCGAAAACATCCGATGTGGCCGGTGACGGCACCACCACCGCCACCGTGCTGGCGCAAATTATCTATCGCGAAGGCGTCAAGGCCGTTACCTCGGGCGTGAACCCGATGGCCATGAAGCGCGGCATCGACAAAGCGGTGAAGATCGCCGTGGAAGCGGTTCAGAAGTTGTCGAAACCGGTGTCCGGCGACATGATCGCGCAGGTGGGCAGCATTTCGGCCAATAGCGATGAAACCATCGGAAACATCATTGCCGACGCGATGAAGAAGGTGGGCAAAGACGGCGTCATCACGGTAGAGGAGGCAAAGACCATGGTGACGGAGCTGGTCACTGTGGAGGGCATGCAGTTCGACCGCGGCTATCTTTCGCCGTATTTCGTCACCGACCCCGAGCGGATGGAAGTGGTGCTGGAAGATCCCTATATTCTGATCCACGAGAAAAAGATCTCCAGCATGAAGGACATCCTTCCGTTGCTTGAGCAGATCGCGCGCTCGGGCCATCCGCTGTTGATTGTGGCGGAAGATGTGGAAGGCGAGGCGTTGGCAACTTTGGTCGTCAACAAGCTGCGCGGAACTCTGGCCGTTTGCGCTGTAAAGGCTCCTGGCTTCGGAGATCGCCGCAAATCTTTACTGGAAGATATTGCCATCCTTACCGCGGGCAAATCCCTGGCCGAAGAGACTGGGGTGAAGCTCGAAAGCGTGAAGCTGGAGGATCTGGGCCGAGCCAAGCGCGTAACCATTGACAAGGAAATCACCACGATCATCGATGGCGCCGGAGAATCCAAGGCCATTCAGGGCCGCATCAAGCAGCTGCGCTCGCAAATCGAGGAGACTACCTCCGATTACGACAAGGAGAAATTGCAGGAGCGTCTGGCGAAGCTGGCCGGCGGGGTCGCCATTATTAAAGTGGGAGCGGCCACCGAGACCGAAATGAAGGAGAAAAAGGCTCGCGTGGAGGATGCGATGCATGCTACACGCGCTGCAGTGGATGAAGGCATTGTGGCCGGCGGCGGCGTGGCGCTCCTTCGCGCGGCTAAAGCGCTGGCGGATCACAAGCTCGAAGGCGACGAGCAAATTGGTCTGAACATTATCGCTCGCGCTTGTGAAGAGCCCTTACGCCAGATTGTGCTTAATGCTGGAATGGAGGGCGCGGTTGTGGTGGAACATGTTCGCGAGAACAAAGACCCGCACTTCGGCTATAACGCCGCGACAGGCAAGTACGAAGACCTGATTGCCGCCGGCGTGATTGATCCTACCAAAGTCACTCGCACTGCTCTCCAGAATGCGGCTTCCATAGCATCGCTCATGCTGACAACCGAAGCGATGATCAGCGAGATCCCCGAACGCAATTCGGGCCAGCCAATGAACCCGATGGGACACGGTGGACAGGGGATGGACTACTAAGCCAACTGGGCCGCAAACATCTCGGGGCTGGTATTCGAGCCAGCCCCGCCGCAGACCGCTGTACCCCTGCCGAGTTACCCATATTGCCTGAGTCGGCATTCCCAGCCGGGGCTCTTGAGCATGAAGCTAGCAACGCAATCTCGCGCGCAAGAGCTGCCGATAGCTGACGCGGCTCTGAGCGAACTGGGATTCTTCTCTAGCGAGTCCGTTCTCCACATTCTCAAGCTCATTCTTGCTGGCGCCGAGTTGCCTGAGGTGCTGGCGATCATTGCTCGATTGGTCGAATCACAAGGCAACGGAACGCTATGCACGATCTGGCTTCCGGACGCCGACGGAAAGCAATCTCTATTGCGCGGCCGCGCCGGGAATTCCTGGATTTGCCGCGAGCGTGGGGCGAATGTCGATTGGCCCGAAAGGCGGATCCTGAAATTTACGGAATCCTGACGGCCAGCTCCTTTATCAGCACGTGACCGCGCGGACCTGTTTTCATCCACTCTCTATCAGGCGGTCTTGACCGACTTCATCAAAGAAGGACATTTTGAAGGACATTTTGCCCGCCATCTTCGGCGCATGCGAACTCTCTATTTGGAGCGGCGCAGCGCACTGGTGGACGCCATCCAAACCGAGCTTCGAGACACGCTGGAGGTGATCGGAGCGGAAGCCGGGATGCACCTGGTGGTGTTGTTGCCGCCAGGCGTTGACGATCGGGACGTGGCTCGCCGCGCCGCAAAGAACGGCCTTTCGGTGTTGCCCTTGTCCATGTGCTATTTGAAAAAACCGTGCTATTTGAAAAAACCGCCCAGAGGCGGATTGATCCTGGGCTACGGAGGCACTAACGCCCAAGAGATCCAAGACGGGGTGAAGACCCTCAAGGCATCACTTGCCCGTTGAAGCCGCCGGGACCGCGTCAACTTGAACGCCTTCCCGCGCTACGTCACTGGGATTGGAGACGATCATGTCTCCTTCGCGCAGCCCCTTGAGCACTTCGATGCGGTCGCCGTAATCGCGGCCCACTTCGATCTTCTGAAGATGCACCGTGTGATCGGAGCGAACCA
>JBEKLB010000697.1:0-2655 GCA_050010415.1 Bryobacteraceae bacterium | reverse complement strand
AGCGCCTCCGACTTCAGTTTAGCGGATCGGTTCCCGAATGGCTCTAAGAAGTGCGGGAGAACAGCGAGAGCAGACCGGAGAGCGAACTGTTTTTCTTGTTCGGTGCTTCCGACGTTCCGCCCAGACGATCCGCCAGTCCGATGATGCTTTTGCCGAAGCTGGTGGCGGGGCCGAGCGGCTTGCCTTCCATCAATGACTTCTGGATGGCTTCGTAATCGCTGGGCATGATGTGAAAGATGTCGGTGTGGAGCGCGGTGCCGATGACGTCTTTGCTCAGGCCGGTGTGACGGTCATAGCGGTTTACGATGAGACGGAGCTTGTGGCGGCCGATGTTATTCGCATCCAAATAACCCATAGCGCGTTGCACGGCTTGCAGCGCGGTGAGCTCGTTGGTGGTGACCAGCAGAATCTCGTCCGCCAGTTGCGCCTGGCTCAGGTTCCAATCGCCGTAGACGCCGCCGGTGTCGAGCACCACTATGTCATACGTGCCGCGCGCATATTCGATGATGCTGCTGGCATCCTTGAGTTCGCTCATTCCTTCCGTCATCACTTCGGGGGAAAGCATAACGTCCACGCCCTGCCGGCTGGTGACCACGGCTTTCCACAAATCCGCGTCGATGTCGTGCGAGCGCGCCAGCGCATCCATGAAGCTGTAGGCGGATTTGATCTTCAGCAGGAACGAGAGGGTTCCAGCTAGCGGATCCAGGTCCGCCAGCAGGATGCGCTTGTCGCCGCGCTTCATCTGGTACGCCAGGTTGCTGGCGATGGTGCTGGCGCCGCAGCCGCCTTTGGCGGGCATGATGCAATAGACTCGCCCGGCGGTGCTGACGCGGTTGGGCTGCAGGCGGGCAATCTTCTGCAGCGCCCCCTCCACTTGGTCGGAAGTGAAGGGTGGGATCAGGAAGTCACTGGCGCCCTGGCGCAGGCAACGCAGCACCAATTCTGGGTCGTTGCTCGCGAGCACCACGATGATGGGGAGCTTGGCGTCGACGCGCAGCAAATCCGGGATGAGAGCCAATCCTGCATCGGGCGGCTCTCCGATTTCGAGCAGACAGAGATTGGGCGTCTCCTTAAGGACAACCTCGGCCAACTGGTGACGCTGTGGATAAGCGTTGAGATCGTGCCCGGAAAAGGTCGGTAAATGTTTACGGAGAAGCGGCGCTAAGTCCCGGATTATCTTTTGGTTAGGGCAAATGAACAGCGCTTTCCAATTACCGCTGAATTTCGGGGTATCAGGCTGGGGCATCGGCGCACTGCGGACTTTCGATCACAATAGTCCTAACCGATCAAATCGGCTAAGGTTGATCATAACATGAGAGCCTTCACTCACCAGATCAACTAAACATTCGAACGCACTCGCCGATAAGGCTTAGTTTGATTCATGAATCAGACCTAATGGATCAGACTCAGGCCCGCATGAGAGAAAGGCGTGTCGGCTGGTAAGAGATCAAAATGAGCGAAGACCACTCGAACAAAACTGTCGTCGTGTGCGACACCCAACCGATCACGGCCGAAGGATTGCGAACCCTGCTGGCCACAGCCGGAGACCTGGAGTTCCTGGCGTCGTTGAATTCTCTGGAAGCGGCCACGCAGTTGATGACCGCCCGGCCACCGAATGTGGTGATCGTGGACAAGGGATTCGGCATGCGAATCGTGCTGGATTGGATCCATGATTTGAGACTGTCGGACGCCGCGCCCGCGGTGACGGTATGGGGCGTCTCGATGACCGAAGCCGAAGCGCTGCGTCTGCTGCAGGCGGGCGCCAAGGGCATTGTGCGCAAGACCGCGGATCTGGAGAGCATCCTGAGCTGCCTTCGCACCGTGGCCTCCGGGCGGAGCTGGATGGAGGATTGCGTGTTCCGCGATTCGGCGCGGCAGGAGCGCTACCCGCGCTCCGAACTGACCCCCAGGGAGCACCAGGTGCTCGAAATGGTGGAGCAGGGGTTCAAGAACAAAGAGATCGCGCTCGAATTGGGCATTCGTCCCGGAACCGTCAAGATCCATCTGAAGCATATCTTCGAAAAGACCGGGGTGCGCGGACGCTATGGCTTGGCGATCAGCGGGTTGAAAGAACGCGGGTTGGTTTCGATGGTGAGTTGAGCACTTCCTCACCTGCGCCATGCGCAGGTGAGGGAGCGCGGGGTTGGGGATTGGCGGGTGGCGCTCGCCTGCGCTCGGGCGGGATTGGCAACTGCTGGCACGTTGCGTCCAGCTCAGGGTTATCGGTTTCCCCGTACGCGAACCGGAACGTCTTGCTTGAGATCGCCATAAGTGACCGTGATTTTCGCGGAGCCTGGCGCGACGGGCGAAACGATGCCTTGCGAATCCACGGCGGCAACGTCCGGGTCGCTCGAAGCATATTCGATGCGGGTGGATTGAGTCAGATCCGCAGTGGTCTTGTCGGCGTAGAGTCCGGTGACCTGCAGATAGCGCTTTTGATCCATCGTGAAATCCGCTACAACCGGGTAGACGGTAATGCTCACTGGTGAATCGGCGCGCTCGATCACAACGTCGATTGAATTGGAGTATATAAGCCGGGGAGGCGCGGCCAACGTTCCCATTGCGGTAAGAGAGTATTTCTTTGGAGGGGCGTGCTCGGGTATTTGAAAAGTGAATCGATACGGGCGTGCCTTGGGGTCTTCTTCGCCAAAGCCG
>JBEKLB010000696.1:0-2658 GCA_050010415.1 Bryobacteraceae bacterium | reverse complement strand
GGGCTCCCGCACATCGATCAAGTAGTGATTGCGGGGCCGTACAATGCAACCGGCCCGGGAGACACCCCTAGCCGCCGCAAGATTTTCGCCTGCAAGCCGGCTAATTCCAGCGAGGAGGTCGGTTGCGCCAAGAAGATTCTCTCGACGCTGGCTCGCGGCGCTTATCGCAGGCCCATCACACCCGCCGACACCGAGACGCTGTTGAGCTTCTATCAGGCTGGGCGAAATAAGGGAGGGAGTTTTGACGCCGGCATCGAGCGAGCGCTGCGGCTGATTCTCTCCAGCCCCGAGTTTGTCTTCCGTTTCGAACGCGATCCGGCTGCCGTGCCCGACGGAGCGCCGTACAAAATCGACGACCTGGAATTAGCTTCGCGCCTGTCTTTCTTCCTGTGGAGCAGCATTCCCGATGACGAACTGCTGGATCTTGCCGTGGCCGGCAAGTTGAGCAATCCTGTCACGCTCGATCAGCAGATCCGGCGGATGCTGGCCGATTCCAGATCGCAAGCGCTGGCAACCAACTTCGCAGCCCAATGGCTTTACCTGCGCAACCTCAAGAATTTCGCGCCCGATCCAAACGAGTTTCCCGATTTTGACGACAACCTGCGCCAGTCCCTGCTCACCGAAACTGAAATGTTTTTCTCGAGCGTGGTGAACGAGAATCGCAATGTTCTGGACTTGCTGAACGCAGACTACACGTTCGTGAACGAACGCCTGGCGAAGCACTATGGCATTCCCGATGTCTATGGGCCGCGCTTCCGCCGGGTCACGCTGACCGACGATTCGCGCCGGGGGTTGCTGGGGCAAGGTAGCGTTCTCACGGTCACGTCCATCGCTACCCGCACGTCGCCGGTGCTGCGCGGCAAATGGATACTGACGAACATCCTTGGGACGCCACCGCCCGCGCCGCCCCCCAACGTGCCGGCGCTCAAGGAAAATAACGAAGGCGGCAAACCGATGTCGGTGCGCGAGCGTCTGGAGGAGCATCGCAAGAGTCCGGCCTGCGCGAGCTGCCACAAGGTCATGGATCCGCTCGGTTTCGCGCTGGAGAATTTCGATGCCATCGGCCAGTGGCGAGCCAAGAGCGAAGACGGAGCGGCGATCGATGCTTCGGGCGTACTGCTGGATGGTTCGAAGGTCGAGGGCCCAGCAACGTTGCGTGCCGCTTTACTCGCTCGGCCCAACGTTTTCGTTACCACGCTCACTGAGAAGCTGATGACTTACGCGCTCGGCAGAGGCGTGGATTACCAGGATATGCCGGAGATTCGCGCCATCATCGCGCACGCCGCTGCCGATCACTACAAATTTTCGGATTTGATTTCGGGCATCGTAAAGAGCCCTGAGTTCCGCATGAAGATCAAGACCCCGGCGGATGCGCCGCCGGTGAAGACTGCGTCGTTGCTGGATGGCGGCGAGAGTCATAATCGATAAGGAGACGTTGTCATGACGTTCGTCACCAAGAAGCACTTGTCCCGCCGGGCGATGTTACGAGGGTTGGGCGGCGCGGCGATTTCGCTGCCGCTGCTGGACTCCATGGTTCCAGCGCTCACCGCGCAGACCAAAACCGCCGCCAGCGTGACTCCGCGCCTGGGCTGCATTTATGTCCCGCACGGTGCCGTGATGGACAAGTGGACGCCCATCGGCACCGGTGCGGATTTCGAGTTTGGCCCCATCTTGAGCGCGCTTTCCAAGCATCGCGAAAACGTCATCGTGCTGAGCAATCTGTGCCATCACATGGCCGAAGCGTTGGGTGACGGGGGCGCGGACCATTCGCGCGCCACGGCCACCTGGTTGAACGGCACGCACGCCAAGAAGACCGAAGGCGAGGATGTGCGCGCGGGCACCACCATCGATCAAATGGCGGCCGCCAAGATCGGCCAGAGCACGCGCTTCCCGTCGCTCGAGCTCGCCACCGAAGACATGACCGGATTGATCGGCGCCTGCGACGTCGGCTACAGCTGCGCGTACATGAACACGATTTCGTGGAGCAATCCCACCACCCCGCTGCCGATGGAAATTAATCCGCGCGTGGTGTTCGAGCGGCTGTTCGGCGAAGGCGGCACGGTGCCCGAGCGCCTGGCGCGCATGGACGAAGATCAGAGCATCCTGGATCAGATAACGGGGTCGGTTCCGCGCTTGCAAAAGGGCCTGGGCGCGAAGGATCGCACGCGCATGAATGAGTATCTGGAGAACATCCGCGAAATCGAGCGGCGTCTGCAAATAGCCGAGAAAAGCGCCGGTTCCGAGGTAAGCATGCCGAGTGCGCCGGTGGGCGTGCCGGATTCTTACGAGGAACATGTCGGCCTGATGTACGACATGATGGCCCTGGCTTTTCAATCCGACGCCACGCGCGTGTTTACCTTCATGATGGCGCGCGAGCTGAGCCAGCGCAGCTATCCGCAGGTGGGAGTGCCCGACCCGCACCACGCCACTTCGCATCATCAGGACAATCCCGAGAAACTGGCGAAGCTGGTGAAGATCCAGAATTATCACCTGACGCTGTTCGCGAAGTTCCTCGATAAGCTGAAGGCCACGCCGGATGGCGACGGCAATTTGCTGGATCACACCACACTGGTTTACGGAAGCTGCTTGAGCAACAGCAATATCCACAATCACAATCCGCTGCCCACGCTGCTGGCGGGCGGCGGCGCCGGTACGCTG
>JBEKLB010000695.1:0-2665 GCA_050010415.1 Bryobacteraceae bacterium | reverse complement strand
AGCCACGGCATGGGAATCGGTCAGGTAGTTCTGGACATATCCCTCGTTGTTGATGGTGGCGCCGGTGGGGGTTCCGATGGCGCTTGCGAGCGCGTTTCCATTGATGGTGAGGGCGCTGTTTCCAAAATCGACGCGCTGAATATACACGTACTTTCCCTCGTTGGTGCAGGTGGTCCCGGAAGAAAGCGCGGAGCACGCCGAAGTGCCGACGTACATCACTTCGGAGAGAATGACCCAGCCGTTCCCGCCATTGCCCGATGAGTCGTTCGCCGGGTTGTTGCCGGTGAAACTCGATCCGATCTGAAGGGAGTAGCCGGTGGCGAGGGTGACAGCGACTTCCTCGGCCGAGTAAGTGGTGAAATCCACGCCCTGCATATACAGATTGCCGATGTCGCGGCAGATCTGGTTGCACTGAATGAAGCGGATCAGATTCATGCCGTTCACGAAAACCCAGATGAACGACGGCACCAGAAAAGCGGCAATCAGCGCGAACTCAATGATTTCGCTCCCTTTCTGACGGCGGGTACGCGACCGGGAAACCGGGGTCACCGGGTCACCGAATTGTCGCCCGCCGGATAGCCGCCCAGAACGTCTGAAGAGTATACGTTAATGGTGGTCGGCGAGGTGGAGCGATAGGGACTGGCCGAGGAGTTCAACATCGCGCCTCCGCCGGCTCCACTCAAGGGGACCATCCAGTTCAGCGGATAGGCCAAAACCGAAACGACCACGATGTTGCCGGGGTCGTTGCCATTGGGCGCGGCAATCGCGGTGGTGGGAGTCGCCTGCGCATAGTAATTCACATTGATCAGCCCGCCGGCCACGGTCAGCAAGCCCATGGAATTGCTGACGACGTCATTCTCAATGCAGTTATCCTGGGTGCCGTTGCAGGTCCAGGTCGCGCCGGTGGGCGGAGCCGTCTGGAAGGTGATCGCGTAGCGGCAGCCTTCGCGCACCGCGTTTTGAATCGTGCTCCAACTGAAAAGCACGAACGACACGTCGAAAAATGCAGTGATCAACGCGAAGAACGGCAGCATCACGAAGGCGAGTTCAACAAACTGATTTCCGCCCGACAGGACTTTCCTTCGTCCGGATACTTTCGCCCTTGCCAACACTACTTTGCGCTCTTGCTGGAATTTGCTCCTCTCTTGGGTATGGACAGTCCGCTGTGAATGGATATAGGAATAGGAATTTAACATTTAAGAACTGAATCTGCCTTGGTCAAGGCTGAGGGCTTCGCCGTAGACTAGCCGCGCCGCAGGAAAGCCTGCCCGGCGCACCAGCCTCGGGCTTATACCTGCGTCTACCTGAACTTATCGGAAGGCGCGGGCGAAAACTTTAGGGGAAATTTCTTATGCTGCCGCAAGGGGACTGCTTTAACCACACGTTTGGCGGCATCGCGGGCGGCGGTGTCGGAGCCGAACGCGAGCCTTTCGAACTCCGCGGTCAGACCTCCGGGCTATCGTCCGCCGCGGGCGTATCATCAGTAGAGCGCGTCAGCCGCCGATCCCGTGCGCGGGATCGCTATCGTGCAAAATGCTTGCCGGCACGGCGGAGACGAGTGGCGATCAACAACAGGAGTCCGGCGCCACCGAGCACGAAGGTGCCTGGTTCGGGCGCGGACGTGCCGATGATGGAAAACGACTCCGAGGGAACGTCGCCGACGTCGACAAAAATGCCAGATTCTGCCGAGGAGGGGCCGTCATTCTCGTCCCAGCCGGGAGTCTCAGAGGAGTCTGAGTCGGTCGCACCAAAAAGCGTCAACCAGTATGTGCCTGCGCCCAGAGCCAGATTGAGCGAGAAGCTGGAACTGTATACGTCGTCAGTTCCGGAGCCGCAGGTGACGCTGGCGGTGCAGAACAAAGTGGGGGTGACCGTGACGGAGGAGCCTGAGCCAAGGCTACTATCGAAGGCTGACGTGCCGATGTCCCAATCTACCGTCTGCGGAGTATATCCGGTGCCTAACCACTCGCCAAACGTCACTCCGGTTATCGTCGCGGAAGAGGTAAGAGTAAACGAGTCGGTCGTCTCGAAGTAAAAGATGGCGATGCCACTCGAGATGGGCTCAGATCCAGTATTGCCGTTTATCGGGCCGTTAGTGTAGAGCACGGTTCCTCCCGAAGCGGGAACGGTCATGAGCGCGGCAGCCAGCAGGAACGCCAGGAAACACAAGCGAGCTTTCATCGGATCCTCCGTTGAGCCGAAAAAATACGTCGCACGAGCATAGCACAGAAAAGGCCAGCGGCCATTGGAAACTTGGCGCACTGCGTATCGCCGGCCAGCGGTCCGCCGGGGTGGTTAACGAAATTCCTATCGCTGTGACAGCCGCCGCAAACGGCCCGGGTGGGTTCCGTCAGGACAGGAATGCCTTGGCTTGGAAGCCCACGAGCACCGCTGCGACGTCGAGGAAAGCGTGATGGCATAATAGGGCGTGGATACCATACCGTCTAGCCGCCGGAACGCAGGCTGTTTCTTACGGGTTCTGGCTTTTTCTACAGCACTGAGCGTCGTCGCCGAAACGCCGCATCCTGACTTTAGCGGCGCCTGGAGTTCCGCTACCGCCATTCCACTCGAGCGCCCGGAAAAGCTGAAGGACCAACCGTTCTACACCAAGGAAGAAGCGGCCGAAGTGCAAAAAAAGGGGCGCGGCGCGGATGCCAATCCGATG
>JBEKLB010000694.1:0-2685 GCA_050010415.1 Bryobacteraceae bacterium | reverse complement strand
CATGGCTTTCTGCACACGGTCCATGTAGGCGAAACTGCTGAGGCTATGCGGTTCGTTCAGTGCGACCTGGACGGTTGCGGTGTAGGGGCCGGAGTTGGTGGTGTAGAGGGCTGAGAAATCGGGGACGACGCCGATGTTGGAGACGATTCGTTTCAGATCCTTTGGTTCCACCTGATGCCGAATCAGATCTTCCACTTTGGCAACGTAATCGTCGGTGAGCTCGATGCGGGTGCCGGTGGGAACTTTTAGATTAATGGTGAATTGGCCGGCATCTGTCTTGGGAAAAAATGCCAGCCCAAGCAGAGGATAAATGGCCAGGCTTACGGCAAACAAGCTGCTGAGCAAGGCCACGGTGAGACCGGGGCGTTGCAGCGCGCGACGCACCCAGCGTTCATAGAAATCCAGTAATTTGTTAAAGTGACGGTTGAAGCGCGCATTAAAGCGATCAAGCCAGGAGTGGTCGGTCGCCTTGGTGGGTTCAACCTCATACTCGCCGGGTTTACTTTCGGGTTCCGGAATGTGATGCGCAGCTTTCAAGAAACGCGAGCAAAAGAGAGGAATCACCGTCATCGCCACTACGTAGGAGGCCAGCAGCGACAGGCAAAACGCGAGCGCGAGAGCTGAGAACAAAAACTTGGCGACCCCGAAGAGAAAAACCACGGGGAAGAAATCGACTACATCCACCAGAGTGGCGGCCAGAACGGCGAGACTGACCTCCGATCCGCCAACTTCGGCAGCGATCATGGGGGCTGCGCCCATTTCCAGATGGCGGTAGATATTTTCGAGCGAGATGACTGAGTTGTCGATTACCCGCGAGAAGGCGAGAGCCATCCCGCCAAGGATCATGGTATTGATAGTGCCGCCCAGCATTGCGAGGACTACAAACGCGGCTAATGCGGAGATTGGAATGGAGAGCAGAACTGCGGAGGTGGCGCGAAAGCTTCCCAGGAAAATGAGAATCATCAGGCTGGTCAGGATCAATCCCAAAGCGCCTTCGTGCAGGACGGTGCGGATTGCTTCTTTCACGAATACCGATTGGTCGAATACGAGGCTGGTCTTCATCTGCTTCGGGATGTCGTAGAGATGCTTGATGAGCTCTCGAACTCCGTTTACCACGGCGATGGTGTTGGAGTCGCCACCCTGCTTCATAATGGGAATGTAGGCGGATTTCTGGCCATCAATGCGAACGATGTTGGATTGAATTCCGTGGGCGTCTTCTGCCTTGCCGACATCATCTACCGTGACCCAGGACTTTCCTTTTACTTTGAGAGGGACCTCGCCCAGTTGCTTCATGTTGTCAACTAGGCTGTTGGAGTAAACGAAATAGTCGTACGGCCCCACCTTCACGTCGCCTGCTGGCAGAATCAGGTTGGCGTTGTTAACTGCGCTAACCACATCCATCACGCTCAATTGGCGCGAGGCCAATTTGTAGGGATCGACGTAGACCATGATTTGGCGGTAGATGCCGCCGAAGACGCCGGGAATCTCCGCCCCCGGAACAACCGCGATCTGGTTGCGAATCTCGAATTGGGCGTAGTCGTGGAGCTGAGTCTGGTTGAGTCCCTCCCCTTCGACGGTGACCAACGCGACGGGAAGGCTGGATGCGTCGAACTTGAGGACCACGGGAGGGAGTGTGCCCGGAGGCAGACGCTTCAGATCGGCGAGAGCCAGATTGGATAACTGACTAACATCAGCGTCAGCGCTGGTTCCGGGCTGAAAATAGATGCGGATGATGCTGACCCCTAACAGGGATCGCGACTCCATGTGATCCACGCCGGAGGCCAGGGTGAAGAAGCGTTCCAGAGGGTCGGTGATATCGGTTTCGATATCTTCGGGGGGCATGCCGGAGTAAAACGTGGCTACGACGACTTCAGGTAAATTGATGGGCGGGAACAAATCCACGGGCATCCGCGAGAGACTGGTCACGCCGATGACCAGCAACGCAAGGCAGATCACGATAATGAAGTACGGATTACGAATCGAAAATCCAGGCATAGTGTTCCGGATGCAACCGTGGCGGCTGAGCCTCACGATCTTTGGCAATTACGGCGGGGTAATTACGCCGCGGTATTTACTGCGTACTCTCCTCGTGATATTCCATTACGGGCACGTCTTGGGCATGAACCGGTTCGCCAGCCTTGAGAGCGCTGCGGTCGCTGACCACAACCTCCGATCCTTCTTTTAATCCGGAGAGAATTTCGGCGTAGTCGGCGGTGCGCAATCCAAGGCGCACGGTGCGGTCTTCGAGTACGCCGCTCTTGTTCACTATGAAAACGGTGGTTTCGTTCCCCTCGCGATTCAAGGCTTGGATCGGGACGGTAAGAACATCGACTGCCTGGTCGAAGACAAGCTCGGCATCGGCATAGAGGCCCGGCACTAGAACATGTTGGGGATTGGAAACATCCACTTCAGTGTGCATGGTGCGAGTATCTTCGCGCACATCGACGGAGAAGCGGGCCACCTTTCCCGGAAAGGTGCGGTTCAAAGAAGGCACGCGAACGTCCACTGGGTCGCCGATATGAATGTATTGCACGTAGGACTCGGGAACTGGAATCACGAGACGGAAAAGATCGTCTTCGGAGAGGCGAACGATGGGCATCGCCTGCGTGCTCGAGCCGGTTCCAGCTTGCACCAGAGTGCCCAGATTTGCGTAACGGTCAGTAACGACGCCGGCAAACGGGGCGG
>JBEKLB010000693.1:0-2700 GCA_050010415.1 Bryobacteraceae bacterium | reverse complement strand
ATCTATATACTGGCCGACGATCTCGCCCGCGTTATTGACGGCCGCAGCATAGGTGTCGACTGCGCCCGCTACGGCAATGGTGGTGTAGGTGCTCCCGACCAGGTAGAAGCCGTAGCCCGTGCTCGAACCCGTGGTGTAGTAAAGTCCGACGATCTCGCCGGAGTTGTTCACGCCCTCGACCTGCGTCGTGTTCGCGCCCGGAACATCGATGCCGGTGTAGACCCCCTTCACCAGCTGGAAGCCGTGCAAGTTGTTCGAAGAATCGAGGTAGCTGCCGACGATCTCGCCAGAATTGTTCACTCCGAAAGCGCCGGTTTGAATAGCGCCCGGATAACTGATTTTCTTGAACGCGTCGTCGGTCAGGAAAAAGCCAGTGTCGGAAAAGTTCGACGCCGTATCGGGACCATAGCCGCCAACGAAGTCTCCACGGTCGTTGACCGAATAGGCCGAGCTGTCGGAGGCTCCCGGAAAGTCGATCGTGCCGAAGTTTCCGACGCTCAGGGTTGCGGGAATGTCACGCTCAGATGCGGGAGAACGAAGTGAGCCTTCGCCCGAACTGACACGCCGTCCAACCAGCTTGCCTTGTGCGAACAATGGGGACGCGCCCCAAATCATGGCTGCAAGAGCAAGCGCAAATAGAGTGTGCGCGAAGTTTTTCGTCATGAGGTTTCTCCTTGTGTAAGTGAAAATGCTTTGTCGTAAAGCCCTGCTATCGGTGCAGTGGAATCGTGTCCGCAGCAAATGCCTCAATCGCCTTTTACGGTGTGGCCATGAAACCCTCGATCACTCCGGCGGCGTCCTCATAGAATCTTCATAACTGGCAACCCGCCTCGCGTGGGGGCGGCTCTTGATAGAGCCGACCCCCAGTCATGGAGATCGCGAAGGGCTAGTTGCAGGTTGTGCCATGGCAGGGAGGAGCAGGCTTGCCGGGATAGGCGAAGTCTACCCAATCCGTGCTCGTATTCCCATTGACGGTTACCGTAACCGCGGTGGTGGTTGCGGTCCCATTCACTTCCTCCGGCACTACCGCCAGGCATTGCGTCGGGCTGCAAGAAGTGCCCGTCACGTTGATGCTGAAGAAGCTGAAAGAGGTCTGACCCGCAGTGGTGCTGAATCCCGTTCCCGTCACGGTCACGGTCGTACCGGCCGCGGCGGGATTCGGGCTGATGGCAGCGATGGTTGGGAACACCTCGAAAGTGAACTCGGTCGTGGCTGGCGGAGTGGTGATGCCGTTGACTGTCACGGTCACCGGAACGGCTCCGGCGGCGTGCGCCGGAGTCCAACCGAAGCAGTAACCTGGCCCCGGGCACGAGACGCCAGTGGCATTCTCAAGACCGAACGAAACGGTCGTCACGGTCGTCTCGCTTCCCAGACTTACTCCGTAGATCTGGAAGAATTGGTTGCCAGTGGTAGCTCCAACGGGGGGAGTAAAGCTGGTAATTACCGGACCGTTATATGTGTAGGTCGTGGCAGATGTAATTGGACTGTCTCCAGATGCCCACGGCGGCTGTGCCTGAACGACCACCGATCCCGGAGGGTTCGCCGGCGTGGTCATGGTGCACACCTTCGAACTCGCGCAGGTAAGCCCAGTGGCGGGGCGCCCGCCAAAGAGGAAGGTTTCGTCGGTGGCCAAGGCGCGGCCGTTCACCGTAACCATCGCTCCGCCCTCGATCGGACCGTTTCTGGGGCTGATCCCGGTGATCTTCGGATTGTAGGTGTAGACGCCGTCGAGGGTCGCGTCCCCGCCCCAGGCCTCTACCTTTACTGCTACCTCTTGGCCGGGCGCTTCCGGGGTCTCGACTGTCAGTTGGGCATCTGAATCGATGGTGAGGTGCGTTGCCGCTATCCCGCCAAACGACACTTTGCTTATGCCGATGAAGCCGGCGCCATAGATGGTCACCTCGGTGCCGCCAGATGCGGGTCCAATTTGCGGAAAGATGCTGCTGACTTGGGGCGGAACCAGCCTGGAGACCAGTTTCGTGATGTCGGGGGAACCTAGCCCCACATGGGCAAAGTCGTTTCCCGTGCCCGTCATTGAGGAGGCGGGGTGAAACTCATGCGGATATTTATACAAATAACCATTGGCCGCAACCGAGGCCAAACCGGTGGCATCCTCGTCGGCCTGGGTAACCAAAGTCCAGATCGCCGCCATCAGCGGCGCCGCCAGACTGGTGCCGCCAACCACCCCGGTGCAATTCGGGGAAACGGTCGCCGACGCCTGGCAAACGACGATGCCGGGCGCCGCTTCCATTGCGACATCAGGTTCGGACCGGCCGGTCGCGCCCGGATAAAACGTGGACTGATACGACGGCTCGGGGACGAATTGGCTCACCCCATACCCGCCGGAATTCAGCCACCAGCTCTCGCTGTTGTAGGTATCGTCAGAATTGTTGACAAGGCTCGTGCCTCCGACGGCAACCGCGTGCGGCGCATCCGCCGGAAAGGCCGCAGCACCAGGGTATGAATTGCCTCCATTGATGCAGGTTGCACCGCTATCTCCGGTTAGAGCAAATACTGTAACGCCGGAAGCGGCAGCGTCGGAGATAAGGCTGTCAATGCTGGTCACGTCCGACTGACCTACATCGCCTTCGCACCGGTACCAGCTCGTTGATAGCACTCGCCCCCCCGATCCTTCGGACCCGTCGCTGAGGGAGTTCAACGCGGTGCCGATGGCCGTGGCGATGTCTGTACCCGGAGCAG
>JBEKLB010000692.1:0-2704 GCA_050010415.1 Bryobacteraceae bacterium | reverse complement strand
GGTCCGGCCGAGGGAGCGGTTCCTGGCGCAGGTTGCGGAAAAGCGGTCGACATCGCGGTGTGAAACGAAACCTTGCCTTCCACTTTCTGCATGATCTGGTGGATATGTCCGTTCAACACCGTCACCGAACCGAACCGCTTAACGTAAGACAAGGCTTGTTCGCTGTCGTCGGTGCCCCAGCCCCAATCGGGGTAGATGGTCCACAGTGGAATATGCGCAAAGAGCACAATCGGAGTGCTGGTCGAGCGGCCCTTGAGATCTTTCTCCAGCCATTCCAGTTGTTCGTGACCGAGCGACCCCATGCCTCCAGCTTTCAAATTGGCGACGTTTACGAGACCGACGAAATGCACACCTTTGTGGTCGAAGCTCGACCACCCCGTCCCCTTTGTGCCCTTTCCATAGCGCTGGAGATATTGGTCGCCGTTGTCGGTCAGCATGTCATGCTCACCCGGCACAAAGAAGATCTGTTTTGCGGAGGCTCCCTTTAACACCTGGTCAAGCGTGTCGAACTCGCTCGGCTTCGAGAGCTGACTCAAGTCGCCGGTGTGTATGATGAAATCCGGCGCCTGCGGTATGGCGTTGATCTTGTTGATCGCCGTCTGTAGCGTGGCGGTGACGTCCGGATTCGCCGGCTTGCTAAAGCCGATGTGGCTGTCGCTGATCTGCACGAAGCTGAAGTCCGCGCCTTTGATGGCATCTTTGCCGTAACCTTTGGCGAAAGCCCGCGACACCGGGATGCCGCCGCTCATAGTCCACACCAGGCCTGTACCCGCCCAGGCCATGCATTTCAGGAACCCGCGACGATCGACGCCGTCATTGTTGAGGTTTTGCAACTTCTCATCGATAAGATCGTGGTTGTTGTCCGCCATTTTGCCCCCTCGATTTTCCTGCGTTCTGAGGTGATAACCGGCACGAGTCCCTTTTATTCCCGACAAAGTCAAATGGCGACCATGAATTTTGTGAAGAGTAGTGGCGGCTCTTCTAGCGGCGGGATAGGGCCGCATCACTTTCCACAGTGAAGAAAGTAACTTAGCGGGTGGTTGCCGTTGTCAGCAAGATGTAACCACTATGTAAGTTCAGTGAAGCTTCTTAGCAATCGTCTGTTGTTTGTCGGATCGACTGCAGTGACGCCGAGGGGATAATCCGTCAAGCAGTCTTGTCACGCGTGTGCAGCACGCAGCGCGACTGAGCGTGAAGGCATCCGCACTCCTGATCGGGATGCCTAACCGGGTCCGTTTACGCCGCTTAGAAAACCGCCCAGATGCCCGGTCACCGCAACAACAGCGACTGCCAGAACCTCGAGTGCAAGGCGGTAGATCGGCAACGTCACTGTCCGTCGTCGAGCGCGGAAATGCACCCACCAGACCAGCCAGATCATGAGCGTCGAAAGACACGCCATCAGCACGTGCAGCAACAAAATGCCCTTCAGTTTCTGTCCCTCGAGTTGAAACTGCCACGCGAGCAGCCCAGTAGCTACAACCGGAACAGTAGAAATTGTTGCCATGAGCAGGTTGTAGTACGCCGCGTCCGCCAAGCCTTGGCGCTTCGTCCACAGCGCGATAAAATCGAACGTCACCGCCGTGATGAACAACGCGATTGGAAAATGGATCAGCACAACATGTTGCGCGTGCTTGGCTAGAAATACCGTTTTAGGGTCGAAAGGATTTACCATCGCCATTCCTCTTCCAGATTGGCAGCGCGTGCCGATATCTACCTGAATTCGCACCAGCCTAAAGTCCTCACCCCGCCCAAAAGGAGAGAGCAATCGCGGGGGTGAGGCTCGCACACGCCAAGGTAAGTAGTAGCGGAACGAAGTAAAGATCATTCCATCCAGCCCGTGCCGCCTCTCCGCCACCCCCGATCAGGTGGTTGTTCCGCGCCATCGTTCAACCGGCGACTCCAGTCCGCTCGATGACTCGTTGTGCAGAACCAATGGCCCTTGGTTTTATTCCGCGGTATTTTATTGGCGGGCTAAGGGAATAAAACGATCGTCGGCTGGTTTGTTGGAGTGTTCGAGGGTGCTGCCAGGGTGGTGGGTGCCATAAGCTTTTCCCCTTTCTAATGCGCCTCGATGTGACGAGACAAGTCTCTCGACGGTGAAGCGCCAGAAGTGCTCAGGAGTGACTCGTGCACTGCCTTCCGCGCTCTCGCTGGACGTGACATCACGGTCCCGATTCTCTCCGTTTGGCAATTTCGTTCCAGGGCACCTGCGCCCACGGGCATGCGATCCATAGCAGCGCTTCCGCTGGATAACCTTTCTGGCGATGCTTCCCCGAATTACTTCGCTGACGGCATGACCGAAGAGTTGATCACCGACTTGGCGCAGATCAGCGCTTTACGCGTAATCTCTCGCACCTCCGTAATTGGTATTGTGGGGAACAGAATTCACCTGCTCACAGACCGAGTTCAGTGAGAATCATGGGTTGGATCGTGGGTTGGAAAATTCGGCTCTCGGTCGCCAAGTTCTTTGGAATGATGGTGGCCAGGGACGGAGTTGAACCGCCGACGCCAGCCTTTTCAGGGCTGCGCTCTACCACCTGAGCTACCTGGCCACGTGTCGAAACCCGCTTAGCCACTGCGGGCCGCGAGGATTGTTCCCTTCACCCTGATTATTGCTGGATTCCAACCGAATGAAACGGCTCGTTGCCGAACACGTGCGGAACGCTTCGATTATAGCAATGGCCGCGAGTTCGCTCAATGTCAC
>JBEKLB010000691.1:0-2708 GCA_050010415.1 Bryobacteraceae bacterium | reverse complement strand
TCCAGCACCAGAGTTGGCGTGATGGTGTAGTTGTAATGGAGCGAAGTGCTAAAGGCCCCCTTGGACTCGTTACCGCTAGAGGCAAAATTAGAAAACAAGGGTGCTGTGGTATTGGTTGCCGAGTTTTGATCGTAACGGCCATAGAGCTGTTGCTTTTCGTTGATGACGTAATCGACGCGGCCATTCCATGATAACCCGTTGAACTTGTTCGCTTGAAAGCCCTGATAATTGCCGCCGGTCCCTCCCGACCGGGCTGAAATATTGGAGTGCGGCATAGCGCTGACATAGTGCGAGATCGGACTGTTCAGCCCGCCAGCCAGGGTCATAGCGCCTGGAATGTTGATGGATTCCGTGATGGGTATATGGCGGCCGTCTCCGCCTGCCGGATACAGGCAACCACTCGGGTCGCTTACGGCCGGAAGGTTCTGAGGTGAACCTGGGCCGTAGTACGTATTACAGATGGACTGGCTGGGGCCACCTAGGTTGCTTGTTGCGAATGGATCGCCCAAGGCCGCCCAAGGAAGGTTCGGATCTTGGGAAGCGACCCCGATGTCCGTTAGATCGATACAGCCGCCAGCCGTGCCATCGGGACAAGGGACGGGATTGGTGATTGAGTTGCGCTCCGTGTCGCTAATCGTCGTTGCCACGGTACTAGCCCCTGAGGTGCTATGCCGCAGCCACTCTGCGTTGGCGAAGAAGAACACCTTCTTCCGGCCATCGTAAAGATGGGGCAGGAGAACCGGGCCACCGACAGCAAAACCGAAGCGGTTCTGGCGGAAATTGGGTTTGTGGCAAGCCCCATTCGTCGGGCCATAGTAGCCGCAATCCCAGTCGTTGGTCCAGGTGTTCGCATCGAGGAAGGCATCCTGGTGATATTCGAAAAGCTGGCCATGGAACGAATTGGAACCAGACTTTGTCGAAAGTTCCACCACGCCCCCGGAAAGGCGGCCATACTCGGCTGAAATACCATTGGTAATGACTTTGAACTCCTGCACATCGTCCATGTTCGGGGTTGCATTGACTACGTTGTGAACATAGCCACCAGTAGCCGGAACGCCGTCAATCAAGTACTCGACCCCGCCGGCTCGTCCGCCATTGATACGGGTATCCGCCGGGCCACTATAAAAGCCTCCACTGGCCACACCCAGGTTCCATCCGGCGCGGGCTCCGGTGCCCTGTACGTTACCCGCTAGTGTAAGCAGTTCGAGAGGATCGCGATCCAGTTGGACGAGCGTTTCGATCATGTGTTCTGTCACGACCTCGCCGGTCTGCGCGTCCTCCGTGCGCAGTTGCGGCGCCTGGGCTGTGATCGTCACCGTTTCGTTGATCGCGCCAACATCCAGTCGAAAGTCAACGCCGAGATTGTCTGAGACCTGCACAAGGGTGTTCGGCCGCGCCACTTTCTTGAAGCCGGTCTTGGCAACCTCGAGGCTGTAGGTGCCTGGGATCAACTCCTGCAACAGGAATATGCCGGCATTGTTCGTCGTAACGGTTGTGCGCACGCCCGTTGCCACATTCAGAGCCGTGACCGTCGCCCCTTCAACCAACGCACCGGTTGCATCGGTAACGTGGCCGGTGATATTCCCATTTCCGTTCTGCGCCCAAAGTGGCCTAACCACAAAGGAAAGCAGACTCAGAACAACGATCCACAATGCGCTACGATTCATGAGCTCCTCCGGAGCAACGTCTCGGTTAAACCGGTAGTGAATCCAATGAACTTGGACCCCCGAACACACCCGGATAGTACTTTTGCAGGAGTTCCAAATCTGTAACAATCGCGGAAATGTTTCTGATAAAAGAATCGCTAGTGCGGGTGAAATCAGCGCATTTCTGCCGTGCATCATTTCTCGACTCCGAACTCCAGTTCGTTGGCCCAGTGATCCTGCCAGTCGTCGTGGAACGTGATCGAGTTTGACTTTGAAACGCTGCGTCCGGCGGCCAGTTCATGCGCCGGCCCTTTGTTGTCGTTGATGCGGCAGGATAATTTTATGGTTCGTCCCGCAATCACGCGTGCTCGGACACCGGGCATCTCACTCCACGGAATAGCAGCCTCTACGATGCGCATGTTTCCCTCACGCCGGATGACCAATTTTCCGTTCGTAACCGGTCCACCATCGACAATCGCCCTCGGCTGACGCGGGAAGAAGTGTTTGCGTGGCATTCCCGGCGCGAGAAGTCGCCAGATTTCCGTGCCACCTCCATACTGCGGCGACACCGGGTTTAGAGCGTACTCGTAGTCGGTGTCCCAGTAGGTAATGAATCTCGGCATCACGCCCGGCGGATGAGAGAGCCAGGGCTTGGTTTCGAGAACGTTGAACGCGATCAGCACATTGTCGTGCTCGCCGCTGCCAGAAGGAATGTCGAAGTTCCTTCGATAGGAGTAATGGCGCACGCCTTCGGGCCAAACAAGCTGCGTTCCGTCAAGGCCCGTCGCCTGATCTGGATAGAAGTACGAATTATCGTCGCGGACCGAAAATCGTACCATTCCCGGATCGGGAGTACTGTCCGCAATCTTTGCGGCAAAATAGAAATTGGAGTCGTCATAGGCCACGTATGTAGTGGCTAAGCCTTCGCTGGCGCCGCGTGTAAAATTCTTGAAAGGCAGCCACGCTTCTTCCGTCAGGCCCGCTTGGATTGCAACTCCAGGAACCACCTGCGGGAGAATTCCTGTCCAGTCGTCCAGGTCTCCATCCACTCGGATGGTCCGT
>JBEKLB010000690.1:0-2721 GCA_050010415.1 Bryobacteraceae bacterium | reverse complement strand
CGGCGGGTACCTCACGCTCGGTCTTGGTGGATGCTAGTCGAGATGCTGCTGCCTGAGAATACAACAGCGATTGCCGTGGCGCGTTGTTAATCGTGTTGACCTTCTTTTACACCGGCTCCTCCAACAGGGCCTTCGCAAGGGGAAAACCCGATAACCCACCGATGTTTCGGCTGCGCGTTGTGCTCGCTGTCCTCGGTGCCGTCTTTATTCTGTTCGGAGTTGCCCGGATCGCGAGCAGACCTTAGGAGCGAGATCGAGGAGGCGTCGAAGCGGGACGTGGCCGTTTCCGTCCGCGTGTGAAGCCGGACAAGCGCCGGCCGGAAGTTGGACAAAACCTGGACAAGCGCCGGCGCGTGGCACGCCTCCTCCGACCTTAGCCGCAGGCGTAAGCGATTGTGTCTTCGCTTCAATTTTTCGGCCGCTGTTTTGCGGCGCGCGCTTGAGCCGGAGCGAACCGGCACGCAGCGCGCTGTTTGGTTTTTGTTACCATCACCGCCTGACTCGCTTTACGGTTAGCATGAAAGACAGCAACTGATTTTATGATCCGAAGTGGGCGGTTGGTTTTGTTCCTGGCGGCGTGGGCGTTGGTCCATGCGGCCGCGGCGCAGCCAAATGACGCCGACGATTATCGCGGCGGTTGGCGGACCGACCAGGGTGAGCCACACACCTATGAATTCTCGATCCGCGGCGATATGGTCAGGGGCATCTATTGCACCTATTGCGCGGATGCAACCACGCTGGCGTTCGTGGATGGCAAATTCGGCGTGGATGGCATAACTTTCGTGGCGACGCACGTGAATGCGGACGGCAGCACCGCGTATCAGGACCATGCGACAGCCAGATTTCATGACGGGAAGTTGATCGTGACCGGCACCGGTGGCGCTTCGGGCGGCGCCAGGTTCGAGCACATCCTCATTAAGGATCCCCGGGGACCGGACCCGCTGCCGGTTATAGTGTCCAGACTTCCCAAGGCTCCTCCCGTTCCCGCGGTGGCGATCAACCAGCAAGGCGTGGGAGCTCCGCGGCCGGTCTACATTCAGCCTGGCCCGTGGAAATCGTCGCTGACGGAGAAAGATGTTATCGGAGTCTGGCTAGGTTTTGGCGCAGGTGCGCCCAAACAATACTTCATCATTCGCAAGGTTGGCAACAAGCTTCGTGGAATGGTCTGCGGAACTTGTGACAACCCCTACACCATGGCGGCACTGGACGATTTCGAGATCGAGCACGGCATCCTGAAGTTCAATATCCTCCACGAAGACTGGGGTGACGGCGAGGTACCTACGTTCTATAAGCACGTCACGGCTCACGTGGGATGGAACGAACTTCGGTGTACCACCGCGGTGGATCATCAATCACCCCCGCCGCCACGGCCTGTGCCACCCGGCTTTGTTCCTGGTTTTTCTCTGACCGGCCCCATTGCGATCGATGCTACGGCCGGAAACCGCTGGCCCGAATGGCCCCCACGGAACACTTCTTTGCCTCATTAGTCCGCGCTACACACGCGTCAAGATGCCGCCCAGCTTGCGTGATCCACTGTTTTTCCCGGCGCACCCGCTTCCAAAGCGGCGCGGACCTCTGGAGACAGCGGCAACTTCGTGAGGGTCTTCGAAGCGACGTTTACGTAGACAGTTTCTGCCCTGCAAATGATTGGCTCCTGTCGGGCGATGCGAAACTCCGTGACCACCGTGAACGATGTGTGGCCAAGCTTGGCGGTGTACATGGATAGCTCTAGCACTTGATCGAAACGGGCCGGTGCTTTCCACTCGATCGTCAACTTGACCACTTGATAGTCGAAGGCGCCGCTCGCCAGCGCCTCACCAAATCCGATCGCTCGAAAGAACTCGGTGCTGCAAATGTCGACGTACTCAGCCCAGCGAGGATTGAAGACCACACGCTGGGCGTCACATTCCCCGTAGCGGACGCGAAGATAGTAGCGGAACGGGTTCGTCATAGGGCGGGATTCCACAATCGTAGCAGGGGAGTATTGAGACGTGCTCCTGGACCTGACCTTGAGTCGCCGCGTGCCTGGCCCCCAATCCCTAACCCCTAACCCCCGATCCGCCGGGTTACGATGAAAGTATCCCCATGGGTGCCGCAAGCGTGGACGTAAAGAAAACTGTCAATCTGCCCAAAACCGATTTTCCGATGAAGGCGAATCTGGCTCAGATGGAGCCCAAGACGCTGCTTCGCTGGGATACCGAGGGCCTCTACGCGAAGATTCGCGCCGCGCGCAAAGGCAGCCCCATGTATGTGCTGCATGATGGGCCGCCTTACGCCAACGGCAACATTCATCTGGGCCACGCGCTCAATAAAGTGCTCAAGGATTTTGTCGTCAAGCTCAAGACTATGGAGGGCTACGATTCGCCCTACGTCCCTGGCTGGGATTGTCATGGCTTGCCCATCGAGATCAAAGTCGACAACGAGCTGGGGGCCCGCAAAGCTCAGATGACCACCGCGCAGATCCGCGCGGAGTGCCGCAAGTACGCCGCGAAGTACGTCGCTCTGCAGCGCGCCGATTTCATCCGCCTCGGCATTCTCGGCCAATGGCAAGATCCCTATCTCACCATGAGCCCGCAGTACGAAGCGGTGATCGCGAGTGCGTTTGTCGATTTTCTGGATCGCGGCTACATATATAAAGGTCTGAAGACGGTGAACTGGTGCATGCATGATCGCACCGCGCTGGCCGAGGCCGAGATCGAATATGAAGATCACACCAGTCCG
>JBEKLB010000689.1:0-2724 GCA_050010415.1 Bryobacteraceae bacterium | reverse complement strand
CAGACTAACAATCAATGCCGTCGATGGAACGCGGTTTGTCATAGCCTGCGGCGAAGTATATATCGAAGGTGGTGGTGGCCCTACCACAGTTATTTGCCTTCCATGTCCCGGCTTCCTCTCTCGCCATCTCAGCCGAGACTAGCAGCCGCGCTTAAGAATCAACAAGTTCGCGTGCGCTAACTTCAGGTTGCTCGACAGCACCCTGATCGGCAGGTTTTTTCCTTAGCTGCTCTGCTTTCAACAGGTTCGCGCACGGTAGCCGAAAGTTACCGTGCAGCACCCTTTCAGGGGTGGAGTGTCTCCCTTACACCCCGTGCGCAGCACGGCTAAAAACCGCCACCCCGCCACCGCACTCCGGGAGCACCAAAAAGCCATCCCTCACCGTGCCGGATTCGCCACACGGCCGGGTTCAGATCGGTGGCGGAATCGGGATCGGAAAGCGCGGCTAATCGGGAACGCAACGCGCTTAAGATCGGCGCGGCCTCAGGCCCAAGCTCAAGGTCGTATTTCGACTGGAGTCCCGACTGGAACTAGCGGCCAGATTTCGTCGATCTCCGGGTTGGTCACGGCGATGCATCCCGCCGTCCAGTTGACCTGCCGATGGAGTGATCCGACCCAGGCATATTTGGACTCCAGCCCGTGGATTTCTACTCCGCCTCCCGGACTCACACCCAACTTGCGTGCCCGTTCTCGATCAGCAGTGTTTGGATAGGAGATGTGAAGAGCGAGATGGAACCGGCTCTTGGCGTTCTTCGAGTCGATCACATACTCGCCCTCCGGCGTCTTTTTGTCGCCTACTTTAACCTTCGGCCCAACCGGATCACCACCGAGCGCGACTTTGTAACTTTTCAGGACTTGGCCGCCACTCATCAACGTCAGTGTTTGCGCTGATTTCACGATCACGATGCGGTCGGCCTTTTTCGGCGGCGTGGCGGCACCGAGCACGACTGCCATTCCGAGAACTACTAACCAGACGCGCATCTACTGGCACTGCTTCTGCACGGAGTCTTTGAGCTTTCCTTGGCTCTGTTTCTTTAGCAGGTCGTCGAGGGCTTTGGTCTTCGCGTCGGGTTTCTGTTGCAGGATGGCTTGGTAGGTCTTCAGAACGCTTTCTACCCCCGCGAGAGCTGTTGCCTTCGCGTCGGCCATTTTGTCTGGATTCTCGATCTGGAACGCACCGCTGGCCAGCATGTACTGCCGCGTGATCGTGTGCGCGTAGGCGTACTTCATGCCGTTGAACTCGCTCAGCAGAGCCGGACACAGCAGCACGTGGACATCGTGCACATCACTGAGCCGTTTGAATGCAGCTTCGCCTTGCTTGTTCACACTGTCGTCCAACGGACTACTCTCCAGCTTGTGCGTGACCGCGACCCATTGCATTCGCTCCTCTTGCGTCGAAGTATCCTGTGCCGACGCTATCGCAGCGAGAACGGAAAGAGCGCCCACAACAAGAACCCAGCCGGACATCAGGTGACTATTTCGCATGTGCCTCCCAGCCCAAGCGTGCTCAAGTTAATACGACGCGAAGGAAAGCAAAGAGAGTGATTATCGCCGCCGCTGTTACGGCCCACCACCACTTGGACCCCCGTCTCGCTGCAACTATCGGCAGCGCGATCATGGCCAATGGCAACAGCCAAGAGAAGGGACCTATTTTGTCAAACACCGGAAGCAATGGCTTCACCGATTTCGGAAGCAGAATCGCACTCCACACAAAGAGCAAGCATGCAACGCCGATCCATCCCGGAATGTTGATTCGGTGTTGAAACGAGTTCATTGCGCTGCCTCGTATGCGTGGTAGAACGGATTTTGCACCGGGTTGTGCTCGCCAAAATGCATGTTGCCGCTGGCGGGTACAGTACTCCAAGGATTTGACTTTGCCCGGTCAACATTGAAGTGCGCAGAGTTCGCTCCCGATAACCCGCTGCCCCAACTCCGAAACTCATCGGAACCCCAGTTCGCACCAACGGGACCCATCCAGTTGATGCCTGCCTTCTCCAATGCCAATCCAGCTTGGAATTGGTTTCCGGCGAACGTGAACGTCCCGGCCTCGGTCTGGTTCGCTTCCATTTTGCTATTGGTAAGGGTAAAGCTGAAGCCTGAGAGTGCGCCGCCATTGGCAAAGCCCGCGTCTTGGAACGTTGTCTGCGGAGTACCGTTAACAAACACCCCGCTCGAAGAGGACTGTCCTCCATTGTTCGAGAACTGCACCCCGCTGCCGTTCACGCTGGCCGTGTAGCTTCCGGTGCCTGTAGTCTTGTCAACCAGGTTGCCATTCGCGTCGTTGCCGATCTGGGTAGCCGTGAAGCTCTTATCGGCATTGGTGACTCCCTGTACCGTAGCCGTTTGAGCATTGCCGTTTTTGTCATAGCCAACCGTCTGTGACTGGCACGTGGATGCGTTGTCCTTCGTCTGCGTGCACGACAGGTAGGAATCCAGCCCCGTAGGATCGGTCAGACTGGTCGGGTTGTTCCTCGCGTAGGCGTAGCGATTCAGAGTTTGTGGGTCTTCGAGATGTCCGCCCATAGGATCCGGGGACATGAAGCGCCCCATGCTTGATGTGAAATACCTTGCAGGAAAATCATCTAAGCCGGATTCGGCATCCCGTTCTTTGCCGGTGAATAGGTACTTCTCAGAAGGAGTTCCGTCGATTATGGTGCCGTAAGGCGTGTAGTCCACGTCCTGCTGGGGTGGCAGCGAACCGACGGCGTTGGTGACTACTTCGGT
>JBEKLB010000688.1:0-2734 GCA_050010415.1 Bryobacteraceae bacterium | reverse complement strand
ACCCATGGACATGATGCGCAGTCCGTTCTTTTCGAGTGGCTGGATGCGCTCGCCGATAGCGTGCGGCTGGGCGCGAACGCCCATCATCAGCGGCACATTGGGACCGTAGACATCGGCGTCCAGGAGGCCAACCTGGTAGCCCAGGCGCGAAAGCGCTATCGCGAGATTCACCGATACGGTTGTTTTTCCGACGCCGCCTTTGCCCGATCCGACTGCGATTAAATTTTGAACGCCGGCAATCGGGACTTTCGGCTGTTCGGCTTGCGCTGTGTTGGGGCCCATCAGTGAGATGGTAACAGCGTGGCTCCCCCAGGGGAGCCGCGTGTGCCAAAGCCGCTCGCAAATGCTCGCGCGGGGTTGGGGATTGGCAGGCTAGGCAAGCGCGAGGTTGGCTTGGGCGCGCAGGGAGAAATCGGCGAAATGCCCAGCACGGAATTTGGGGAAGGCCGCGGCGGCGATCATGGCGGCGTTGTCGGTAGAGAGCGCGGGAGTGGGGAAGAAGACAGGACAGCCGAGTCTGGCAGCGCGCGCGGTGGTACGAAGACCGGCGTTTGAAGCCACGCCACCGGAGACGATGAACGATCGCGCGCCGATTTCTTCGATACACACGGAGGCGCGGCGGAGTAATTCCTCGACCACAGTGTATTGAAAAGAGGCCAGCAGGTCGAGCGTGGGCCGCGGAGTGAGTGGAAGAAAATCCGGAGCCGAAGTGTGTTGCGAGCGGCGGCGCGCTTCGATTTCGGAGGTCATGTCACGGGCCTCCACCCAGCGAAGCACGGCGGTTTTCAGGCCGCTGAAGCTGAAGTCGAGCGTGTTGCCCTTCATGCGCGCGAGCGTGAATTTGACGGCGCGCGGATCGCCGTAGGGCGCGAGCTGATCGATGATGGGACCGCCGGGATAACCAAAGCCCAGGAGTTTCGCAACTTTGTCGTACGCTTCGCCCGCCGCATCATCGCGCGTTTTGCCGAGAAGACGATAAATGAAGCCCTCGCGGACTTCGAACAAGTGCGTGTGGCCGCCGCTGACCACCAGCGCGAGGGCCGGATATTCGATGGCCGCGCCGGCTTCCAAAACCACGGCGTGGATGTGCCCTTCGATGTGGTTCACGGCAATGAGCGGCAGGTTGCAAGCGAAGCACAGCGATTTCGCATAGGTGATCCCGACCAGCAGCGAACCCACCAGGCCTGGGCCCTCGGTGACCGCGATGGCAGCCAGATCGTCCAGGCTCGTGCCGGCTTGCTCTAGAGCCAGGCGCACGACGGGCACAATGGCACGCAGATGCTCGCGCGAAGCAAGCTCGGGAACCACGCCGCCGTATTTGGCGTGCGCGATCTGAGAGGCGACGACGGAAGAGAGAATGGCGGCTCCATCTTCCACCACGGCTGCCGCGGTTTCATCGCATGAGGTTTCTATGCCGAGAATTCGCACTGGTATGGTGGGACTTGGACCTTTCGCAATTTCATTATCACTTGCCGGAGTCGTCGATCGCGCAAGAACCGCTTCAGGATCGAGCGGCGTCGCGAATGCTGGTGCTCGATCGCGACGAGCGGCGTTGGGAGGATCGAACGTTCCGGGAATTTCCCCAATACCTGCGTGCGGGCGACTGCCTGGTGCTGAACGATTCGAAAGTTTTTCCGTCGCGATTGTACGGAACGCGGGTCGGATTTTCGGGAGTAGTGGAAGTGCTGCTGGTGCAGCCGCTGAGTGAAGACGCGAAGACATGGACCGCGCTGGTGCATCCCGGGCGCAAAATGCGCACGCGCGAGCGGGTGGCGTTTGACGGCGTGGAGGCGGAAGTAATCGGGCGCGGCGAGTTCGGCGAACGGACATTGCGTTTTCACTGTGATGGCGATTTCTACGAGCACCTGGGAAGGATCGGACATGTGCCGTTGCCACCGTACATCAAGCGGGACGATAACGCCGGGGATCGGGAGCGATACCAGACCGTGTTTGCGCGCGAGGCCGGGTCGGTGGCTGCGCCGACGGCGGGGTTGCATTTCACCGCTGACATTTTGGACGCTTGCCGAAAAGCGGGCGCGGAGATTGCAACCGTAACACTGCACGTGGGGCTGGGCACATTTCAGCCGGTGCGAGGCGAGAAACTGCATGCCGAGCGATTTCATGTGACGGACGAAAATGCGGCGAAGATTCGAGCGGCACAGCGCGTGTTTTGCGCCGGGACAACCAGTGTCCGGAGCGTAGAGAGCCTTTTCCTGAATAAGGCCGGCGAGACCGATTTGTTTATTCGCCCGGGATTTCCATTTCAACGGACCAACGCAATGCTGACGAACTTTCATTTGCCTGAGTCCAGCCTGTTGATGCTGGTGTGCGCGTTCGCGGGGCGCGAATTTGTGTTGCGGGCGTACGAGCATGCGGTAGAGGCGGGATATCGATTTTATTCCTATGGCGATTGCATGTTGATTTTGTGATTAGAGGTTCAAGAAGCTCTGCCAGGATTTCAAGCCATCGGCGTTGTGAACTTTCAGCGCCTCGAGGCCTTCCTGCGGGGCGTAGGGATCGGTGAGCAGATAACGGCCGACGCGCGCGATATCGAGCACATCGTCCATCATGGCCTTCCAATGCTCGGGCGCCCAATCGATGGCGTGCGAGACCACGGAAGGAACGCCTTCAGCGACGCCATCGGCGGTCACCATGTTGAACGATTCCGTGTAGCTGGGCTGCAGAAGCAGATGCATATGCGCGACGCTCTGGCGAAACTTGGGCCAGCTCTGCC
>JBEKLB010000687.1:0-2748 GCA_050010415.1 Bryobacteraceae bacterium | reverse complement strand
TGAAAGGTTACTATCGCGCCCCCGAGGAGACCGGTGCGGCCATCAATCCGGAGGGGTGGTTCAACACCCGTGATCTTGCCCGCCTCGAAAACGGATATCTTTTTATCATGGGGCGAACGAAGGAACTCATCGTTCGTTTTGGAGAGAATGTCTATCCGGCAGAAGTCGAGGCAGTGCTGAACGCACATCCTGCCGTCGTGCGCTCTGCGGTGATTGGGCGGACAGTCGAGGGAACAGAGGGCGGTGAGGAAGTTGTCGCCTTCGTGCAGCTTTCGCCGTCGTCGCCAATTTCGGAGGCAGAGCTAGCACAACACGCTGCGCAACATCTTGCCCCCTACAAGCGGCCATCCCAAATTCTGCTTGTCTCATCGATGCCGCTGACTCCAACTGGAAAAGTAATCAAGGGCGAGCTCACCAAGATCGCGCAGTTCGCCCCAACACGCTAGCCGTGCCGAGCCGCCAGGCTCTACAACGGCACCTCAATCAGCGTCGGTCCTTCCCCGTCCAATCCCGCCCGCAACGCCCTCCCGAATTCACCCAGCGAATTAACCCGGGTGCCGGGAACGCCCATTCCCTCCGCTAGCTGCACCCAGTCGAGATCGGGGCGCCCGATCTCGAACATGTCCAAGGTGCGGGCTCCCGGATTCCCTATTCCCAGATAAGAAAACTCGCGCTTGAGGACGGCATAATCACGGTTGGCGAAAACCACCGTCGTTACGTTGAGGCCCTGGCGCGCCATGGTCCACAACGCTTGTAGTGTGTACATGCCGCTGCCGTCGGCACTCAGGCACAGGACCTTGCGGCTGGGGCAGGCTACTGCCGCGCCCACCGCCAGAGGCAAGGCGATCCCAATCGAGCCTCCCGTATTGCCGAGCCAGTCGTGAGGCGGGGCTCCCTTGGTTGCGGCCATCAGTCCGCGGCCTGATGTCATCGATTCGTCGACCACGATGGCGTTTTCGGGCAGGAGCGCTCCGACTGCGGCGGCGAGTCCGGGTAATGTGATTTCTCCGCTTGGCATCGGGGGACGCTCCGCTTTTTCCACGGCGAACTCCTCGCTGCGCACGGACAAGGCTTCCGCAAGTGCATCGAGTGCAGCCACATAATCTTCGCCAGGTTCCGCCAGTGTATGGATCTGACACTCGGGCGAAGTGAATTCACTACTCTTTCCAGGATAGGCGAAATATGCGACCGGAGGTTTAGCGCCCACGAGAATCAACTGACGAAACTCCTTAAACTGCTCGATACCTTGTTCGAGGACGTACTGGACACGATCGACCCGCGGAAACCCAGCGCCGCGTCGCAAACGCGTGAGCGGATAAGGAGCCAGCAATTTGGCTCCGGTAGCTGTTGCGATGCGCCCAGCGGCAACCAGTCCGTTGCCGCACAGCGCATTTCCGGTAATCAGAATCGCGGTTGGCAAGCCTGATCGAAGCATGGCGGCTGCGTGCTCGATCGTGGCCGTCGTAGGCAGTGGAGGCCTAGGTAAAGGCGGAAGTGGGGCAACTGTCCCGCCTTCGCTCCAGGCTACGTCTGCGGGGACGATCAGCGTCGCAATCTGGCCCGGTGCGGTACGCGCAGCGATGATCGCTTCGACTGCGTCCCGGCCTACTTCGGATGAAGAGGCAGATGTCCGCAACCATTTGGAATAGGGTCGCGCGATGCCCTCGATCTCGGAAGCAAGCGGAGTTTCGTGGCGTAGATGATAGGTGGCGTGCTGGCCGATGAGGTTGACGATCGGTACTTGGGCTCGGCTGGCGTTGTGGAGATTGGCGAGGCCATTGGCGAAACCGGGACCGAGATGCAGAAGAGTACATGCAGGTTTTTCGGCCATCCGCGCATAGCCGTCCGCGGCTCCGGTCACGACGCCTTCGAAGAGACCGAGCACGCAACGTATTTCCGGCACCCGGTCAAGCGCTGCCACGAGATGAATTTCCGAGGTGCCGGGGTTGGTGAAGCACGTCTCAACTCCTCCTGCCACCAGGGAGCGAACCAAACTTTCTGCGCCATTCATCTGTTAGACGACTCCGTTCTTTTCGTCCTCCACTCGATCATTGGAAAAGACAAAGGACCACAGCTCAGACGTTGCCGCGTCTATTCTTTTCCGTAATGCCCGAAAGTTTGCCAATTGAGCCTCAAGACACTCACTTTAACATTTGCACACTTTGGGTGGAGTTTCTGTCGATCTTTTCGGAGGTATCCCAGTTTCGGCCGGGACAGCCGCTGACTTAGGTGGTTACGCAACTGTCCTGAATAGCGCGAAGATGGGCAGTCAGTTTCTCGGCAAGATGAGACACGTTCGGTTCGCCCAGCATAGTTTCCTGATGACCGGGTACTTCGCAGATCTCGAGATCGCCGTCAAGAAGTTCCCTCCACCCCAGAGTGTAATCGGTCATCAGTCCAGATAATTGTTTGCTCGCACGAAAGAGAATCACGGGTCCGCCGTATAAACGCGGTACGTAGCGCATGCGCGCTTTCTCATGTTCAATAGCCAGCATCTCCAGCGTATACGCCATCGACCTGCGTTCCAGCTGACCGTGGCCATTGCCTGTCGAATTATCAAACGCGATTGCGGTTCTCGCGCGTGCAATGTCCCAGGTGCGCCTGCACCTTTCGAAAATATGGTTCGGTCCCTTTTGGCGAAGATATTCGAGCTCGAGATCGACGCGCTTGGTTGTACGATACCAACCGCGCTGAAATACGGTAAGATCGGGGCTAAAGCGAGCGTAGGTGGGGTTCATTGTTTGTATC
>JBEKLB010000686.1:0-2754 GCA_050010415.1 Bryobacteraceae bacterium | reverse complement strand
TCGGCCAGCCACGCCCCACGTGCCGACTCGCCAAACGGAGGCGCCGCGATCCGCGCCATCTCCATTTGCCACTGGGCGAGCTGCGGCTCCTGCGTGCGAAACCAGTTGAACGCCGACCGCACTTCCGGAGACGCTGCCATGCGCGCGACTTCCTGCTGCAGCGAAGGCGCAAGGTCCGGCATGTCCGCGCGGGGGGGCGTTGGGCTCATGGGAGGTTATTGCGTCATCTTACAACGCGTGGGAAGAGCGTAGGGTTATCTTTGGAACACTATCCTACACGGAGGGCGGAATCCTCTTCGTAGATGGTGCAGCCTTCGTCTTCAACCTGTGCAGAGCGCGAGACGCTCTTTTGCCCCCCAGACCCCTATCGATCACCATCGCGAGCAATATCAGAATGAGCGCCTGGTCAAACGTAACGGTTTGCCTAAGAAGTAAACCCAGAACGAGGACATACCCGAGCTTCGGCCAAGGCCAGCTCTGCAGCAGAGGGGCGAGCTTAATTAGATCTTTCACCAAGGTGCACAAGACCCAGGAGATTAGCAAAAAGAAACGTACTTGACGTAAGCCTTAACTTTTGTATAGTTCATTATGAACTTATGAAGCACATAATTCCGACATAGTGGGAGTAACTTTATCACTCGACTTCGCTCATGTACAGCAAATTTGGCTGGGTATCTTGGGTTCTCGGATGTTGGGGGAAAGTTGGCCCGATGGATTTTACGATATACAGTGTTGTAAACCAATATTGGTACCATAATTTTGGTACCATGTTGTGATAGACATCCAATAGAGGTAAAACAGTGGCAGATCAAAGGATTCAGACGACCTTCCGAATAGATCCAGAGCTTCTCAATAGACTCCGGCACGCGCTCATCGAGCGCGAGGCGAAGATGACGCCGGTTGTCGAGAAGTTGATCCGGGAGTGGCTCCACGGATATGAGTTTAAGGGCGAGCCCCAAGTCGCCGTGAAGCAGCTCTCGAAGGCACCGGTCGCTCCCGAGGTCGAACATCTGCCGGAATCTGCGCCGGAGCGGCCAGCTAACGCGGCGCCTCCCATCCCGCCTGATCTTGCGGCGCCGAAGCCCGCGGAATCGGCAGGCGCTCCGAAAATCACACGTTCGACAGGGCCTGAAGGAGTTCTGAATCCGCCGAGTCAGCCGGTCCCCGTTGCCGCCGTCCAGCCAACGACGTCCGTCGGTCCGAGCCCGTGGGCGCGCATTCTCGATGCGCTGGAAAAAAAAATCAACCGCCACTCCTATGAGACATGGCTAAAGCCGACACGATACAGCCACTCGAGCGGGGGAGTTTTGTTTGTGCGCGTACCAACGGTCGAGCACCGCCATGCTGGCGACAAGTACGCCGACCTCATCAGGGAGGCGATCGACAACCTGGGCCTGGACTTCAATGATGTAAAGTTCGTGGCGCCGGAGGACGTGCCGATGAGTGCGCGGTTCGACTGGGATAGCGCGGCACAATTGAATCCGCGCTACACTTTCGACGCGTTCGTGACCGGTTCGGGCAACCAGTTCGCACATGCGGCGTGCGAAGCCGTGGCGGAGCGCCCCGGGAAAGCCTACAACCCACTATTCCTCTACGGCCCTGTGGGCATGGGCAAGACGCATCTCATGCAGGCCATTGGACATGAAATCGGGCGCCGACAGCCGGAGACGGCGATCTGCTATGTGACGAGCGAGAAGTTCACCAACGATATGATCAACTCGCTGCGCTATGACAAGATGACCAGCTTCCGCGACAAGTTCCGGAATATGGCTGTGCTGCTCATCGACGACATCCAATTCCTCACAGGGAAGGAGCGTACGCAGGAAGAATTCTTCCACACGTTCAACGCGCTGCACGAATCCATGAAACAGATCGTGATCGCGAGCGACCGTTCGCCGAAGGAGTTGGCGGAGATCGAGGACCGACTGCGCAGCCGCTTCGAATGGGGACTGATTGCCGACATTCAGCCACCGGATCTGGAAACGAAAGTCGCGATTCTGCAAAAGAAGGCCGAGGAGGAAAAAGTTACGCTGCCGACAGACGTGGCGCTTTACGTGGCATCGAATGTCCGATCAAACCCACGGGAGCTAGAAGGGGCGCTGATCCGGCTGGTGGCACACTCCTCGCTGGTTGGGGCGGAGATTACGCTGCCTTACGCGCAGCAGGTGCTAAAGAATTTTATCGATTCGCAGGCACGCAAGGTTACGATCGAGTCGATCCAGAAAACCGTCGCCGAACAGTTCGGACTGCGCTTGGTGGAGATCAAGGCCAAGAACAATTCGCGGGCGATCGTTTATCCGAGGCAGATTGCCATGTACCTAGCCAAGCATCTCACCGAAGCGTCACTAGCGGAAATTGGACGGCAATTCGGCGGCAAGCATTCGACCACGGTCATTCATTCCGTCGAAAAGATCGAAGGCGTTCGCAAGAGCGATAAGGACCTAAACAGGCTCCTGAACAAACTTACGGAACAGACCGGCGGGTAGTCGCCTCCCCGCCTCGGGAACCTGCTCTCTGTTCGACTGCGGCAACCAGTTTTTTCGTCGCAGGTACATCGATCCCGTGACGGCGGGCACCGCGGAGGATTGGGCCAGCGATCGCGTCGAGTTCCGGAGTCTTGCCCTGGGCGACGTCTTTCTGCATGGAGCTGCGCATGTTGCCCGGCATCTTCATCACGCCGGCGATCACCGCGTCGGCGTCCACCTTGGCGCCTTCGGCGACCGCCACCGCGGCAGTTTCCCGCAAACAGGAAAG
>JBEKLB010000685.1:0-3663 GCA_050010415.1 Bryobacteraceae bacterium | reverse complement strand
TCGGCGCCCCGCGTAGATGGATCGATTGTTTCTCGATGCCAACGTTCTGTTCTCGGCTGCCTACCGATCCGAGGCAGGACTTCTTCGGCTCTGGCAGCTTAAGGATGCGGTGCTCTGCACGTCACACTACGCATCGGAGGAAGCGAGGATCAACCTTATTGATGACGTTCAAAGACAACGCCTCGCAAAGCTGCTGGAAAGGATGGAATTCTGCGATGCACCGGAACGCGAACTTCCGCGCGCCATTTCCTTGCCGGAAAAAGATGTACCTATAATTCTTGCTGCGATCGAAGCTCGAGCGACTCACCTGTTGACGGGTGACGTTCGCCATTTCGGGCCATATTTCGGGAAGAACGTTGAGGGCGTTTTGATTAGCCTTCCGGGAGAATATCTGAGAGGGCAAAGTCGTACTTGAGATGGTGTGGCTGCCGATGCAAATGTTTGGGGTCGAAACTCACTCCTTTCTTCCATATCGTTAAGGCCGCAAGGTCGGGATGTTCCTTGGCGAACTGCGGCTGGTCGAAGTCTGCGCTTTCGAGCGCGATTCGAAGAACCTGTTCGCCAGCTGGGTTGTACACGCGACAAAAAAGATATGTCTTATAAGAACCCCAAGGCTCCAGCGAGTACCATACTCGGATGAAGCCGCTCGGGATGGAAATGCGCCCGATCAGAAGCTGCTTCATCTGCGCGATCTGCGGTGAGACCGCTCGCTTGCGCAGATCAACAAGGTGTGCCAGCTGACCATCACGGCCTTGCTTGTCCCCCGTTTCGGCGCCTCGACCCCTCGACTCGGCCCTCAACCGACTCGATCGCCTGCAGCGACGCCGCATGGGCGAGCCCGTCCTGCCTCCCGTGAATGTGCAGCTGACAACCTGATGAATTGCTGCTTGCGTGTGGCTTTCAGGCATGCAGACCAAAGTATCCACCAAGGGGCAAGTCGTCCTCCCCGGTCCGCTTCGCCGTCGGCTTGGGATCCGCGCCGGTGACGCCCTTGAGGCTAACATCGAAGCCGGCCGAATTGTGTTGACGCCCGGTAACAAGCGTCGCCACCGGGTCAAGATCGTAACCGATCCTGCGACTGGACTGCCTGCTTTCAGTGCCGGCCCCGACGCTCCGACTTTGACCAGCAAAGAGGTCGAGGAAATCTTGTCAAACTTTCCATGATTTATTTGCTCGATGTGAACGCGCTGGTTGCACTCGGATTTGTCAATCACGAGTTTCACGATCGCGTGGTTTCTTGGATCCGTGCGCAAACCTCACCGACCTTGGCAACCTGCTCGATTACAGAGTTGGGATTTGTGCGCGTGCTGGCGCAAGCCCCATCGTACGGATTCACCATCCTCCAAGCTCGCGCGCTGTTGATGCGTCTGAAGGACGCGAGCGGCGCCCGCGTCACATTCATGCCGGACCAGCACGATGTTTCTCATCTTCCAACTTGGGTCCGAACCGCGAAGCAAATTACCTATGGCCACCTGAGCAAGCTTGCGAGCGCGAATGGCGCAGTTCTTGCAACCCTAGACGAGAATATTCCGGGATCGCATCTCATCGCCAAGTAGACATCTCGAATCGCCTTCGTTCGCGAGGTCGGGAACCAAATCGCCGGACCGATTTCTACCAGGCGTGGAGAGTGTCTCACCCAAGAAGATGCGGAGCTAAAACAACTAAGGAACTGACTCGAGCTGACGATCTTGGTATTCTTCCAGAAGGCAGGGAATCGGCGCTGGTTACCCGTCATCAAGTAGTCTGCACGAGCGGCGTCGGCGCATTCCACGAAGATGTTATCCGCTGCATCCGACGTGGCTCGCCTTAGGCGCGACGGCCTGACCACGCGAGTATGATTTTCGATCAATTGCAGCAGTTGTTGGCGTAAGGCCCTTCGAATCTTGAGTTGCGGATGCGCGAGGACCACGGCATATTCCGCCACGATTGCATCCGAGACATACCACCGTGCAGGTTTGGTCATCGCGAGCAACACCGCCGTGCGCTGCATCCCCTCCGGCGTGAGCGCTGCCGACACCACCACGTTGGTATCGATGATTACCCGCAGCGGGATCATCGGCGTTTGGATTTGCGAGCCGTTTTGACGATCCCATCGATTTGGGCGGTATTCAGCCGATTCGTGCCCTTGCGTTTTGATTCCACTCCAATGGCCCGCAGAACTTCGGGCTCAGGGACCGCCAGACTCACGTAATCCCGAATGCTTAGCAGCACGGCTCGCGGGCGGCCTCGCTTCTCGATGACAACGGACTGACCGTCGTTCTCAACTCGGCGTAAGAGCTTGCCGAAATTTGTCCGCGCGTCCAGCGCGGTCACCACAATCCCATCGTCCATAAGCTCTCCACTTCACCTCAACTATACAGTTCACATCAATGAACTGTACAGTTCGCCAGGGAAAGTTTCGATATGTTAACAGACGACGATGCTTTATCGATTCATTACTCGCACCGCGGCAAATCAAGAAGCCGGATTCGGAGGGGTGGAGCTTGGATCAAACGCAGTTAATCTCGACCCCGCCGCGCGGGCGAGTTTTCGTTCTACTGGTCGAAGCGGAAATGACATGCTTTTGCAAAACGAAGCCAACATCTGTCTTAATATCAACGATTTAAGAAATCCGTTTTGGCTTGTGCGTAGCCTCGTTGCGGTCTGAGAGAACGCCTCGGTCAGATATCGAGTCTCAAAAGGTCGTAGCCCCCCAGAGGTTTTGTCAGACGTTCCTAGAATTCACGCAGCGGAGGGAAACGTTGCTGACACCAACCCACTCTGGGCCACGGCGGAATAAGCAGTGTATTTACGGTGTGCGCACAATGACCCATTTATAGTATTTGCGCGTCGGGAGGAGATTTACAAATGCCGGCCACGGGAAAAAAGACCGGGAAGAGGGGCGACGAAAACATCAACCTGCGCGCCCCTCAGAGCCAAAAAAACGTCGCGATTTCTCGACGTCACTGACATAGATAGTCACATGATCGATTCCGGTGATCCGTGGCCGCCAGGCTTGCCCCGGCGAGTCCGACGCCAACGTCGCGCACGACAGCACGAAGCAGAGCACGAGCAAATCTGGGGCAGAAATCAAGGTTGGGAAGGCTCTAGGCAAGCGCCGCATGCCTGCAAATTGTGTCGCAGGTCACTGAGTGCAATCGCGATTTTTCAACAACCCATGGGTAGTTATCGGAAATTCCTCACCAGCATCAGATTCGACTCAGCAAATTGATCCTGGATGTACACCAGCGACTTCCCGTCCGACGACAAGCTCAAACCCCACCCAAGTTTCTTCTCCAAAGGCCAGACCACATGCGTCTTACCGCTGGCAAAATCGAAAAATGCAAGATCCGCATGCGGAAATTCGCCGAATTTCAGGAAGTAGATCCCCCCCGGGGTCAGCGCCCAATTCGGCCAGCCCTCAGGATCAATGTCGTTAAGCACTTCGCTTTCTTCGCCGCCCTGCAGCGGCATGCGCCACACACCGTTCTGTTCGTACTTAGAATAATAAAGGTCACGCTCGTCAAAGGATTCCACCGGCGAGATTCCGCCGTGCTTGGTGAGTCGCACAGGTGTTCCCCCCTGTACGGGGGTTTTCCAGATCTGAAAAGCTTCCGCACCACGCTTCGAAGCGAAATAGATCCACTTGCCGTCGCGCGACCAGCTTGGCGAAAGATTGTCGGA
>JBEKLB010000684.1:0-2757 GCA_050010415.1 Bryobacteraceae bacterium | reverse complement strand
CGAGTGATGATCGTCACTTAGTACTGTTGCAGCACCAGCTTTGCTGGCAGGTTAAGCAGTCAAGAAAGTGTGGCATCTCGCAGAACATAAGTCGACGTCGCATATGCGCCATAGCCTGCACATCGCCCTGTCTGCGCTTAACCAATATCGTTAACTTCATGAGCCCAAGACTCGATTCCCGGTTGGACGGCTCTTCCCGTTTACGGATCGGGAATTGCACCCGCCGAAAGCACCAGGCTTATCCTTGCGCACCGGATAGGCAACCCAGCCCGCATACATGGCAGATCTTCGGCACTGACATCCCCATTGGCAGAGGGTATCCTGAACAGATGCAGGCGAACAGAGTCGGCAGCGCGGAGGAGTGCAAGTGAGTCTCACTGCGAAAGGAGCTTCGCAGTGATGGGAGTCTCCTCTGGCCGGAACGATTCGACAGATTGCGTTAACTGTTGGTATGCCACGGCATCGCAACCACGAACTTGAGAGTTTCGGAGGACACAGCATTATGTTGACTGAGACGCCCGCACGGGCGACGGAACTGATTGCAAGGATTGAGGCGAGAACTGCTCGTATTGGCATCATCGGTATGGGTTATGTAGGCCTTCCACTGGCGCTGGGGTTTAGTCAGCAGGGCTTTGCGGTGACCGGGTTTGATATCGATCCGGTAAAGGTGAGAATCCTAAACGAACGCGGATCCTACATTGTTCGAATTCCGAGTGCCGACATCATCGCGGCGCAAGGAAACGGGTTTACTGCGACGATAGATAATTCGAAACTGCGTGACATGGATGTGGTAATCATCTGCGTTCCAACGCCGCTGAACGACTACCACGAACCGGATCTAAGCTACATTGTGGAGACCGTCAAGGCGCTTGCCCCGTACACGCACGATGGTCAACTCGTCGTGCTCGAAAGTACTACCTATCCCGGAACTACGGAGGAAGTCGTCATCCCGCTGCTCGAAGAAGGTAATTTGGACGGGCTAAAGGTGGTGCGAGATAGCGAAGCCCTTGGACTGTACGTTGCGTTTTCTCCAGAGCGGGAGGATCCGGGAAACGAGTCCATGGCGCGCCAGGATATCCCCAAAGTCGTCGGCGGCGTCAATACGGTCAGCACAGAGTTGGGATGTAAACTCTATGGCACTGTCTTCAAGTGCACTGTTCCTGTTTCGTCTCCGAAGATCGCCGAAATGGCCAAACTCCTGGAAAACATCTATCGTTGCGTAAACATTGCGCTGGTGAACGAACTCAAGCAACTTTGTGACCGCATGGGAATGGACATCTTTGAGGTAATCGACGCGGCCAAGACCAAGCCTTTCGGCTTTCATGCCTTTTATCCCGGACCGGGGTTAGGCGGCCACTGCATTCCGATCGACCCGTTCTATCTGTCGTGGAAGGCAAAACAGTTTGATTTTCGGACGCGCTTCATAGAACTGGCTGGGGAAATCAACAACAATATGCCGCGTTACGTGATTGAGCAGACGATTGCGGCGCTTAACAGTCACATGAAAGCGCTCAATGGGTCGAAGGTGCTCGTGCTTGGGATGGCGTACAAGCGTGACGTCGACGACCTTCGCGAATCGCCGTCCCTGGCGATCATTGAGATGCTCAAGAAGCGCGGTGCTCTGGTCTTTTATAATGATCCGTATTTTCCCACGGTAGGCCGTGGACGACACTATGATCTCAACATGACATGCACGCCCCTGACGAATCTTGAACAATACGACTGCGTTCTGATCGTTACGGACCACTCCGATTACGATTACAGAAGGATCGTCGCAGAATCACAAATCGTTGTAGATACGCGCAACGCTACGAAGGGCATCAAAGCAGAGAATGTGCATCGTTGCTAAGAGTGGCCTTCTGACGCCCTTACCGCTCGTGGCTGGACGCCGTGAAGGCTCCGATTGCTGTGCAACAGAAAATGATGCGGCACACGGACATCCGCACAAGCATGAACATTTATGGTGATGTGGTAAGGGATGAGATGAGCACGGCGAGCTTGAAGGTAACTGAGCTTGCGTTTCAGAGTAACGGAGCGAAAGCAGAGCGCGAACCTAAATAAATTGTTGATTCTATTGGTGGACGCGGTAGGAATCGAACCTACAACCTGTCGGTTAAGAGCCGAATGCTCTGCCAGTTGAGCTACGCGTCCGAATTGTCGATAGTACCCGCGCCGAAGTGCCCCGCACGGTAAAAGTCAGCCCGAAACCCCAGCCAACCCTTGAAGAATATAGCACACACAGGTGCGGACTCCAAAAGCCGTCCAGACTTAGAACGAGACCAGAGTTGCAATGTCCCGCTTTGAAAGGGCACGGCTTCACCCGTGCCGCTGACAGTAGCCAAGAATGTGGGCTTTAGCCCCTGAGGGACACATCTCCCTTGGTTCTGCTCTAGAACGTGAACGCCAGCCCGCCCTGCAAGCCGCGCTGATCCTGTGCGAAAACCAGCAGCGACCCGTCGCTGGTTAGGTAGGGCCGGTAGCCCTCGGCCAGCAGATTGCGTACATCGAGCAGCGCCTCAAGCCCGCCCGATCCATCGCGCCGCGCGCAAATCGGCTGCCGCAATTTGATGTTGAGGTACGGGTCCGCCGCTCCTTCGGCAAACGGCGCAACCCGCGTAACGCTGTCGTCCGACTGCCAGCGATAGCTCGCCCGCCAGCGCGTCCCGGTTCCCTCCAGCGTGCCTGAAAGCGAAATTGAGTACATCTGGGTGCGCCGTGGAAGCGCCGCGGCAACAATCTGCGCCAGCCCCACGGGCA
>JBEKLB010000683.1:0-2770 GCA_050010415.1 Bryobacteraceae bacterium | reverse complement strand
TGGAATATTGAAAGTCGCTCTTGATTCGGCCCCCAACATGTCTAAGCCACGCCATGTGAATGCGCGATGTCAGGACACCGAAATGCCATAGATCAGCATCCTTGATGAAACGTATGAGTTCGCTACTCTGAATTGGCCCCTTTCGATGCTCTGATCTGGCCCCACCTGTAGATCAGAAACCGTGTATGTTGTTTCGGGCATGAAAGCCCGGAAGGAAGCGCGGTTTTGGAGAACAGGAGAGCCAAGGTGGAACTATACGAACAGATCCGGCGGGAGTACGAGCACGGGGCCGGAACGATACGGGCAGTGGCGCGGAAGTTGGGCGTACACCGCCGAGAAGTGCGAAAGGCGCTGGCAAGCGCTATGCCGGTCGAGCGGAAGATTCCGGACCGGGAACGGCCGAAGCTGGCGGCGGCGATTCCCTTCATCGACGGGATTCTGGAGTCCGACCGCAAGGCGCCCAGAAAGCAGCGGCACACGGCGCACCGGATTTGGACCCGACTGCGCCGCGAGCTGCCCGAAGTGAATGTGGCCGAATCAACGGTGCGGCAGTACGTGCGGGCAAGAAAGGCGGCCATGGGTTTACTGGGGCAGGAAACCTTTGTGGCGCAGTCGTACGCATGGGGCGGCGAGGGGCAGGTGGATTGGTATGAAGGCTGGGCGGAGTTCGATGGCACGTTGCGCAAGACGAACATGTTTTGCTTACGCAGCATGGCGGGCGGGGGTGCATTTCATCGAGCCTATCCGCACGCCAATCAACAAGCCTTCCTGGAAGCTCACGAGTTGGCGTTTGCCTATTTTGGCGGCGTGTTCCGGGTGCTGCGTTACGACAACCTGAAGAGCGCGGTAAAGAAAATCCTGCGGGGGCATCAACGGGAGGAGACGGCGCGATTTATCGCGTTCCGTTCGCACTGGGGATTCGAATCGGAGTTCTGTACGCCGGGCGAGGGGCATGAGAAAGGCGGCGTGGAAGGCGAAGGCGGTCAGTTCCGGCGCAACTATCTGGTGCCGGTGCCGAAGGTCCGGGATCTGGCAGAGCTGAACCTGCTGCTGGCCGCGGGTTTGAAGGAAGAGGAGAACCGGGTGATTGATGGGCGTGCGCAGCCCATCGGCGCGGGGATGCTGGTCGAGCGAGAGCATTTGTTGCCGCTCGCCACGGAAGGCTTCGATCTGGCCTCGCTGCACTTTCCCACCGTCGACGGCAACGGTTGCGTCAGAGCGCTGACGAACTTCTATTCGGCGCCGCTGCCGGTGGGCACCGAGGTCGTCGCGAAGGTCTACTCGGCTTATGTAGAGATCTGGTATCGGGCCAAGTGCGTGGCGCGGCATGAGCGCTGCTATCAGCGGCATCAGAAAGTGCTGGAGTTGGAGCACTACCTGGATGTGCTGACGAAAAAGCCGGGAGCGTTGGCCGGCTCGACTGCGCTGGAGCAATGCCGGGCACAAGGGCGGTGGCCGGCTAGTTACGACCGGTTTTGGGAGGTGTTGCGTCAACGGCAGGGCAAGCAGGAGGGCACGCGGGCGATGATCGACGTTCTGCTGCTGGTACGGGAGCATGGGCCGGCGCGGGTGCGTCAAGCCGTGGAAGAAGCTCTGGAACTGGGGTGTTCGGATGTGGGCGCGGTTCGTTACCTGCTGAGCGCCAGCGGCCAGGAGCAGCAGCCGCCGCCGGTTGCTCCGGCACACATTGGCGCACTGAATCGTTATGACCGGCCGCAACCCAGCCTGAATGACTACGACCAACTGCGTCCGAACTTTGTGGCCACGGAGGTGATCCAATGAGCCCCGCTGTCCAACCCATGCAGGCAGCCGCGATCGGGCAGTACGCCAAGCAACTACATTTGCCGACATTGGGTTCGCAGTTTACGCGGCTGGCCGAACAGGCCGTAAAAGAACAGCAATCGCATCTGAGTTATTTGGAAGCGCTACTGGAAGGGGAAGTCGAGGAACGCGGACGCAAGGTGATGGCGCGGCGGATTCAGGAGGCGCGATTCCCAACGGTGAAAACGTTGGAGGAGTTCGACTTTCAGTGTGCGCCGCACCTTCCGATGATGCTGCTGCGGGATTTGAGTGAGGGAGGATATCTGGAGCGGAAGGAACCGATCATTTTTCTGGGCGACGCCGGGACCGGGAAAACTCACCTGGCGACCGGATTGGCGGTGGCGGCTTGCCGTCAACGGAAGCGAGTGCGTTTCACCACGGCGGCAGAAATGGTCACCGAGTTAATTGAAGCCCAGAGTCAGGCCGAACTGACCCGCGCGAGGAATCGCTGGACCCGTTACGACCTGATCGTGATTGACGAACTGGGTTACGTGGTGATGCCGGACACGGCGGCGGAGTTGCTGTTTCAAGTGGTGGCCGGACGCGCTGAGCGAGCTGCAGTGATCGTGACCACGAATCTGCCGTTTTCGGAGTGGACCACGAAGTTTCCGAATGCCCGCTTGTGCAAGGCGATGCTGGATCGATTGACAGACCAGGCCCACATCATCGACACCGGAAAGGATTCATACCGATTCCTGCGGACATTGAAGAGGCAAGGCAAAGGAGCAAGAGCATGAAGAGGAGGCAATGGTATCGGGCCCGGATTCGGTGGGCGGAGATGGTGGAAGGGCGCGGGATTCGCAATTGGGAAGAAGGACCCTACCCGTTTCGCAGCGAAGATCGCGAGGCGGCATTCCGTCGCGCATTGGAGATTGGCGAGGGCGGTCAAAGCGGCGGTGACGAGGAGGGGCGCCGTCGTACGCGATGGGTAGAGACGCGCTTAGCAGAG
>JBEKLB010000682.1:0-2783 GCA_050010415.1 Bryobacteraceae bacterium | reverse complement strand
GCCGAAAATGCCAGCCCAAGCTGCGTATTGCTTAGCCCCAGATCCGTTTTGATGAGAGGCGCCGCGGTCGCAATGTTGACGCGGGTGACGAACAGGATCAGGTACAAAATGCAAAGCAGCGAGAGAACATTGCGCGAAGCCTTCAGCTTGCGGAGCGCAGTATTCACATCCGCTCGCCGGACACACTCTTGATCTGCGTGCGGTATAGGATGCGGCGTGTGTTTGCATCGAACGAATCGCGCCGATGCATGGTGCAACGGTTGTCCCATAACACCACGTCGCCCGGCTGCCACTGGTTGCTCCAAGCGATGTCATCGCGCGTGGCATAGGACCATAGTTCATCGAGCAGCGTTTCAGACTCGGCCAGCGGCATTCCGGCGACGTAGGCATTGCGCCGGCGTCCGAGATACAACGCGCCGCGGCCAGTCTCTGGATGCGTGCGGACTATTGGATGGACGACACCGGAAGACGATACCGGATCATCGGTCGCAGCCAACCCTTGACGCACGTAGCCGCCGCTATTATAGGTGGCATCGTGTTTGAGGGAGAGGTTCGAAATCCGCTGCTTCAGCGCATCCGGCAGACTCTCATACGCACGATACATGTTGCAAAAATACGTGTCGCCGCCGGCCGGAGGGATTTCCAGAGCGTACAGCATGCTGGCCTTGGGAGGGTTCTCCAGGTACGACATGTCGGTGTGCCACACGGCTTCGCCCGCGCCCAGGCTGCCGATGGGCACACCATTTTCAATCACGTTCGAGACTACGTAGATCTCCGGATGCCCTTCGACGAAACGCCGTCCCGTCTCTTGCACTGGCGCCCAATCCAGTTCACCAAAGCGGCGGCTGAAGCGGATGAGATCTTCCACATCCAGCCGCTGGCCGCGAAACCGGAGCACCAGATGATCCAGCCATGCGCGGTGGATTTCGTGGAAGTCGGGATCGCTCACACTGCCCAGTTCCACGTCCGGGATTTCCGCTCCGAGAGCTGCGCCGCTGGGGGTGACTCGCATGGCCAATAACCCACAACATTAGCAGAGTGACCCGGATTGAGACCAACTGACCCGGTAAACCAACGGTGCCAGTAATGGGATATTAGATAAGTGAAATTCGCGCTTCTGCTTCTGGTCCCACTGGGTCTGTTCGCGCAGAATTACGACCTGGTGATTCGCAACGGCCACATCATCGACGGCACGGGCTCTCCCTGGTACGCAGCCGATATTGCGATTCGCGACGGCCACATCGCCGCCATTGGCCATCTCGATTCAGCCGCCGCCAAACAGACCATCGACGCCGCCGGCATGGTGGTGGCTCCAGGTTTCATCGACATGCTCGGCCAGTCCGAGGAATCGATGCTGGTCAATCCTCATCTGCCGTCGAAAATCTATCAGGGCATCACCACCGAGATTACCGGTGAAGGCGGATCGGCCGCACCGCTCACCGACGCTATTCGCGCGGCTGACCACGCAAGTTTCGAACACTACAAAATTGATCCGGCATGGAACACGTTCCGCGAGTTTTTCGCCCGCCTGGAGAAGCAGGGCATGGGTATTAACCTGGCCAGTTACGTGGGCGCCACTCAGGTTCGAAGAGCGGTGATAGGGGATGGCGATCGCGCGCCGACGCCCGCCGAACTCGAACGGATGAAGGCACTGGTTCGGGATGCCATGCAGGACGGAGCAGTGGGCGTGTCCACCTCGCTGCAATACGCGCCCGCGCCTTATGCCTCTACTGAAGAACTGATCGCGCTCGCGTCCGAGGGCGCCAAGCTGGGCGGTATTTACGCCACGCACATGCGCAGCGAGGGCGATGCGATCATCCCGGCCATCGACGAAGCCATCCGCATCGGCCGTGAAGCTCACATCCCGGTCGAAATCTGGCATCTGAAGGCGTCGGGCCGTCCGAATTGGGGACGCATGCCCGAGATCGTCGCGCATATCGATGAGGCCCGCCGATCCGGCGTGGAGATTGGCGCGAACACCTACGCCTACACCGCCTGGTTCAACAGCTTCTCGGCCTTCATACCGCCCTGGGCCCACGACGGCGGCGACGCGAAGCTGATCGAGCGTCTCAAGGACCCGGCCATGCGCGCCCGCATCCGCAAAGAGATGCTGACGCCCAGCACCGCCTGGGACAATGAGTGGGACGAGATTCAAGGCCCGGAAGCGATCCTGCTCAGTGTGGTGCAGAACCCCAAGCTGCTGCCGTTGCAGGGCAAGACCATTGCGGAAATTGCAGCGTTGCGGAAGACAGACGCCATCGACACCATTTTCGACATCCTGATCGAAGACAATGCGGCCACCGAAGTGGCAGTCTTCGGAATGTCCGAACCGGACGTCCGGCTCGCGCTGCAGCAACCATGGGTGAGCGTGTGCAACGATTCTCAGGGCACGGCGACCGACGGATTGCTCGGCCAACAGCATCCGCATCCGCGTGCTTATGGAACATTTCCACGCATCCTGCGGAAATACGTGCGTGAAGACGGCGCACTCACGCTGCCCGACGCCATCCGGAAATTCAGTGCTCTGCCAGCCTCGCGGCTGCGGCTGGCTGACCGCGGCGTGATCAAAGCCGGTATGTGGGCCGACATTGTGGTCTTCAATCCGGAAACCATCACGGACCTGGCTACCTTCGATAAACCCAACCAGCTTTCCCAAGGCATGCAGTACGTGCTGGCGAACGGTGTACCGGTCATCGAACACGGGGCGATGACCAATGCCCTGCCCGGCAAAGTGGTTCGCGGACCGGCTTCAAAGCCTTGAACCATCATCGAAAGGATTTTAT
>JBEKLB010000681.1:0-2799 GCA_050010415.1 Bryobacteraceae bacterium | reverse complement strand
TTGCACCAAACTAGGGCGACACATGGTGCCAGCGACATCAGCTGAGTCTGGTGTTTACGGCTGGTCTCCCAGGCAAGACAATCTCGTATTCAAATGCTTGGAGGAAGGCGACCCGGCTTACCTCCAACCTACACCGAAAACGATAGAGAGCCATTGATCAAATGAAGACATTCATTGTTCTGATGGTTCTGACACTGCTGAGTGCATGTGTGTCTACACCACCCACGCCAATCGGTGGTGACACGTACTACTCACAGAAGTCCACGGCTGGTGGGGAGTTTGGTAACACATCTGCTGCTGCGGGACATCTGATGGTGAGCGCCAACAAGTTCTGCGCAGCTAAGGGACTCGAATTCCAGTTGATGACGCAAACACTAAGCCCGTCTGGTCCTTCACAACCGATTGGCGGTGCCTCTATCACGTTCAAATGTGTAGCACATTCAAGTGACCCTGTTATGCGCCCTGATAACGGGGTCACCACCATTGAGAAACGTTAGCCATGTCGATTTTAGACAGGCCGGAACTGGCGTCTTTTGCGCTCAGCGCGCCGGGCCTCGTCTTTCACAACGCACACAACGCACTGCGCGGCCCACGCTCCAACGATTTACGCACTGAGGAATTGCGCCGGATCGATCCGTATGCTCGGTATCGTAGGAAGAAGCCGAAAGCGGAGGCGGGGCTGTGAGCGAGGACGTGCCTCCCTATGGCGACCGAGCTGCTATCGCCAAGGCTCAGGCAGCTGTCGCGGCGGCACTGGACGTGCAGCAACAATCGATCGCGATAGCTGGCGTAATGATCGTGTCTATGGCGTCCGCTCTCAGCAGCAAGTTCGATACCTTTGCGACATGGCTTCTGGCGGCCTTCGGCGCCGGAGTCGCATTGCTATTATCGAGTCACGAGGCTGCGACGCTCGTTTCACCTTATGCGATGCGCTCCGGAGCGACGTTATTTTGCTGGGCCGTTGTAGTTACGGTGATCGAAAAATATCTTGCAATCATCGTGAGTGGTGCAGGCGAGGCGGCTGATGCCGCTAGATCCACCATACTGCAGCATATCGATCGAAGGCGAGAACTCGGTCTGACGCAGACTCTTCACATGGAAACGATCATGCGGGAACTGGTGAGGCCGCTCTTTCGTCCGATTCGCTGGATTGCATGGAGAATGAATCGGAAGGTCCTGGAGGGCGATCTCACCGCCGGCGCGCGGCGCCTGCTGGTGATCGCGCAGCTGCAGGGGTTTCTGATGCTGGTGCAGATCGTGCTGTTCCTGATTGCGCTGGTTAGGATCGTCGAGACTCTTCCGAAGTCATAAAACCGCCCGCTATTGCGCCAGGGACGGCGCAACGCGCATAGGGGGCTGCGATGGTCTACCAGTCGCCGTTGTGGGTGCCAGCCGACCGCACAACGCGTTTAACGCGGCCTGGGAAGGTGTGCTGCTCATTGTCGGATGTTACGATCGGCATCGGTGGGCGGCACCGCGGCGTCGAAGTGCGAAGTGATGGGAGCATCCGACCATGGAGATAATTCAAGCGAACATCGTCGGGTCGGGCCTCCAGGTCGAGGGCATTCCGGACGCAGCCCAGGTCATCCAGTTGACTGGCCCAATCGCCCAGCGCCTTGCGGATTTGGCGCTGCATCGCGTGGATTTACAGTTTGCCGTCGACTCGCTCGCCGCGGTCAATCCCATGGGGATCATCTCGCCCTTCCATCGTGAGGCGATGTGGCGCTCTGCGATCGTGCATCTCCTCAAGTGCTTCGGCGACCACGAAGCGAGATTCTCGTTACAGCCGCGACAGGTCTACAGGGGCGAGCCGCCAGAGGCCATCGAGAACTTCGAATACTTCAAAGGCCTCCGGGACAAGCACTTGGTGCACGATGAGAATTCGTACGCTCAGACTTGCCTGGTGCCGTGTTGAACGATGGCACCAAGGCCTACAAGGTTGAGAAAATCATCTCGGCATCCGTGTTCGTGGTGACCCTTGAGCGGAACGGCTACAACAATCTCGATTTGCTTATCAAAAAGGCGCTCGAGTGGGTCAATGGCCAGATCGATTCCATCTGTGCTGAGCTGACCAAGGACCTCGAGGCGAAGCCGTACGCTGAGCTTGCGGCGATGGCCCCGGTGGCCTATTCGGCCCCGACCGCCGCTGAGTTGACGAGTACTCGAGCGCGGATGGGCTCGCCGACATAATTGATAAACTGAAGACGCTGGCAGCCACCAGGGCAACGAAAAGCAGGAGGCATCATGCTGATACTCACCCGCCGCGTCGGCGAGGCAATCCAAATCGGTGACGACGTTCAGGTCACTGTCCTGGGCGTGAAGGGCAGCCAGGTCCGAATTGGAGTCCATGCACCGCGCGACATGCGCGTCGATCGCGAAGAAATTCGCGAGCGCATCGATGCGGAGATCTCGGCAAAAGGGAAAGCATCGTGACTTCGTCGGGCGATTCCGTTCAGGAGCTGTTGCGCTCGGCGATGGGGACCGGCGAAACTGTCACCATCGTCTACAACGCAGGCTCGCGCCCCGGTCAGCCGCGAAGGGTGGTCGCCCTTTCCTTCACCGACGATGAGGTCATCATCGCTGAGCCAGGCGTCCATTTTCGCAAGCATTACAAGCTGAACAAAATCGCGTCCGTTGAATTGAGCAACGGCACGCGCGCCGACAACTTAACCGCAGTGCGCGATCCCGAGCCATCGGCCCCGTCAATGGATACGTTGGCGCAGTACGCGGAGCATTTTGGGCCAGAGCTTCGCGCAGCCGGCTGGCATGTTTTCTCGAGCGAGGAGCAGCTCGCGGTCG
>JBEKLB010000680.1:0-2806 GCA_050010415.1 Bryobacteraceae bacterium | reverse complement strand
TTCCAGGCAAACTCCCCCAGACGGGTTTCCGCAGCTTCGACAGCTCCTCCCATGATTGCGCCCAGACGCGCGCAGGCCGAGAACAAGCTGGCAGTCTTACGATCCACCAATTGCATGTAGTCGGCTTCGGAGATATCGATTCTGCCGATGCGCTCCAGTTGCAGCAACTCGCCTTCCACCATCATCTGGGTAAGGGCGATCAGCAGATCCAGGACATGGAAGTTACGTTCGCGAAGGGCGACTTGGAGTGCCTGCATGTACAGCCAGTCCCCGGCCAGCACGCAGGTGTGATTGCCCCACAGGACGTTGGACGATGGGCGGCCGCGGCGCGTTTTGGCGCTATCGATGACGTCGTCGTGAACCAAGGTCGCCGCGTGGATCATTTCTACAACGGCGGCCATCCGCACGGTGCCATCGCTGACCCCGCCCACCAGTTGTGAAGCCAGCAGCACCAGAATAGGGCGCAGACGCTTGCCGCCGCCGTCCTGCAAGTAACGCGAAATAGTGGTGACCGCGTCGACGCTGGCCACCGACTCCAGGCTGATCTCGCGCTCCACCCGCTCGAGATCCTTCTTGACTAGGTCGAAGATCTCCTTCGCGGTTAAAGTTTGCCCCAGCCTGCCAAGTCCCATGGGATTTCTTAGTTTAGCAGGTTGCCCGAAACGGGCGTCCTTGTGCTAAATCTGAGGACGCGGCATGCTTCTGGAACAACTGCGATTACTGTTCATGTTGTACATCCGGCCGGTGCGCGCTGCCAGCGGGATCATCGATCGCGGCAGGCTGTGGTTCGCGGTGTGTGCCTCGCTCGCGGTCTTGTTGTTCGCGAGAACATCCCCTCAAGGCGGGGTCGTGCTGCTGATGGCGGCGATTACGCTGGCGTTTGTGCCGGGCGCGATCCTTTTCATCACGGTCTATCGATCGCGCGAGAGTTTCCCGGTCACGCTGCGAAAAGACTATTTGACGTTCTTGAATTGTGTGTTGCTGTGCTTATCCGCTGCGTTTTTGCCTTTAGCGGTGATAGGCCGGTTCATCGGGTTCGGCCGGTATGAGGTGGTTGTTGCTTTCGCCCTGCTCGCCGCGACGGAGATTTACTTTCTCGTTCTGGTGGTTTGCTCGGTGCGTACGCTGTGGGGAACGGGCTTGGGCGTGGCCATGGTTGCCACTCTGGTTGGCTTAGCCGCGCTCATCGGTGGCCTGGCCGCTTTCCGTCTGTTGGGCCCGTTGATGTACTACCTGGCGTCGCCATTCTTGTTGTACTACGCATATATTCTGTTGGGCTCCGATCTGCGCTCTCTGGGCGAGGGTCTGCGTGCGCGCCAGCATTTGCGCCAGCAGTTGGACATCGCGACCCTCAATCCCAGCGACGGCGACGCGCAGTATCAGCTTGGATTGATCTACCAGCAGCGCCATCAATATGACGAAGCCAAGCGGCGATTCGGGCGCGCCGTTGAGATCGATCCACGCGAGGCGGATCCGGTATTTCAGCTCGGCCGGATTGCGCTCGAAGAAGAGCGGTTGAACGACGCGATTGAATTATTGACGCGTGCCGGGGCATTGGACGATAAATGTTGCTCTCACGAGGTGTGGCGAGACTTGGGCGTCGCGTATTTCAAATCGAGCCGGTTCGAAGAAGCTCGCGTGGCTCTGGCTAAGTTCGTGGAACGTCGATCGTATGATCCGGAAGGCCTCTATTGGTACGGCAAGTGCCTTCTGGCCCTCTGCAGAGCGGACGAAGCGCGTCAGCAGTTTGAGCAGTGCCGTGAGGCCGTGGACACGATGCCTAAGAATCGGCGCAGACAGCTGGCGAAATGGAAGCGCCTGGCTTCCGCGGAGCTTCGTTAGCCCGCCGACAATAATCTACGAAAATTCGCAGTGGTCAGGGCGCGGAGATCCTCATAGGATTCCCCGCGCAATTCCGCCAGCTTCCGCGCGGTATGAACCATCCACGCCGGCTCATTGCGTTTGCCACGTTTGGGCACCGGCGCCAGATACGGCGCGTCGGTTTCGATCAAGATGCGATCGCGCGGCGTGATCTTCGCGGCTTCCTGCACCGCCAGCGCCTTGGGAAAAGTCACGATGCCGCCGAAGCTCAGGTAGAAGCCGAGATCGAGCGCGCGGCGCGCTTCTTCCGGACCGCCCGAAAAACAATGCATGATGCCGCCGATAGAGTGCGGCGTCCAGTGCTGCTCGATCAGCGCCAGTGTGTCGTCCCAGGCCTCGCGCGTGTGAATGACAATCGGCTTTTTGGCCGCAGCCGCAATTCCCATCTGTTCCATGAACGCCGATTTCTGAACCTCGCGCGGCGAAAAATCGTAGTGATAGTCGAGACCGATTTCGCCCACGGCGAGCGCCTTGGGATGAGAGAGTAAATCGGACAAGCGTCTGAAATCGCCCGGACCCGCCTTCGCGGCATCATGCGGGTGAATGCCGACTGTTGCGTAGAACGCCGGATGCTTCTCGGCCAGCCGGAGACCGGCTTCCAGATCGGGCGGACCGTTGCCCGTCCCGATGGCCAGCATTTGCTCGACGCCGGCAGCCACGGCCCGCTCGATCACTGCCTCGCGATCCTCATCGAAATCGGCGCTATCCAAATGGCAATGGGAATCAATCATGTGCGGTTGATGTAGCGCACGCACTCTTGCGTGCCGTGTCGAGACTCATCTCGACACATTTGGCCGATCCTCGGCGTTCACACGAGTGTGAACGCGGCACGCAAGAGTGCGTGCGCCACAAGCTCACTTCAGTCTGGCTCCCACCGGAACATCTTCGAGAAATCCCGCCAGCACCGGCTTGCCGCCTTCGAGCG
>JBEKLB010000679.1:0-2811 GCA_050010415.1 Bryobacteraceae bacterium | reverse complement strand
TTGCCGACCACTGTCCGGTGTATCGTACGCTGAAACCTGCCATCGCGATGACTACCGAGCTGCTGTTCGAGCCGTTGGAACTATAAAGCTGGGGGCTCTTTAGCCGGGATCGAAAACGTCGATCAATTCTGAACCGGGATGCTCAGCGTCTGTGTCCCCGGAACGCCATCCAGCGTGAACACCACCGGCGCCGCGTTATTGTCCGGGATGTTCGGCACCATAACATTGAACTGATAAAGCCCGATCGCGCTCGGAGCCAGCCCGTCGTAAGTCACCGTGGCCGGCGTTCCGCCAATCGACATTTCAAACTTTGACGCGAGCGTGTTCGCCTGCTGAACAATCTGCCCCGCCGGAATGCTGGGTGTCACCGGCCCAAACCCGGCGCCATAGAAGACGATCGTGTCGCCGGGTTTGGCCGGCCGCGACGTAAGCCCGGCGATGGCTCCAACCGGAAGCACGTATGCATTATCGACAAAGAAGGCCGCCGCGTATTGAAGGCCGCCGATGTCGAACGACGGCGGAGCCAGCAATCCCGGCTCTACCGCATTCACCGTGACATTGATTGGCGCGCTTGTCCCGGCCGCGGTCTCGACCGTGATCTGCTGCGTCCCTGTGCCAACCCCAAACGGAACCTGCGCGTCCACCTGGCCCGGACTCACAAAATCGACGAACGCCTTTTCCCCGCCGATCGTGACTGAGGTTCCATCCACCGTCGTCGGCGCATTGATCCCGGTGAAGAAGTTGACCCATGATTCCGTCTCCGGCGCCAGATTCGATCCGTAAATCTCGATCCACGATCCCGGCGCAATGGATGTAAACGCTCCGAATGCGCTCGCACTCACCACACCCCCCGCGTTGATTGCGGGCTGCGCGGCCGGGCCTGGATGGTAGATCTGGACGTTGCTGTAGAGCGAGGCACTCGCCGTGCCATTGTTGGAGCCTCCAAAGCAATACAGAAGATTGCCCACCGCGGCTTCCCCGGGGTTGCTCGTCGAAACCGGTATCGGTGCGAGCGTGGTCCACTGATTCGCCGCCAAGTTGAACGATTCGGTAACATTCACACCCGCGGAATTGTTTCGCCCGCCGGCGTAATACAACTGCCCCGAAATGTTCGCCGAGCAGCCATCCCACCTCGGCGTGGGATCCGGCGGCAGACTTTTCCAAGGCCCAGTGGGCAGATTGTATGCCTCGTTATCGCCCGTCGCGCCCGAGTCCGTAAGACCCCCGGCAACTACAATCGTCGACCCGAACAGTGTCACCGCCATGGAAGACTTGCCCACCGCGAGCGGAGGCTCCTCGGTCCATGTATCCGTGGCAGGGTTGTAGCTCTCCACGGTTCGAAGACGGTCGCTACCGTTGTTGAAGCCCCCAATCACATAGATGATTCCGTTGTTCGCCACGGCTTTAAGGCTGTCTCTTGCGGTCGGCATGGGCGAGTAGTTCGTGGACCACGTGTCAGTGGCAGGATCGTAGGCTTCTACCACTTTCAGCTGGTTGCCATTCAGCTTTCCGCCAATGACATAGAAAACATTGTTGACCACAGCTCCGGCGGGGCAAACCCTTGCGGTCGGCACTGGCGCCCCCATCGTCCAGATGTTGGCCGTTGGGTCGTAAATCTGGTTTAACGTAACTTGCGCACTGCTGCTGAGTCCGCTGACTACGTACACTGTGCCGCCAATCACGCCGGTGGCAGGGCATTGAACCGCCGTCGGCATGTTGGCGCCCGTTGTCCAACTGTTGGGTTCTTGCGCCCAAGCGGTCGTCTGGATAGCTGCGATCAGCACCAGCAGCATGCTGCGATAGGTTCCTCGTTGGATCACGAGCGGCTCTCCTGTCACCTCCCTATACGGAGAGGCGTCGGTGAAACCGTCATGCCCACGAGGAATTTTGTCTAGCGAATCTCCGCTCGAAACTTCTCCGCGCGCGGCGCACTTTCGACCACTCGCAGAACTCCCCATGCGCGTCGGTTAAGCTGGAGAGCCATCTTGGGTGGGATTGCAGGACATTACACCCAAGCCGCCAGATCGGCTATAAGTCTATGAAAACAAATTGGTGGAGGCGGCGGGAGTCGAACCCGCGTCCGAAAAAGCCCGCCGTGAAAAGAACTACGTGCGTTTCCGATTCGGTAGTTGTCGGCCGCCGCATTAGAACCGGCAAGAAAACGGCGGCTTAGCCCGATTGTCGTCAGCCTGCTGCTCCGAGCAGAAGCTCTCGGCCCAATCCTTGAAAATGACGCCCCTTGGATACCGTCAAGGCCCAGCACCCGGGGCGGCTACTTAATTAATTAAGCAGCGTATGCGAACTGTTGATTGGCAGTTCTGGTTTTCCGATCGTTTTACGGGAGCTCGGAACCCGGCACGCCTTCCCACAACGATTCAATCCCGTCGAATCCGTTGCGCCCCCTTCTGGCTTCATGATACCACCCCCTGTGCCGGTATCATAAAAACAGCCATGGCCACCATCGCCTCACCGGGAACGAGGCAGGAAAATCTCGATCGGCAAGCGCCTGTCTACAACGTCGTGCTGCTGGACGACGCGGAGCACACTTACGACTACGTTGTGGAAATGCTGGAAAACCTGTTCGCTCTCTCGGCCCAGGACGCCTGGAATCACGCCGTCGAGGTGGATAATACCGGCCGCACCATCGTCATGACGTGCGAGTTGCCGGCCGCCGAATTCGGGCGGGACCAGATCCACGCCTATGGAGCGGACCCACGGATGATTCAGAGCAAGGGATCCATGTCCGCCATCGTCGAGCCCTGCCGTTGAACCACGCCAGCGGCGTTAGCCCACCGGCGTCGGAAAGGTCTT
>JBEKLB010000678.1:0-2835 GCA_050010415.1 Bryobacteraceae bacterium | reverse complement strand
CGCGTGGCGTAGCCGCGCGATTCGCTCGGGTCCGCAACGTTGAACATGTTAGTCATGAAGTCCGTGACGCGGGTGGCGCGGTCCCGCTCCCGCGTCGCACGATCGCGTTCGCGGCGTGTTTGGTCTTGCGGTGACATTGCGGCCGTGGCGGCGGCAAGCGCGTCATTATCGGAAGTGGAAATGCGAGCGGGAAAGACTCATATGGCGATGGTGCTCTCCGAGCAGGAATTTCGGGACCGTGTTTCGACCACACTATCCAGAATTCTTCGCGAGATCTTTTCGAAACTTGGCTATGTCTTCACGGGAGGGAGGCCAGTCCGTATCGCAGGTATTGCAGTGGAATACTAGAGCGCCCGATTTTAACTCAGCCTCAAATTCTTCCCGGCTAAACCTGACTGTCTGGTCGTGGTCGTTCGGGCAAACAATTTCGAACTTCATCCGCTCGCTCATGAGCCTCCTGATTCGCGGGAAATGCGCGCCGCGCCTGCTTGATCAGTTTCGTCAGTACATAGTAGCGCGAGCCCGCGTCTTCCGATCCGGATCTTCTGTCTGCCTCAGGGGGCGTTGTTGCACTGGGCCGCCAATCAACAGCAGACGTTTTTCTATGGGAGACTGTACACGATGACGCGCGCGGTGGTTTTCGCCACGGGCCAGTTGGAAGGACTCATGCCGGCAGCCACGGCCACTCGTTGGCGTCCGTCAGCCTGATAGGAAATCACCCCGCCACCAAGGGCCGCACCGGTGGGGTTGCGCCACAGCACGGAGCCGGAAGCGGCGTCCAGGGCGAGTACATCACCATTCAGATCTCCCGTATAGACCACTCCGCCAGTGGTGGGCGTGACGGCCGCCACAAGGGGCGTGGGCGATTTATATTTCCAGCGAACACGTCCGGTATCGGCGTCGATTGCGGTGAGCCAGCCGCCCCATAACTCCTTGGGATCGTTGTGGCCGAAGGGATGCTGAGGATCCGAGCCGGGCCAGATTGAGCCGCGCTTGCCGGTGACTGTGGCAGCGTCGGCAATCTTCACGGCAGTGCACCAATCCACGGCGTTGACCAGCAGCAGATTCAACGCGGGATCAAAAGCCGGGCCGTTCCATTCAGTACCTCCTTGCGTTCCGGGGCAAAAATGCGTTTCCTTTTTTGCGCTCAATGGCGCTTTGAAGTTGGCGCGCGTGGTGACCGGCGTGGAGTAAAGGATTTTAAGCTGCTCCTCGGAAGCCGCGCCTCCCGAGGTCACAGCCGAGCGATCGATGCCGTAGAGCAATCCATCCTTACCGGACGCGGCGGCAATCTGGCGTCCACCGCTGGTACGAATCAGCGCTGGCGGAGATGTCATGTCCCAATCGTGAAAATCACTTTTGACGGGCTGAACGTAGCTCAACATTTTTCCGGTTTTGGCGTCCAGCGCGATGACTGAACTGGTGTAAAGATTCTCGCCCGGATGCAGAGCGATCAGAAAATCCGGCGCGACATTTCCGGTGGAAATCCACAGCACGCCAGCCTCCGGGTCCAGGCTGTAGCTGGTCCAGGTGGCTCCGCCGGTAGGAGGATTGCGGTCGCTCACCTTCTTCCAGGTGTCGCGGGCGGGGCCGGAATCAGGCACCACATTAAAGCGCCAGATTTGGTGGCCGTCGGCTGCGCTGAAGGCATAGATGCGTCCGGTGACGCCAAAATTATCGCCGCCCGCATTACCCGCAAAGACCATTCCGTTCCACGCAAGGGGCGCCATCGGGACGGAATCCCCGTCGGCCGGGTCGCCCAGATCCGCCTGCCAACCAGGTTGACCCGTGGCGGCATCCAGCGCGAAAACATGCGCGCCATTGCCTCGAAACAACTTGCCGTCCAGGTAGGCGGCTCCACGGTTGACACCGAGCCCGCCCTTCGGACCCGGCCGGTTATACTTCCACTTCAAGGCGCAGCTGGATGCATCCACCGCGTAGGTAGAGTCGTAGGTCGTGAAGTAGAGCATCCCCTGCACCATCACAAGGCCGCTTTGGAAGTTGGTGGTTTCACCGGTGTCATAGGTGCAGGCGGGGCGCAGGGTTTTCACGTTACCGGGAGTGATCTCCTTAAGCGGCGAGAAACGAGTCGCGCTGAGGTCGCCGTTGTAGGAAGGCCACTCGACGGATTGCGAGAGCCCCGCTGGAACGAGGAATCCCGCGGAAACAACAATTAAAAACAGTTCTGTCCGATGCATGCGTTTCACAGGATTGATTCTCCGCCAACGGTGGGGGTAAGGCAAGGCACTCATCCGGCTCGGAATGAGAAAGCAAGCCTGCCAAAGATGCCTGGCCGTAAACATGCATCGAATCTATCACGCCGGCGACGAATGTGATCCTCAATCACGACCGCCGTGGGTCAATTCGATTTTGGTAAGCCGGCGCCGCTCTCCCAAGCCTGCATCAGAATCGGTTTCACGATCTGGGAAAACTCTTGGTATGCGGTCGAGTCAGGTCGGAAGTGGAGCCGGTCGGGCAGAAACAGGTTCTCGCGAACGTTATTGCGGCTGTCAAACAAGACGGAATTGAGATCAATGTAGCCGACGTGCAACGCCCCCCGGCTGTAGCGCTCCATTTCGCGGTTCACTGCCTCCACCACCTCCCAGCGCGCACGCTTTTCCGGCGCCTTTTGGATCGAGGTGTAGAAGAAAAAAGTGTTCGGCGATTTCTCGTGTAGGATTTCAATGTATCGCTTGGTGCACGCGATGATGGAAGCGGCGTCCTGGCCGGCACTGATGTCGTTGCTGCCGCAATAGTAGACCACGATGCGCGGCTGATACGGCAAAACCAGCTGTCCGATGCGGTTCAGCATATCCTCGGTGACGGTGCCGGCGA
>JBEKLB010000677.1:0-2837 GCA_050010415.1 Bryobacteraceae bacterium | reverse complement strand
TCAACGTTGCAACAGTGTATGATATTCGGATAAGGTTATGAAAATTCTGCTTGCAATGATTCTGGCGTTACCTATGCTTGCACAGGCCCAGGAGCCGCAAGCTGCCACGTCTGCAGAGCCGGCCAAGTCGGTGCCCGAAGAGGGCATTCCAGTCACCAGTCAATTGGTAATCTCCAAGTGCGGAGCCTGCCACACCAAGGACGAAAAGGGCAACATGCTGCGCATCTCCTGGGAGCGCGCTACGCCGGAAGGCTGGGAAGAAGCCCTCAAGCGCATGGTGCGCTTGCGCGGTGTCAGCTTGACTCCCGATGAAGCCCGTTCGGTGTTGAAATATCTGGCAACCTATCACGGCTTAGCTCCCGAAGAGGCGAAGCCGATCATGTATTACGCCGAGCACCGGGTTCAGGACGAAACCAATATCCCCAACGACAATGTGAAGGGCGCGTGCGCGAACTGCCATGTCCTGGCTCGCCCGCTCTCATGGCGCCGAACCGCCGAGGATTGGAAAGATCTCGCGAACCTGCACGTTGCTCTTTATCCGCAAGCCGACGAAGCCTTCCGGCTGGGAATCAACGCCGGCGGTTTCGACGAAGGCCAGCACCATTCCGATGCCGGCGCGCCCCTGCCGGTGGACATCGCGCTCGCATACCTCAGTAAGACTGCTCCGCTCCAAACCCCCGAGTGGGCCGCCTGGCGCGCTCGGATGCGTGCACCGAAGCTGGCTGGGCGTTGGATCGTTTCGGCTTACCTGCCGGGCCGCGGCAAGTTTTTCGGAGAAATGGAAGTAGAAGCGAGCAACGGAACCGACGACGAGTTCACCACGCGCGTAAAACTGACGTCCATCAAGGATGGCAGCACCATCTCGCGCACCGGGCACAGTTTGGTGTACGCGGGTTATGCATGGCGCGGCAAGTCCAAGGGAACGCTCGCTGCCAATGCCGCTCCCAACGATCTTGGAAGCGAGATGCGCGAGGTGATGTGGGTCTCCCCCGATCAAGCCACTGCCGACGGCCGCTGGTTCTGGGGCGAGTATCAGGAATTCGGCTTCGATGTGAAAATGCAGCGCGCCTCCGCCGATCCAACTTTAATCGGCGTGGATCGCACCTTGCTGAAGACGGGTACGCAGGGAACGCGCGTTCGTCTGATTGCGGAAAGCTTACCCGCGCAGATCGCACCGGCGGATCTGGACTTTGGAACTGGCGTGACGGTGAAGCGCATCGTGTCCCACACCCCGACTGAGATCGTGGCCGAAGTAGATGTAGCAAAGGATGCCGTCTCCGGGAAACGGGACGTAGCGTTCCGCCGTTCGACGCTGCCAAATGCCATCGCGGTTTACGACCGCATCGATTATGTCCAAGTGACACCAGACTCGGCGCTGGCCCATCTGGGAAGCGAAAAGCATCCCAAAGGCTTCCAACAGTTTGAAGCCGTCGCCTATCAGCGCGGCGCCGACGGTAAGCCGCACACGGCGGACGATGTTGAGCTCGGCCCCATCGATGTGAATTGGACGGTGGAAGAGTTCTATTCAACCTATGGCGACGACGATAGGGAGTTTGTCGGCTCTTTGAGCAACAGCGGCCTGTTCACGCCCTCCTCCGACGGCCCGAATCCGCAGCGCAAGTTCAGCCGGAACAATTATGGGGACGTTTGGGTGGTAGCCACGGCGAAGGATGAGAAGGATAAGGACGGCAAGCCGCTGGTCGGCAAGTCGTATCTGGTGGTGACTGTTCCAACCTATATTAAGTGGGATCAGCCGGAGGTGGGACAGTGAGCGCGTTGATGACATTGGAAGCCACTCGCGTTTATCGCTTAGGCGAATTCCACCGCTTTGAATCGGCTGGAGCAAATTTCCTTTACCTTGTCCCAGCGGGTGCGATCTTCGCCGTCGACACTGCCGTTGGGAAATTGATCGAATGTCTGGGCTCCGGCGAGAAGGCCCACGAACAGATCGTGGACGATCTGGCTGCGAGCGGCCTTACGATCGAGGACGCCGAAGAGTTGATCGAGGAGATGGCTCACTCCAACGTGATCGTGAGCCGCGACTCCATCCCCGACCAGCCATCGCCCCTCCCCGACGTTTTTCCCATCCAGACGCTGGTGATGAATCTCACCAACCAGTGCAATCTCTCCTGCCAATACTGTTACGAATTCGGGGCCGACAAATTGGCCACTCCCGAAGGCAAGCCCAAGTTCATGGATGTCCCGACAGCCAAGGCTTCGGTGGACTTTCTTCTGGGACAATCGGGCGACCGGCGTTCGATCCACGTCACCTTCTTCGGCGGCGAAACGCTGATGAACTTTCCGCTGTTGAAGGAAGTGGTGGCTTATGGCAACCAGCGGGCCGCCGAGCAAGGGCGGCACATCGACTTCAGCCTGACTACCAACGCCACGCTGCTGACGCCCACCATCATCGAGTTTCTATCCGAGAACAACATCGGTGTCACTGTCAGTATGGATGGTCCGAAAGAGATGCACGATCATTTGCGCGTCTTCTCCAACGGCAAGGGCAGCTACGACATCATCGAACCGAAGGTTCGCGCTTTGATCAAGAACCATCGCACCCGGCCCATCACGGCGCGCGTCACGCTGACCGCCGGTGTTTCCGATGTGATTCGCATTTTCCGCCACTTAAAACAGGATCTGGGATTCCACGAGGTTGGTTTCGCGCCCGTGACCACGTCACCGAACCAGCTCTACGCCATCAACGCGGCGGGCATGGACAGCGTGCTCGATCAGTTCCATAAGCTGGCCGAGGAATATCTGGAAGCTGCGCTGCGCGGCGAATCGCACGGTTTCTCAAACGTCAGCGACACGCTGGCCGAGCTTTGCCAGGGAGT
>JBEKLB010000676.1:0-2837 GCA_050010415.1 Bryobacteraceae bacterium | reverse complement strand
GCCGAGAGCACCACTACCGCACCCGCCAGCGTCAACGGATCGTAAGTCCTCACCCCATAGAGTTGACTCGCCATAAAATGCCCACCCAATAGTGCCACCGGAATCCCAATCGCAAGCCCAATCCCCACCTGCAGCGATGCGCCTCGCAACACCAGAGCCGCCACGTCCCCGCGGTTCGCTCCCAGAGCCATGCGCAGCCCAATTTCGGCGGTCCGCCGCGCTACAGAGTAAGCAGTAATCCCATACAACCCCACCGACGCCAGCACCAGCGCCAGCAACCCGAACAACGTAGTGAGACGGGTAATGAGCCGCTCCTGATTGAAGTTGCCCGCAACCTGATAGTCCAGCGACTTGAAATCGAGAACGGTCAGATTGGGATTGATATTCGCCAGCGTGTGCCGCACCACCGATTCCAGGCCCGCGGCATCGCCGGCAAAGAGGATGGTGATCGAGTTGGGGAACAGCGACCGACTCTCGCCAGTGATGGCGCTGCGATCTTTGAGTGTGGTATTCAGCTGACTCATCGGACGAAAGTACATGGGGCGCACGGGCTCACGCGGGTTGCTGTACTTGGCGTCGGCGACGACGCCGACGATTTCGTAGTTGGTCGACGACCCGGGCCCGGTGGTTCCGAAGTGGTGTCCGATGGGATCTTCGTTGGGAAAGAACCTCTTGACGAAGGCTTTGTTCACGACCGCCACCATGCGCGACGTGGCCGTGTCCTGGTCGGTGAAACCGCGGCCGCGAACCACGGCTTGGCCGATGGTCTCAAAGAAACGCGGGCTCACGCGATCCCAGGACGAGACATTGTGCTCTCCCGGGCCGGGTTCTGGCCGCCCTTCCACAGACACGCCCTCGCCCCAGTTATTGCCTTCGAGCGTGCTGTAGAGGGCCAGGCCCACGCTCTTGACCCCGGGCAAAGCGGAGAATTCGCGCTCCACTCGGTCGTTCACCGCGAAGATCGTGGAGACCGTGTAACCTGCGCCCTCAGGATCGAAGTGGACGACATAGCGGTTGGCGGTGGCGATCCCGAAGTCCTGATGCTGCAGGTTGCGCAGGCTCTGTGTGAGCAAGCCTGCGCCCACCAGCAACACCAGCGAAAGCGCCGCCTGCAGCACGATGAGTGACCTCTGCGGCAGTGAAGCCCGGTCTCGCGTCGAGCGATTGATTCCGTGCAAAGCTTCCGCCGGATCGGAGTGCGAGGTGATCCACGCGGGCACGATGCCGAACACAACTCCGGTCAGCAGCGACAATGCGAAAGCGAAGCCGAGGACAGCCAGAGACGGGCTGGCATGAATAGGAAGTTGCGGCGAATTGGGAAAGGCGAGAGCCAGGATCATCCGCGCCCCAGCATAAGCTAGCGCCAGGCCTACGATTCCTCCCGCGCAGCCCAGCAGCACGCTCTCCACCAGCATTTGCCGGATCAGCCGAGATCGCGCCGCGCCCAAAGCCATGCGGATGGACGTCTCCGCCCGCCGGGTCGCGCCCTTCGCGAGCAGAAGGTTCGCGATGTTGGCGCAGGCCACCAGCAGAACCAAGCCGGAGATTGCCATCAGCAAATGCAGCCCGCTGCCCGTTGCCATCTGCATGTTCTGGATTCCGGCGCCACCCGGAGTCAGCACCACGTGCTGTTTGGGGATTTCCTTGTCTGCTCCGTTCAGGGTGTAGCTCCTCTGCGTTCCCAGCCACTGGCGCAGATTGTTGGAGAGCTTGCCCTGCAGGCTCCTGGGACTGATGCCGGGTTTCACGCGCCCCAGGGCATAGAGCCAGTTCGTGTCCGGCTGTTTGAGGATGCTGGTTTCTCCCTCCAGAACGGTTTCGTCGTTGAGGGGGATCCACAGCGCTGGCGGACGGGTGTTAATGCGGTCGCCGAAGAATCCGGGAGGGGCAATTCCAACAATCGTGACGGGATGGTTCTGCACGTTCACGGTTGAGCCCACGAGGGAGGCGTCGGCTCCGTGCGCGGCCTGCCACGCCTGATAGCTGAGGACAGCAACCAGAGGCGCGCCCGGTTGGTCGTCGCTCGGCAAGAGCATGCGCCCGGCGTAGGGTCCCAGACCAAACGTCATGAAGTAGTTGCCGGAAACATATTCGGTGCTTTCCGCTTTACCCGTGCCGGAACCGACGCGGACATTCATCATGTCATGTCCCGATTGGAACGCCGCCAGTTGCTCGAACTCAGGCGTGGACTCCTGAAAGTGACGGTACAGATCGTAGGAAAAAATATCGAAATCGCCGTCGTCGTTTATGTAGCCGCCGTTCACGCAACAGTCATCGAGGTCGCCAATTCGGTACAAGCTCGCAGGATTGGCGACTGGCAGCGATTTCAGCAGGATCGCGTGCACCAGCGTAAAAATGGCCGTGTTCGCCCCAATTCCCAAAGCGATGGTGAGAATCACTGTGGCCGCAAACCCCGGCGATTTCCGAAACTGCCGCAGCGCAAGTCTGACATTTTGCATGTGTGTGAGTCCTGCCCGTGATTTTGAGTGCTGAGTCCTAAAGTTTAGAAAGAAAACCGGCAAGCGCGGAAGCTCTACTCGCCGCCGAGCCAGCTACATGATGGACGCCAGCATGCTGAAAGGGTAAGCAAACCAAAAAACGAGCGGACGGAGTTGGGTGCGGAAGAATGTTGGGCGCGAAAGAATAACGTGGGGAAGAAGAATCACGGCGGCAAAACCAACGCCGCACATTTCAGGCAACCAACTCCTCTGCCGATTCCTCTACAACCGGTGTAACGGTCGCAAACTCTTCCCCTAACGCCTTGCGCCGGATCACCAGCAATACAGCGATCAAGCCAATGAGCCCCATAAACCAGGCCGCGACCAGGCCATCCGCCA
>JBEKLB010000675.1:0-2840 GCA_050010415.1 Bryobacteraceae bacterium | reverse complement strand
AGTCCCAATCGGCGCCTTTGTATTCGCCCTGATGCGCAACAAAGTCGGTCATGTGGGAGCGCTTCAAATAAAAGCGCTCTAATTCCTTCTCCCAAGAAGCATCAAACGACTCCCATTGTTCGATGGTCGCGCTGTAACCGACCACTGTGCAAACACCATTGCCCTCACTGTCATCCCAATAGGATTGAAGGAACTCCATCGTGATCTCTCCATGAAATCAATTGCTTACCGAGCCGCGACCACAGGGAGCGATCTCCTTCAGGCGCCTCTTGATCTCATATTACACCCGCTTCCCGCATTCTGTTACGTTAATCCCATGCGATGCTTCACCATCTTGCTGGGCCTTTCGACCCTCGCCAGTGCCCAGAACGTCCAGACCGCCAACCTGGCCAACGGCATGAAAGTCATCATTCAGGAAGACCACAATATCCCCAACGTCGCGCTGTATTTTTTCTATAAAATCGGTTCCCGCAACGAACGCCCCGGCATTACCGGGATCTCCCACTTCTTCGAACACATGATGTTCAATGGCGCAAAGAAATATGGCCCCAAACAGTTCGATAACGAAATGGAAAAAGCCGGCGGCAACAACAACGCCTACACCAGCAACGATGTGACCGTGTATACCGACTGGTTCCCGTCAACCGCGCTGGAACTGATGTTCGATATGGAGTCCGACCGCATCCGCGATCTCGCGCTCGAACCCAAAATGGTGGCGTCCGAGCGCGGCGTGGTCTATTCGGAGCGGCGCTCTTCTGTCGACAACAACAACTTCGGCATCTTGCATGAGCAGCTCGAAGCCGCGGCCTTTACCGCGCATCCGTATCATTGGCCGGTTCTCGGTTGGCCGTCTGATATCGAAGCCTGGACGCAGCAGGATTTGAAGGAATATTTCGCCATCGGCTACGCGCCCAACAATTGCACCATGGTCGTGGTTGGCGATGTCACCGTCGCGCGCGTCATGGAGCTGGCCAGGAAATATATAGAACCGATTCCCCGCCACGATCCTCCCCCGCCCCTGCGCACCAAGGAGCCCGAACAACTGGGCGAGCGCCGCATCGTGGTGAAAAAGGCCGCGCAGCTGCCCATCCAGATGATCGCGTACCACGTGCCGGAGGCGAAGAATCCGGACGCCATCGTGCTGGATCTGGTATCCACCGTTTTGTCCACCGGCCAAAGCTCGCGCCTCTATAAGAGGATGGTCGATGAAGAGCCGCTGGCGCTTTCCGTGAATGGCCGCGCGAACGACGCACTCGACCCCACGCTGATGGTCTTCACCATTCAACCGCGCGCGGGCGTCGATCCGGCGCGCACCGAGAAAGTGCTGTACGAAGAGCTGGCGCGGCTCGAAACCACCGAACTCTCCGCGCGCGAGCTCCAGAAAGCCAAGAATCAGCTTCTGACGCAGCATTACAACCAGTTGAAAACCATCGCCGGGCGCGCGAATCTGCTGGGGACCTACGAGGTGATGCTGGGAGACTACTCGAAAACATTCACCATCGACAAGGACTACCAGGCCATCACCGCCGCCGATATCCAACGAGTGGCGAAGAAATATTTCACCGAAAAAAATCGCACCGTAGCCACGCTGATCCCTGAAGGAGCGGCGCGCAAATGAAAACCGTCCTTCTGTTCCTGGCCGCGGCCACGCTTGATTTCGGGCAGGCGAAACTGCCGCAGTATACCAAGGAGACTTTGCCCAACGGCGCGACTGTCATGATGTCACCGCGCACCGGCGTGCCGCTGGTCTACTTTCGCGTGCTGGTCAAAGGCGGCGTCGAATCGGACCCGGCCGACAAAGCGGGCTTGGCGAATGTAACCGCCAGCCTGTTGCGGCGCGGCACCGCGAAGCGCTCCGCCGAGCAGTTCGCCGAAGAACTGGATTTCCTGGGAGGCAGCTTCAACGCCGGGTTCGACGGGCAACTCGGTTCAGCGACGGCGATCTCCTCGGAATTCCTGAGCAAGGATTTCGACGCGGGCCTCGACCTGCTTTCGGACGCCATCCTGCATCCGGCGTTCACCGAGAGCGAAGTGAAGAAGGAACTGGCGCGCCGCGTGGACGGCGCGAAGTCGGTCAAGGACAACGCGCAGGCTTCGATCGGCTCCTATTTTCGAGCCGCATTTTTTGGCCCACGCCATCCGTACGGACGCCCGCCGGATGAAATTACGTACGCGCAGCTCGAACGCAAAGACATCGCTGAATATCACTCGAAACTTTATTGCGGGAATAACATGATGATCATTGTGACCGGCGATTTCGACCCGGCCGCGGCGAAGGGTAAGCTCGCCCACGTGTTCGGCGCGGCGCCGACGGGCACTGCGTACTCGCGCGAAGGATCGTTTTATTTGTTTATGGTGGACCCTTGGCAAGCCAACCCTTTGCGAAAGCTGCCTCTGGTGTACCTGATCGACAAGCCGGACGCGACGCAGACTTATTTCCAAATCGGGCATTATGGCATCGACATTAAGAATCCCGACCGTACCATGCTTGAGATCGTCAACACGCTGTTCGGAGGCCGGTTCACGTCCATGCTCAACGACGAGCTGCGTGTGAATTCCGGCCTGACCTACGGAGCTAATTCTTCCGTAGACCAGGCCGCTTTGTCCGGGGCGATCGTAATTAGCACCTATACGAAAACCGATACGACCACGCAGGCGATCGACATGGCCCTCGAAGTCTTGAAGCGGTTCAACGAAAAAGGAATCGCCGCCGATCAATTGGCGTCAGCAAAGGCGTATGTAAAGGGCCTCTATCCCACCCGGCGCCTGGAGACGATGGATCAGTTAGCGTCCCTGATCGGCGAAATTGAACTCTACGGTCTGGGCCGAGACGAAGTCGA
>JBEKLB010000674.1:0-2840 GCA_050010415.1 Bryobacteraceae bacterium | reverse complement strand
CGGGGCTTTCGCGACGGCAACGAACTCCCCGAGTTGGCGTACAACGGCACCTTCTTCGACTCCGATTATTTCCCCTATATCGGATACAATCGCAACGTCGAACTGGACGATCCGCGCCGCCGGCGCGAAGAGCAGCTTCCAGCGCTCGAAGAGATGGCCCACCGCGGCAACCCCGCTCATTCGCTGAACAACATTTTTCCGCTCGAGTCAGACTGGATCACTTATCACACCGTGGTGAGCACCTCACCCGATCAGATTGTTCTCGCTCCTGGATACCTGCAGCGCCAATGGCAGGCCGGTGGCCGCAACTTTTTCGAATACAGCATGGGCTCTACCCACGTGCTCGATTTCGTGGCGTATATTTCAGCTCGCTACCAGGTCCGCAAGGAGCGCTACCAAACGCCGCAAGGCGACGTGGCTCTGGAGGTGTATTACGATCCCGCCCATACTTACGACCTGGACGATATGCTCGCCAGTTCCCGCGCCGGCCTGGACTATTATCAGCGCGTCTACAGCCCTTACCAGTTCAGCCAATTCCGCATCCTGGAATTTCCCCGTTATCGCGCCTTCGCCCAGTCCTTCGCGAACACCGTCCCGTACTCGGAAGGCATCGGATTCATTGGCCGCGTGGTGAAGCCTACCGACATCGACTTCACTTATTTCGTAACCGCCCACGAGCTCGGCCACCAATGGTGGGCTCATCAGTTGATCGGCGCCGACGTGGAAGGTTCCAATATGATGTCGGAGAGTCTCGCCGAATATTCCGCGCTTCAGGTGATGGCGCACAAATACGGGCGGGATCTCATGCATCGCTATCTTCGGCATGAGCTGGATCGTTATCTACGCGGCCGCTCCGGAGAGGTTCGGCATGAGCCGCCGCTCGCGTTGGTGCAGCGCGAGGCTTACGTGTGGTATCAGAAAGGCGGCCAGATTCTTTACACCCTGGCCGATTACATCGGCGAGGACAAGCTGAATCTCGCTCTGCACAATTTCCTGATGCAGTACCGCTACGCCAACGCCAATAACCAGTTGGACGCTCACGATAACACTCGCGCTTTAGCCGCCACCGACCTGCCCTACCCCGACACACGCATGCTGGTGGACGCCATCCGCGCACAAACTCCGCCCGAACTGCAGTACTTGGTGGATGACGGCTTTAACCGCATTGTTCTTTACGACAACAAAGCGATCTCGGCTACTTCGCAAAAGACTCCGGACGGAAAATATAAAGTCACGCTGGAGGTGCAGGCCCGCAAACTCCAGGCTGACGGCAATGGCGCGGAAACTCCCCTGCCGCTTGCCGACTATATCGAGATCGGCGTCTTCAGCGGCAAGAAAGATGAGGAAAAACCGCTCTATTTGAAGAAAGAGAAACTCAGCGAGGAACACAAAACCTTCGTGATCGTCGTGGATCAAGCGCCCACAGTGGCGGGCATCGACCCGTACAATAAGCTCATTGACAGGATTGCCGACGACAACATGATCGATGTCACCCAGCGGTGAGATCGCCTGCGACCCAAGGAGACTGCCAGCGGGCAGGCCGGCCACTACATCGTGTAGACTAGTGGTTTATGGGGGTGCGTCTTCAGCAGTAGTTGGCTCAGTACCTCTCGTGAGCTAGCGATCAATCCCGCTCGAAAGATCCCCGCTGCCCTTTTTTCCCTTCTCTTCCCCGACGATTGCAGGATCTGCGATCAGCCTCTGACAGATTTTTCGCGCGTGCCGGTTTGCCGCGCTTGCCTGGCCAAGCCTGAGCCGCTGGCAGCGGAATACTATTGCGTCCAATGCCGCGCGCCTTTTCTGAGCCGCTTCCCGCTGGACGACCAGGGCCGTTGCGCGCTATGCCGCCGAGGGGTCCGCGGGTTCGATGCAGCGTACTCGTTCGGATTCTATGAGAACGAACTGCGCAAGCTGATTCATCTTTTCAAGTACGGCCGCGTCCAGACTCTCGCGGCGCCTTTGGGACGGCTGCTGTCGCGTGCGTTGCCCCGCGAGCAAAGTTTCGATGTCATCGTTCCCCTGCCCTTGCATTGGCGCAAGCGCTGGCAGCGCGGATTCAATCAGGCCGAGCTGCTGGCGAATGAGATCGGCCGGCGCACGCATACGCCGGTGCGGAACGCTCTGCGCCGCGTGCGCGGTACCCAATCGCAAGCTGGATTGACCAGCGCAAAACGGCGCGAAAATGTTTCAGGCGCGTTTCAAGCCAAAAGGCGCGCCCGCCTGGATGGCAGCCGCGTGCTGCTCATCGACGATGTAATGACCACGGGCGCTACAGCGGCGTCCTGCGCTCGTGCCCTGAAGCGGGCAGGCGCGCGGCAAGTGACGTTGCTGACCCTGGCGCGGGTGGACCGCCGCCTGATGATCGATCCGCTTTTAAATGACTCGAATTTCTCCGGGAGATCCGAAGATGCCTAGTCTCGACCGCTTACATAGACCAGTCCTGGTGCTGAACGCCAGTTACGAGCCCATCAACATCTGCGCGGCGCGACGGGCGCTGGTGCTGGTGCTCAAGGGCGTGGCGTCGGCCGAGGAGGAATCGCAGGCGCATGTCCATTCGCCGCGCCATTCCATTCGCGTGCCATCCGTGATTCGGCTGCTCGAATACCGCCGCATCCCGCATCAGACGCGGGCCCTTTCGCGCAAGAACATTTTGATGCGCGACCGTTATACCTGCCAGTATTGCCATCGCACCATGCCATCCGGCGAGCTCACACTCGATCACGTGGTTCCGCGATCGCGCGCCGGGGAGACCACTTGGGAGAATCTGGTGGCGTGCTGCCATCCCTGCAATAATCGCAAAGGCAGCCGCACTCCCGAAGAATCCGGGATGAAGCTGGCAC
>JBEKLB010000673.1:0-2859 GCA_050010415.1 Bryobacteraceae bacterium | reverse complement strand
GCGTTTGAAGTGCACGCGAACTTCCGACGCCTGGCGCGCCAGGTGCTTGCCGGTCCGGATATAGAACGGCACGCCGGCCCAGCGCCAATTGTTGACGTAGAGCTCCACCGCGGCATACGTTTCGGTGGAGGAGCCGCTCTTCACTCCCGGCTCATCGCGATAACCGGCAACCTTCTTGCCGCCGAGCTCGCCCTGGCCGTATTGCCCGCGAACGGTGCGCTTCGCTACTTCCTGCACGGTCATGGGCCGGATGGATTTCAGGGCCTGTACTTTTTGCTCCCGCACCGCATCGGCCTCAAATTCAAGCGGCGGCTCCATGGCCGTCAGCGCGAGCAACTGAAGCATGTGATTAGCCACCATGTCCCGCAATGCGCCGGTTTCTTCATAGAATCCGGCCCGGCTTTCCACGCCCACGGTTTCGGCAGCCGTGATTTCCACGTAATCGATATAGTTGCGGTTCCAGACGGGCTCGAAGAGCGAATTGCCGAAGCGAAAAACCAAAATGTTCTGGACCGTTTCCTTGCCGAGGTAATGATCGATGCGGAAGACATCCTTCTCGTCGAATGCCTTGTGCAGCACCGCGTTCAGCTCTTGAGCCGATTTCAGATCGTGGCCAAACGGCTTCTCCAGGATGATGCGCGCCCAGCCGTGTTCATTGTGGTTCAGACCGGCGCGCGCCAGACCTTGCACGATGGGGGCCGCTACCGAAGCAGGCGTAGATACGTAAAACAAGTGATTCGGACTGGATTTGGACTGTTTGCTGTCGCCCAACCGCTCCTTCAAGCGTGAGTAAAATTGATCGTCGGTGATGTCGCCGGCGAGGTAGTGCAGGCGTTGCTCGAATTCCTTCCAATGGGATTCATTGAAGTCGCGCGTGTCGCTCGATTGTGGCACGGCCTCCCGCATCTTGGCGCGAAACTCCTCCGACGTCATTGGAGTGCGGCCCACCCCCAGCACTTCGAACTGAGGATTCATGCAGCCCACGCAGGCCAGGTTGTAAAGGCCGGGAATCAACTTACGCTTGGTGAGATCGCCTGAAGCTCCGAAGATGACCAAGAGACAGGAATCGCCGGCTGGCGGCGGTTCGGTTGAAAACTTCTCAAGCGGGTTCACATCAAAGACTGCGGACAAAGGTTTTCTCCTAACAACAGTGTAGATGCCATGAGCCGGTGAAAGCTTCGGGCTATTTCACGGTCTAGCAGGTTGCTGAAAAAGCCCAGCAGACTGAAGTCCGCCCTACACGGGCACACTTATGTTGTTGATAGCCCGTGTAGCGTAGGCGCCCACGCCTGCGGTTCGCGGATGTGGAGGGCTTTTTCGGCAACCTGCTAGGCGCTTGTTGATCAGGCTACTCTTCGCGAAGGGCTTCCAGGGGATCGAGACGAGAGGCGCGAATGGCGGGAATCAGGCTGGCCGGCAGGGCGACCAGCGCCAGCAACAGCGCCGACATGCCGATGGTCAGCGGGTCTTTGGGGCTTAAGCCATAGAGTAACTTGGCGATGGCTTGCGATGCCGCCAGAGCGAATACAATTCCGAGCGCGAGACCCGCGATGAGAAGCTTCCCGCATTCCGTTCCGATCAGACCCAGCACGTTTCTGCGATCGGCTCCGAGAGCCATGCGGATTCCGATTTCACCGCGACGCCGCGCCACGATGTAGGCCATTACGCCATACAATCCGATAGACGCGAGCAGCGCGGCCAGGAATCCGAAGAAGCCGGAAAGTGTGGCCATCAAGCGCTCCCGCAGGAGGGAATCGGCAATTTCAGAGTGGAGGGTAGCAAAGTTGAGCGACATGGCCGGGCTGATGGCGGCCATTTCCCGCGTGATGGCGGCAAACTGGGAGGCAGGCGCTGCGGGCGAGCGACTCAAGATGATGGTGCCGGCGATGGGCTTGGCCTGCTCGAATGCAGTGAAGACGGTAGGGCTGAATGGATCGCTCAGCCGGCGGTATTTCGCGTCCTTGGTCACACCCACGATTTCATAGATAGTCTCAGGCTCAGTGGGGCCGGTCTCAATCCGCATTCGTTTGCCGATTGGATTGACGCCATTGAGAACCTGCTTGATAAAAGACTCATTGACGATTGCCACTTTAGGAGCGGTGGCCGTATCGTGGTCGTCAAAATCGCGCCCGGCCAGCAGCGGAGTGCGGAGCATGCGGAAGTAGCTCGGGCTGACGGCGCTGAAGTTGGATAGGAATTTGCCAGCGGGATTGGCGCCTACGAACTGGAAGCGGTCGTTCCACCGATCTCCGCTAATGGGTACCACCGACGCACCGGCGGCTTGTTCCACACCGGGAATCAAACGAATGCGCCGCAGGATCTCACGCCGCATTTCCGCCCAGCGTTCCGGCGAATATTTCAGAGTGGAGAAATCCACCTCAGTGATCAGAACACCGCTCTCTTGGAATCCAGCATCCAGCGTGAGCAATTCGTGCAGGCTTCGAACGAAGAGCAGTGCGCCAACCAGGAGCACCAGAGATAGAGCGACTTGGGCGACCACCAGGATGCGGCGGAGGCCGAAACGCTCGCGCGCCTCGGTCAAGCCGCGGCCGCTAGCTTTCATCAGCGTGCCGGGGTTTGCGCGCGTGGCACGGACGGCTGGCATCAGACCGAAAAGCAGGCAGGTGAGCACAGCCAGGCCCGCGGTAAATCCGAAGACTCGCCAGTCCGTTCCGAGGTCAACATAGAGTGGACTGTCGGTGGTGCTGATGAAACGGACCAAGTAGCCGCTGAGGAACCGAGCGAGGAGCGATCCACACGCGGCACCAATGGCAGCGAGGAGCAGGCTCTCGGCAAGCAACTGGCGAATGAGACGCGGCCGGGATGCGCCGATAGCCAGGCGGACCGCGAGTTCACGCT
>JBEKLB010000672.1:0-2865 GCA_050010415.1 Bryobacteraceae bacterium | reverse complement strand
GGTTGGTTCAAAGACACCGTGCCGGCTGCGCAGTTAGACACGATCGCGGTGCTCCGCCTGGACGGAGACATGTACGAATCCACCATCCAGGTTCTTGAGGGGTTCTATGAGAAGGTCTCGGTGGGGGGGGTCGTAATCGTTGACGATTACGGAGCACTCACCAACTGCAGAGCGGCGGTGCATGACTTTCGAAGCAAATACGGTATCGCTGATGAGATTCAGCCCATTGACTGGACTGGCGCGTTTTGGCGGCGGAGCAAATAGTCCGCCGCTTCGAACTAAGGACCGAAGTAGCCGTCGATGTCGATGACCAAGTTAGTGTTGTTACTGGCGAACACGTTGATCGCCCCACTGGTCCCAGCAGGCACAATGGCCGCGTTGCCCACCACTACGCCAGACGCGTCGTTCAGAGTCGCCGCCACCGGGAGCAATTGGCCGGTGGGCCACGCTGTCAGATAATCCAAAGGACTCGATGTGACGGCCGTCAGGTTCAGCGAATAGGCATGCGCTGAGCTCGGGATTCCACAACCGCTGGACGGCATTGGGAAGCTCCGCGTGTCTCCTCCTACCAGCGCAGGCGGCCCAAACGATCCGCCGAAGCCATTCCCGCGGGTGTCCGCCACCCTGCACGGAGCCAGAGGATAGAAGTTCAGCGCTCCGGTGCTTCCGGGCGGCGCAAAGTAACCGTTAATGTCGATCACCAGGTTCGTGTTGGCGCTGGCATACACGTCGATTGCCCCGCCGGTTCCGGCAGGAACGATCGCTTCGTTGCCTACCGCGCCCCCATTGGGCGCATTCAAAGTAGCCACGGTTGGTAGCGGCTGACCCGCCGGCCAAGTGGTCAGATATCCTAAAGGAGCAGGCGCCACCGCCGTCATGCGAACCGAATAGGCCTGCGCCGTCGATGAAATGCCGCAGGAGCTCTGTTGCACCGGAAAGCTTCGAGTCGCTTCCGCTACCAGTTCGGGCGGCCCGAACGATCCCGTAAACCCGCTTCCGGTTCGAGTATCGGCTATCCGGCAAGGTGTCACCGGATAGAACTCCAGTGCTTGCGGTGCACCCGTCGGCGCAAAATATCCGTTAATGTCGATCACCACATCGGTGTTGTCATTGGCGTAAAGACTGATCGAACCGCCGGTTCCCGCAGGGACGATCGCAGCGTTGGCGATGACGATGCCCCCGGGCGAATTTAGCGTCGCCGCGATGGGTACGCCTGAACCGGTTGGCCAAGCGGTCAAATATCCTAATGCGCCATGCGGCACCGCAGTAATGTTGAGCGAATACGCTTGCGCGGTCGCGGGAACATCGCAACCACTGGACTGAATCGGGAAATTGCGAGTAGCGCCGCCCACCAGTGACGGCGGCCCGAACGCGCCGGTAAAGCCGCTGCCCAAGCGTGTATCGGCGACCCGGCAGGGGGGGAGCGGGAGAAAGGCTTCCCCCGACCCATAGGCCGCGCTCAGCGCGAAGCCATCATAGTCTCCGGCAAACGACTGCTGGATCGCGAAGGCGACGGGAAAGTTGCTGGATGCGGTAAGCCCAGCAAGAAAGAAGCTAAAGGAAGGCAAAGCTTGCACCGCGTAAGCACGATCGTCTCCGGCTCCTCCGAAAAAGCTCGAAAACACCAAGCCGGTTCCGCTCGCATTCAGGACAACGCCGATTGCGTCGATGTCACCTTGAAATGTCGGCTGAATGGCGTTTGTGACGGGAAAGTTTGCCGAGGTTGTCAGGCCGCCGATGACAGCCTGGTTGAGGCTATCGATGGCGATAGCCTGCGCACTGTCGGAAGCTGAGCCTCCGATGAAAGTGGAATAAGCGAGGCCGCTTCCAGCGGGCAAAATTTTTGTTACGAATGCGTTCAGGGTGCCGTTCAGAGCCGTCTCGAAAACTCCGGGCGTGACTGGAAAGTCGGGTGAGCTCGTGTTCCCTACCACGTAAGCGGCGCCGCTTGAGTCCAGTGCGATCGCGGTTCCGTTGTCGAATACGGAGCCTCCGAGATAAGTGGAGTAGAGCAGCGCCGAGCCAGTCGGGTTGAGCTCAGTTACAAACGCCGTGGCCGATCCCAGAAGGCTGCTCTGAATGGGGGCCTGGACCGGAAAATTTGTGGAGTAGGTTGTGCCGGTGATATAAGCGTTATGAGATGAATCGATTGCCAGGCCCGCACATAGATCGAGCCCCCCGCCGCCCAGGAGAGTGGAGTACACGAGCGCGCTACCCTCCGAGTTCAGTTTGGACACGAAACAATCGGATAAACCGCCTTGAAACGAAGACTGAAAAGCTGCCGCAGTGACCGGAAAATTGACAGAGCCGGTCTGGCCAGCGACATACGCCGCGTCTGTGGCGTCGATCGCGATCGCCAGCGCCGCATCCGAGCCACTTCCGCCGAGATAGGTCGAATATTGCAATTCGCCAAGCGGGTTCAGCTTGGCGACGAACGCTTCTTGCGCTCCGGAGTTTCGGGTTGAGAAAGCTCCGCTGGTGGTAGGGAAATCCGTGGACGCCGTGATGCCCGTCACGTAAGCGTTTCCCGAGGGATCGACGGCGATGCTCCTAGCCGAATCGTTAGCGCTTCCGCCGAGGTAAGTAAGGTAAAGAAGCTGAGATCCGGCATTGTTTAGTTTCGCCACCCAAGCGTCCCGGCTGGACCTGGGGGGCAGGGAACCACCTGGAAAACTTCCAGACTGCGTCTCGCCTGCAACGTACAGATTACCAGATGAATCGGCGGTCACTGCGTAGATCGCATCGAAAAAAGGCCCTCCTAAGTATGTGCTGAAGTTAAGAGCGGGATCAATCACCAGCGTCTGACGAGGATCGTAATTATCCAACCGCAGGCTGACTACACCGCGTTTCAAACGGTAGCGGCAA
>JBEKLB010000671.1:0-4795 GCA_050010415.1 Bryobacteraceae bacterium | reverse complement strand
CAGAAATCCTGAAGCTCGCCAAGAATGGCAATCCCGCGCCGGATCGTAGGGTCGAGAAGAGCGATGCCGAATGGCGGCGGCAACTGAGCTCCGAGCAGTACCACGTCACGCGGCAAGCTGGAACCGAGCGGGCTTTTAGCTCGGCAATGTGCAGCTTGTTTGAGCCGGGAATTTATTCCTGCCTGTGCTGCGACACCGTCCTCTTCGACGCGTCGGTGAAATTCGAGTCCGGAACGGGCTGGCCATCGTTCACCCAGCCGATAGCCGCCAATGTCATCGCGTACCATTTCGATGGCCCAAGCTTTTTGGAGCGCGTGGAAACCACCTGCAACACGTGCGATGCCCATCTCGGCCACGTATTCCCCGATGGCCCAGCCCCGAGCGGCCTTCGATACTGCATGAACGCAGTGGCGCTCAAGAAAGCCTCCCAGCCCTGACTTGCGGCCGATCCTGAGCAGGCTGCGCTACAGTGGCCTAATGCGCCTGTCTCTGCTGTTGCTCGCTGCGATTGTCCTTCGTGCCCAGACTCCCACGCCTTCGCCCGAAGAAGTGGCGCGCAAGCAGCTCGAATACACTCGCGCCCACTACACAAAATACGACTACCGCATTCCGATGCGGGACGGAATCAAACTCTTCACGTCGGTCTACGTACCAAAAGACGAGTCCAAGAAGTATCCAATCCTGATGCAACGCACGCCTTATTCGGTTGCGCCTTATGGCATCAATAACTACCCCACGCGGCTCGGACCTTCCTATCTCTTCACCGAAGAAGGTTTCATCTTCGTCTATCAGGATGTCCGCGGCCGCTATCTATCCGAAGGCACATTCGTGGATGTCGCCGCGCATAAGAGTCACCTCTCGGGCCCCACCGATTTCGACGAAAGCACCGACACTTACGACACGGTCGATTGGCTGGTGAAAAACATCCCGGGCAATAACGGCCGCGCCGGCATGTGGGGAATCTCTTACCCCGGCTTTTATGCCGCGTATGGCCTGATGAATTCCCATCCGGCGCTCCGGGCGGTCTCCCCGCAAGCTCCCATGGGCGACGTCGGCAATGGCGACGACGCGTATCACAACGGCGCGTTTTATCTCGCGGCTAATTTTGGTTTCTATGTCGGCTTCAAACCGCGCGGCGTTGAACCCGAGCGCCCACCCCGCACCGTCCCTTTCGATTTCGGCACGCCGGACCAATATGACTTTTACCTCAAAATGGGTCCACTCTCGAATGCCAACGAAAAATATCTCAAGAACCAGAACAGTTACTGGGACGACCTGCTGGTCCACGATACGTACGATGAATACTGGCAAACCCGCGCGCAGTCTCCGCACATGAAAAATACGACGCCCGCCGTGATGTTCGTTGGCGGCTGGTTCGACGCGGAGGATCTGGCGGGTCCGCTCAAACTCTTTCGGGCAGTGAAGACGGGCGGGCCGAAGGCTCCGGCCACCATCGTCATGGGCCCCTGGCTGCACGGCGGCTGGTCGCGCGCGGATGGCGACAAACTCGGCAATCTCAGTTTCGATTCGAAGACGGGCGATACTTATCGCGAACAGATCGAGCTGCCGTTCTTCGTTCAAAATCTCAAGGACAAGGGCGACGGGCTGAAAGCGTCCGCGGATGCCAAGGTGCCGGAGGCGTATCTCTTCGAAACCGGCACCAATCGCTGGCGGCGCTTTGAAACCTGGCCGCCCAGAGAAGCCGTAGAAAAGACGCTGTGGCTGGACGCCGGCGGGAAACTGGCATGGCAGGCGCCGTCGGCCGCGGGAACCGACGAGTATGTCAGCGATCCCGACAAACCGGTCCCCGTGATCGGCGAACCGGGTCCAGGAATGGCGGGCGATTACATGACTTACGACCAACGCTTTGCGGCCTCACGCCCCGATGTACTCGTCTATCAAACCGAGCCGCTCGACCATGATGTCACCATTGCGGGTCCCATAACCTCGGTTCTTAGCGTATCTACCACCGGTACGGATTCCGATTTCATCGTCAAACTGATCGATGTCTATCCCAACGATTACCCCGATCCCACGCCGAATCCGAAGGGCGTCCACATGCCGGGTTATCAGCAACTGGTGCGTGGCGAGCCGATCCGCGGCAAATTTCGCAACAGCTTCTCGAAGCCCGATCCGTTCCAGCCCGGCGAGCGCGCCAGGATCGAATACGTCATGCCGGACATCTGCCATACTTTCCGCCCAGGCCATCGCATCATGGTGCAGATTCAGAGCTCATGGTTTCCGCTGGTGGATCGTAATCCGCAGAAGTTTCTGAGCATTCCCCTAGCCAAGGCTTCGGATTTTCAAAAGGCCACCGAACGCATCTATCGGGGCGGCGAAGGCGGCTCCGGTTTGCGGGTGCGGTTGCTGCCCTGATTGCTCAGGCGGAGTTAACGTTCCGCCCTTTTCTCCACGTGCTTGTCGGTCCATGCCAGGATCAGGTCCGCGAGCTGCGCATTATTCTTGTCCTGCATCAGCATGTGGCTGTTACCCTTGATCCCCATCTTAGGCAGCGACATCATCTCTGCGTCCCCGCCCGCGCCGTTCACCTGCTTGATGAATGTGTTGCATGAGTCGAAGGCGCCCGGCCAGACGTTAAAGGGACCCTGCACATCGCCCAGATGATACAGCTCCGCAGGCTTGAGCGTGGTGACGCAAGGCATCTCGATGGATACGATGCCCTTCACCCCGGACGGGTCAATGAGGGCGGCTTGCTCCGGAAAGAAGCCGGATTCCGAGTGCCCCATCAGGATTGCGCCCTTCAGCTTCACCGCCAGCACCGCCATGTTGGTCCAGGTCGGATTGGGCATCGGGAGCACACTGTTGAGGTCCGGGATCATCTGCTTGTAAAGCTCGTCGACCGCGTTCATGGGAAACTGCTCGTCCGGAAAGGGAGTGCCATAGGTGGGGCCGAAGCGGAAGATGGCCCAGGCGGCTTGATGGCTCGCGTCCAGCACATTGGGAAGCTCGCTGGGCGGAACCGTTCCCGCCTTCACGGCATTGAATGTCGATGGATCGAAGCCCGAGCGAGCGCGTGAAACCTGATCCGCCAGATAAACTGGTCGGTCCTTGCGCACGAAGTATTCATTCCAACCCATACGGCCATCCGGGGTGGTCTCCCAGGTCTTGCTGCTCAGGCAGCAGCCATGCACCATCACCACCGGCACGTGCCGCGCGCCGTTCACCGGGATCTGATACTGCACATACATCTGATTGATGGTGATATCGCCGCCGGGAAAGATCGGTGCGCGCGAGGGTGCAGCGCCGGCCGCGGGAGGCGGAGGCGCCGGTAGAGTCTTGGTCTCGCCGCCTACGAAGAAGCTGCCCTGTTCGGCCAGCACCAGCGGCTTGGGCTGTTTTTGCGCAGCCGCAACAGTCGCCAACAGGAGTGCCAAAATCCAGTAACCAGTTTTCATGTCCCTTAACTATATAACCTTGGTCGAACTATATAACCTTTGGTCGCGCCCTTTCACCCGGAGTAGACTGGACGAGTGGGAGGCGCGATGAACAAGTTCCAACGCATTGCAATGGGTTTGACGTTTCTGCTGATCTTCGGCCTGGCGCTCGCTGGAGACAGCGGCGACATTGCAAATCTGATCACGGGCAAGAACGCGTTTGTGGATGCCAAGGATCTCAAGCCGGGCACCTTCCGGAAGATCACAGCGAACGATCTGCCTAAGCCATACGACACCGAATCGAACAGAAACATGAAGATCGCTACCCGTCCAGCGGGAGCCCTGCCCGCCGCGCCCCCGGGATTCAAGGTGGAATTATTCCTGGATGGTTTGAAGGGACCGCGACAGATTCGCGTCGCTCCCAACGGCGACTTCTTCTTCACCGAGACTCGCGCCGGCGAGATCGTCGTGCTGCGCGGACGTACTGCCGACGGCAAACCGCAGCAAAAGGGAACCTTCGCCACCGGTCAGCAAGGAGTGTTCGGTATCAACTTCTACCCGCCTGGTCCGAACCCGCAATGGCTGTACGTCGGCAACACCACTTCTGTCGTTCGATTTCCCTATAAGAATGGGGACATGAAAGCCGCCGGTCCCATGGAAACCATCATTCCCGAACTTCCGGCCGGCGGCCACAATACGCGCGACCTGGTGTTCTCGAGCGACGGCAAACAGATGCTGGTGGCGGTTGGTTCCGGAAGCAACGTCGACGATCCCGATACACATCCGCGGGAGGTGCATCGGGCGAACATTTTGGAATACACTCCGGACGGCAAGTTTGTACGCGTCTATGCCTCCGGTATTCGTAACCCGGTTGGCCTGGGTGTAAATCCGGAGACCGGCGAGGTATGGTGCTCGGTGAATGAGCGCGACGCGCTCGGCGACAATCTCGTCCCGGACTACATCACGCATGTTCAGCCCGGAGGCTTCTACGGTTGGCCGTGGTATTACATCGGCGACCATCAGGATCCGCGGCTGGAAGGCAAACACCCGGAATTGAAAGGCAAGGTCCTGGTTCCCGATGTGCTGATGCAGCCGCACAATGCATCGCTGGGGCTCACTTTCTACAACGGGACGCAATTCCCCAAAGAATACCGTGGCGACCTGTTTGCGGCCGAACACGGCTCCTGGAACCGCGCCAACGAATCGGGACACGAAGTGGTGCGGGTTCCGCTCGACAAGGGCCATGCCAGCGGAGCCTACGAAGATTTCCTCACATTCCTGGGACCGGACGGCCAGGCCTGGGGCCGTCCAGTAGGTGTCGCGGTGGGTCAGGATGGCGCTTTGTACGTCACTGACGACGCAAGCCTCGCCATCTGGCGCGTGAGTTACGCCGGGAAATA
>JBEKLB010000670.1:0-2892 GCA_050010415.1 Bryobacteraceae bacterium | reverse complement strand
CCGGGCCATGCTGGAGGCTGCTCCTCATTCGCGAGTCCCGGATTCCCCACCGTAGTTGTCGAGCTCAGATCTCGTTGGAGCAGGTCTTGTCGGAGCATGGCCCGGAACGAGTCCTGCCAACCTTTGCTAAGTGCAGGAATCCGCAGCACACGTTCCAATTGTTCGCGAGTCTGTCCTGGCAAATACAAGAGGGCGTCAACGTCGGCCACACTCATTCGCTCGGCACCGCCAGTAAGACCGCCAGTAAGACCGTCAGCTATTTTTACGACGTCATCGCCGGCGCCAACTTCTCCCTCCTGCAACACGCGAAAGTAGAATCCTGGTCTGTGATGTGCTACGAGCAGAGCCGGCATCCGAGGTTCATTCATGCGAATGCCAACGCGGTAGCACGTTACGCGCGGCTGTGTCACTTCAAATTCAGCGCCACCGATGCGGTAGCGATCGCCGATGCACACCTCGTTATCAGGAAGTCCCTCGACGGTGAAGTTTTCTCCGAACTGGCCGAAAGTAAAATCGTTGCGGCCCAGAAAGCTCTCCCAGTAATGGTAAGAATCCATCTGGTAGACGAATACGGCGCGGTGCTCCCCGCCGTGACCTGCGAGATCGGCTTGCGCATCACCATCGATATCGAGTTTGCGCACCATTCGCCGTCCATCGACTGGAGATTTCCAGACTGACGTTCGGACCGTTTTGCCGTTCCATGTCACCTCGCGCGGCAGGCCGACATTTACTGAAAGCAATCGGGGCATGCGTACCTCGTCGAAGTCCAGCGTGTGGTTTAGACCTTCTATTTTTTACCACCGACGAGCCGGAGCGGCACCATCCACGTGGAGAATCTCTCCGCTCACGTGACCTGCCTTTGCCAGGTAAAGCACGGCATCGACAATATCCTTTACGGTTGCCTTTTTCCTAGCCGGCTGCAACGTCGAGTCGTTGGGATCGTTGCGGTGCATCGGTGTATCCACTTCGCCGGGGGCTACGGCATTAAAGCGGATGCCGTCTTTTGCATACTCGATTGCGAGATTCTGGGTTGCTGCGTTCAACCCACCCTTCGTGATCATCGAAACGGAGCCATTTTCGCCGGCGATTGGCCGATCAGCAAGTGCCGCAGTGATGCTCACAACGCATCCCGATTTTTGTTTCAGCATCTCTTTTACGGTGCGCTGAGTGATGTAGAAGAATCCAAGCAGATTAGTGGAGACAAGGGCGTCGAAGTCCTCGATAGTGAAATCAGTGAAAGGCTTGGTTAGGAAGATGCCAGCGTTATTGACCAAAACATCGATGGCTCCGAAGTTGTTGATTGCTGCCTCGACGGCATCAGCAGCAGTTTGCTGTTTGCCGATATCGCCATCGAGCAGAACCAGGTTGCCTGATGTGGTCAGCTTTCGATTAGCTTCACGAGACGTCGCGACGACGTTATAACCTTCTCCCAGAAACCCTTGGACTAAACCCGCGCCAATACCCCCCGATGCTCCGGTTACGATTGCTGTTTTCTTGCTCGACATAAATAACCTTTCGTTTTAAAGGTCCGAACCCAATATACAGCTGGGTCACCGGCCCTCTCAAAACGGCCTCATCCCACCCGCCGCGCCGCGAACCCCTCGCGTGAAGAACCGACGAATCCTTGCACCAACGCGGCGATCTGATCTGCCGCCGTGTCCAATGCAAAATGACCGCCGTCGACAATGTGAACTTCAGCGTTCGGCACATCTTTGCGGTAGCGCTCCGGCTCGCCCGGGTCGAACGAGAGTTCATACTTGCCCCAGACCACTAGCAGGCGCGGCTGTTTCTCGCGCATCCACGCTTGCCATTTCGGATAGGCGTCCACGTTGGTTCGATAGTCGTAGAACAAATCGCTTTGGATCTCGGCCTGCCCGGGCCGGTTGAGAAAATAGAATTCGTCGGTCCAGCGATCTGGGTCATGGCGTTCGATGTTCGGATCGTTTCCGACATGACGAGTACGTGTTGCGGCCAGCGACAGGAGATTTGTGCGCAGTCCACTCTCGTTTGGAGGGCGATCCGCCCAAAACTCGCGGCGCGTCTTCCAATTCGCGCCCAGGCCCTCGTTATGCGCGACCGCGTCTTGAACGATGAGAGCTTCCACGCGCTCCGGGTGCGCTAAGACCATGCGGAAACCCACCGGACCACCATAGTCCTGCATGTAGAGCGTGTAGCGCGAGAGCCCTAGCGTTTCGGTAAATCGATTCACGATGTCGGCGTAGTGATCAAACGTGTAGGCGAATTGTTTCGGATCCGGCCAATCGCTGTGTCCGAAGCCGGGGTAGTCGGGAGCGACCAGGTGATAATGATCGGACAGCCGTGTGAACAGCGGCTCGAACATTCGCGAAGAAGACGGAAGTCCATGCAGCAGGAGAATCGTCGGGGCGTCTTTCGACCCGGCTTCTCTGTAGAAGATGGAGAGCCCATCGATCTGTATCGTGCGGTAGAAAGTCGGGTGCTTCATGGGATGCTAATCCTGTTCACCGAGAGTTTGGACGTAGGTTTTTCCGTATGGATAGAACAGATCCTTGCGGCCTTGCTGCCACGCGGCCTTGAGTTCGGGCGTGGTGATGTCCCAGTCCGGCCGGCACTTCTTGAGTACCGCACGCAAATCCTGACGGAGATCTTCCAGAGTCGGTCTGCCGAAAAACCAGTACCCATTGTAGATTTTATAGATGATCAGCTCAGGCTCAAGCACAATCACGTGCGGGATCATGGGATTGTGATCTGGATCGGTGTATTCGGCGATGTCGAGATCTTTTTGTACTGTGCGCCCCGCGTCGGAGAGGAACGGCCAGTGAGCGCCGACTCCGCTGCGATATTCGTTGGTCACGGTGATATTGTCGGTGCTGATCGTAACCAGCCGGCAATAGGCGACCTCGAGCTCGCGAT
>JBEKLB010000669.1:0-2895 GCA_050010415.1 Bryobacteraceae bacterium | reverse complement strand
CGAGATGACCAACAGCAACAGAAGCGCGATCCGCATAAAACTTATTGTAATGATATGATCCGTGTTTAGATGATCCAGCGCATTCTGGCTTGGAGCGCGATGACTGTCAGCCTGATCCTGGGCCAGGCACCTAATAAGAACTGGACGCCGCCCAAAACCCCATGGGGCGAGCCTTCGCTCGAAGGTATCTGGCCCCTCAACCATTTGATCGCTACACCATTGCAGCGGCCGGAGAAGTACGGCGACCGCCGGCTGATGACCGATGAAGAATACGCTGCTGCGCAGAAGGGCGCGAAGGCCCGCAACGACCGGTTCGAGTCTGGCGCGATCCCCCAGGCCGACTCCGGCACCGAGGTGTTAAGGCTGACGTCGTTGATCAGCGAGCCGGCGAATGGGCGGTTCCCCGCCTTGACGCCCGAGGGCAAAGAGCTATACGAGAGGATGCACGGCAGTTACAAACCCGGCCAGACCGTATTCGATAGCCCCGACGATTTCGATAGCTGGGACCGCTGCATCACGCGCGGTATGCCAGTCTCCATGTTGCCGCGCAATTATAACAATGGCATCCGGATCATGCAGTCCCCGGGCTATGTTCTCATCGTGCTCGAAATGGCCCACGAGGTTCGCATCATTCCCACCGACGGGCGCCCGGCGCTCGATCCGTCCATCAAAGAGTGGTTAGGCGAATCGAGGGGGCACTGGGAAGGCAACACGCTGCTGGTGGAAACGGCGAACTTCAACGGCAAGACGGACATGACCAATGCCGGCGTTCCCGGTTCTCCACCGCTCAACCCGACTACGGAAAACCTGCGGATCACCGAGCGCTTCACGCGCACCGACAACGATACGATCGAGTATCAAATGCGGGTGGAGGATCCGGATGTAGTGGTTTCTCCCTGGGCGGTCGCCTTTCCATTGAAGCTGGACAATAAATATCAGATGTACGAATACGCGTGCCACGAAGGCAATACCGCCATCCGTGGGTACATCGAGACGTCGCGCTTCGAACGAGCGCATCCCAAAGCGAAGTAAGGAATACGCACGCTCCTGATTTGGCTACGCCGGCACGGATGGGGCTTGGACAGGCGGCTTGCGTAGCGAGACCAGCCGGTCGCGGATGGCGCGATTCAAGGCACTGGTAATGGCGTTCAGCGAGGCAGTCAGAATGTTGCGATGCATGCCGACGCCCATCACCGCGTCGCTCTCAGCGGCTCGCAATTCCACAAAACAGACGGCGGCGGCATCGGCGCCGCTTCCCACCGCGTGCTCATCGTAATCCAGAATTCGGATCGCGAGATCGAAGTGTTTGTTCAGCGCGTGGACAAAAGCGTCGATCGGGCCGTTGCCTTCGCCGAAGATGGCGTGCTCGGCGGCGCCGTCGCTCACGGTAGCCCGCAGTTCCCCGCTCTCGCCTGTCGAGTGCTCGGAATGTTCGAGAATCCTGAGCGGCGTTAGCTGGTCGAGATATTCCGCTTTGAACGCCCTCCAGATTTCCGCCGAGGTGATCTCGCGGCCCGTCGCGTCTGTGATCTGTTGGATCACGCGGCTGAATTCGATCTGCATTTTTCGCGGCATCTTGATGCCATAGTCGCGCTCCAGCAGAAAAGAAACGCCGCCCTTGCCCGACTGGCTGTTCACGCGAATGATCGGCTCGTAGCTGCGGCCGAGATCCTTCGGATCGATTGGCAGATAGGGGATGGCCCAAGGTTCACCCGGCTTCTGAGCGGCGAAGCCTTTCTTGATAGCGTCTTGGTGCGAGCCCGAGAACGCCGTGAAGACCAAATCGCCCGCGTACGGATGGCGCGGATGAACGGGCAACTGAGTGCAGAACTCAGCGCACTCGATCACGTCATTGATGCGCGAGAAATCGAGGCCGGGGTCCAGGCCCTGCGAGTACATGTTGATGGCCAGCGTAACCAGGTCGACGTTGCCGGTGCGTTCGCCATTTCCGAACAGCGTCCCTTCCACGCGATCGGCTCCTGCCAGCAAGGCGAGTTCGGTGGCCGCCACCGCGGTGCCGCGGTCATTGTGCGGGTGCAGGCTCAAGATCATCGACTCGCGCTGGGATGTGTGGCGGCTGAACCATTCGATTTGATCCGCGTAAATGTTCGGCGTGGACATCTCGACAGTAGCGGGCAGATTGATGATCGCCTTACGCTGGGGCGTTGCGTCCCACGCGTCCATCACGCCCTCGCATACTTCGACCGCGTAATCGAGCTCGGTACCGGTGAAGCTTTCCGGAGAATACTCGAATACCCATTCGGTTCCCGGATATTGCGCGGAGCATTGTATGACGCTGCGCGCGCCATTGACTGCGATGTCCTTTATGCCCGCGCGATCCAATCCGAAGACCACGCGCCGCTGCAAAGTGGAGGTTGAATTATAGAGGTGAACGATGGCGCGGCGGATACCTTTGACAGCTTCAAACGTGCGCTCGATGAGCGGATCGCGCGCCTGCACCAGCACCTGAACGGTTACGTCGGATGGAATGAGATTCCGCTCGATCAGGTCGCGGCAGAAGTCGAAGTCTGTCTGCGAAGCCGAGGGAAAGCCGATCTCGATTTCCTTGAAACCGACCTCCAGCAGCTTGAGGAACATGCGAGTTTTGCGGGCCGTATCCATCGGCTCGATCAAGGCCTGATTGCCATCGCGCAGATCGACGCTGCACCAGACGGGCGGCTTCTGGATGATGCGGGATGGCCACTGACGATCGCGCAGCGGAATAGGCTCGAATGGTCGATATTTCTTGGAAGGGTCGCTCATCATAAGCACGTCCCCGGGATTTCGGAGCGAATGATACTAGTATAGTCGTCGGAGGAGAATTCGATGCTCACTCGTCTTTTAGCCGGCGCGCTGCTGCTTGCGTCCATCGAATCGCTACTCGCTCAACAGGCG
>JBEKLB010000668.1:0-3958 GCA_050010415.1 Bryobacteraceae bacterium | reverse complement strand
AGAACCCGCCCGTCAACGCAGCCGGCGCTTAACGCGAGTTGCAGTGCGCGAATCACTTGCGTAAAATGACTTGGGTCATCCCACTAAACAATCTACTCCCCGGTAGCTCAACGGTAGAGCATTCGGCTGTTAACCGAAGGGTTGCTAGTTCGAATCTAGCCCGGGGAGCCAACCTTCTCAATCAGTTAGCGAGCTGTCGTACACGCGGCGTTTGAGACTGTGTCCAATTTTGTGCCCCGTCATCTTGAATTCCCGCGATGCTTAGCGCATTGACGGCCTGCCGCTGAGCGATCTGTACATGACGACTGGCTTGAGCGGACGCGCCGTGATGTTCACGTCCAGAGAGGGCAACATCTCGATTGTTGGGTTCGTCGGGCTGTCGGTCTCGTCACCGGCAAACGCGTAGGTGTAAGTCACCGTGAACTCGGTCGTCACGTTAGCATCGAAACGCCACGTCTTTAGGTTCTCGACCGTCGGCGTCTCCAAAAACCGCTGCCCCGCTGGATCGAGCTTTGACACCACATCTGTTTTCACGACCTTTCCATCTTTGACGGTCACTCTCACGCTCACCTTGCCGGTTACGTGGGCAGCTTTGGCGATGGGGGGATACCTCGGCTGCGCTGCTTCTTGGAGGATCGGAGCGCTATAGTTCAAGTCCGCACTGGCTGGATGAGCTGCTGGCACCTTAACGCTTTGGATCGCATGAACAACCAGCTTAGTTCTAAATGCACCGAGATGCCCCCAACCAGGCTGGTACGACTTTCTGATGGCCTCAGGTAGCTTGGGATCAGGGACCCCCGGCCCATAAAAGTCACCTTCGAACACTACGTCTGCCTGTCCTGCTGTATCCAGTATTGATCGAAGCATCTCTTTGTTCGTTGTCGATTGGAGGCTAAGTTCAACCCAAGTGTGTTCAGAAGGACATGCATCGTCCGTAAGGACACCCATCTCGAATCCATCGCTGTAAATTCCTTCCACGAGAACAGACCGTTGCTCTCCTTGCTTAGCCGTCCGCTGTAAGTCGCACAGCGGCACTTTCTCAAGGGTCGGTCCAGCGATGCACTTTCTCAAGGGTCGGTCCAGCGATGCAAAGCTGAGCGTTGAGACCGACAAGAAGCGGTAGCAGCCAGAGCATTTTTCTGTGCGCCTTCATATCCATTCCGCCTTAGTGTGGAACCGTGATATTCAGCACGTTCCCGCCTTGATTGGTTGAAGTCAAGGGTTTCCCATCCGCCGAGTGATAGATTTTGGGATTCGCAAGTAATATCGCGTCGATTCGTCCGGGGATTCCAAGCGGGCTCGAACCAGCCCCGAGTGCACAGTTGGGATTGCCACACCCGTTGTAGGGTTCATTTGCCGACCTATAGATCGAATCGGTGATGGCGTATGCCCGTTGTTCTGAACGGTACTGACTGATGTCATCACCAACTTTAAAGTTCGCCTGCGTTAACTTCAGGTTGCTCTACAGCACCCTGATCGGCGGGATTTTCCTCTAGCTGTTCTGCTTTCAACAGGTTCGCGCACGGTAACCGAAAGTTACCGTGCAGCACCCTTTCAGGGGTGGAGTGTCATGCGTAAATCCGATGCCGAAGGCAGCGCGCTTTTGACGTTGACAGTTACCCCACGGCAACCCGGCATCAAGGACGGCTGGTAGTGGCTCCCGGTGGGATTGGACTGGGTGCGGCGGCTTGATTCAGACCACCAGCCGGACGCTTGAACCACTTCTGCCAGAGCTTCTGTCCCAGCCACCCAATCAAGTACCATTGCAGGAAGGAAAGCATCATCACCGCCAGCAACAACCAGCCCCCTCCGGAGATCCCGGCGAAGAACCCGTTAATTAGTTGGTGTGGTGAGAACATCCGCACCACCAATGTGGCCAGCGCGAATGAAGGAAACTCGCCGTAAAATATGACCTTGAAGAACGGGTAAACGAAACCTGACTCCACGACCGCGATGGAGTGGCCCCAGAACGTGTAACCGGTCCCCGCTGGATGGCCCAAAGGGTCGGGGCGGAAAGGGTAGGATGCCTGGGCAAAGGCAATCCAAAAATAAATCCAGAGACAGAGATTCACGACTAAGAGCACTTTCACGAACTTGCCCATTGGCTCAGACTCCACTTTTTTAGACACCGCTCACCCTCCGATCAGTCCAGCGGCTATTGTTTAGGATCAGGAGGCATCTCGTTGTAATTGTGATGAGATTCCAGGCCTTTCTGTCCTCTCGCCGGGTCTAGGGCACGGACCGCGTCTTCTCCAACGATTGAGTCCCGCATGTTCGCTCTCGTACCTGCGGGTGCGCCGCCGAACATCTCACCCCATATGTGCCCTAATACCTCGTGCCCAAATTCCTCGCCGGTGTTCGCTTGAGGAATGCCCTGGGCTACCGCATCAGGGTCGTAAACCGCACCCGAACGAGTCGGATCGATGAAAGCTTGCGCGCCGTATCCCTGGCTCGGAGTGAAGCTTGTCGAGCCTCCATTGAGCGCGGTACCGTTCGCCCAGACAGAGGGCTTAGCATACTGATCGTAACTGACACTGATCGTGTCCTTGCTCTGCACTAGGTCCGCGAGTTTAGAAGCATTCGGACTCAGCGCGCGGAAGGCGTTGACGTCGCCCGTAATTGCTATCTGAGTTTCGGTCGTGGTCCAGTGGAAGAGTCCCAAGAAACTATGTTGAGTCGTTGTCGTTTGGGTGGTGACCTGCGATGCCGCTTGAGCGTTCCCTGTCGCGGCGGCAGCATCCGCCTGGCACTGCGTCGTATTGTTTACGCAGTCGATCTTGTGGCCATCCGCGTCTCTGAAAGAGACTGGGTTGTTGAGCGCATAGGCGTACAGATTCCAACTCTGCGGGTTCTTGTGGTTGGAGTACGACGGCGAGTCGGGAGTCATGAAGCGACCCATGCTCGAAGCGTCGTACCGCGCGCCGAAGTTATCGAGGCCGGATTCGGCATCGCGTTCTTTGCCGGTGAATTTGTAGGTGTTGCCGCTGGAGGCAGAGAGGACGCGCTCGCCGCCGAAGGGGTAGAAGTCCGACTGATCGAGGATCGCGCCCGTGGAACTCGCGACTACACGAGATGTTCCCAAGTGGTCGGCGGCGTAATACACGACGTTGCCGGAAGAATCACGGCGTGCAACTCGCTTGCCCCCGAAGAAAATATATTCGTAAGTGAGATTGCCGGAAAGATCGGTCTCCATTAGCGCGTCGCTTCCCGTTCCGTACCAATACAACTTCCCATTCGACTTCTCAACGCGGTGGCCGTCACCGTCGTAGGTGTAAGTAACGCCAGCGAAGCCCGATACGGATTTAATTTGGCTTTCGGCATTAATGCCGTAGTTGTTGCGGCCGTCCGCGACCAAGTTGCCTGACGCGTCGTACGAAAAACCGGTGGCGGAAAGCTGATTGTTGGAGAGAGCGGTGACACTGAGGCTTTCCTGCGTGCAGCCTGTGTAAGCTGATGAAGCCGCGTTGATGTTCGTCAAGTTGCCAAACTCGCCCGTGGTTGCATTGTCATACACATAAGCTTCGCCCCAGCAGTGCGCCGGACTTGTTGCAAACGTGGACGCGGTTTCAGCAGTGAGAATGCGATTCAGGTGGTCGTAAGTGAAGCCTTGGCTGCGCGTGGTGTCCACATTATTTGTGATTCCCATGACGTTGCCGTTGTTGGCCGATCCCAGGTTGAAATTGTACGTGTAGTCCAGTATGTTGCCAATATTCGAAGCGTCAGTGCAGGAGCTTGGCGCTGTCCCCGAACTTTTCACTGAAATTCGGCAGGGCTGCAACCGCGTGTTGTAGTACAAGGTGGAAAATAAGTTCGCACCGTTTTGAATCTCCGCGGCCGATCCTTGTGGCGCGTAACACACGCCGTTGCTATTGGCGCCGTTCGCGCAGGAACCTATCGCATAATTGATCGCGTTGGCCACATCTTGGGCCTCACTGGACCGCTCGACTGGATCGGTAGT
>JBEKLB010000667.1:0-2911 GCA_050010415.1 Bryobacteraceae bacterium | reverse complement strand
CATTCCAGCCGTGGACTCTCGACGCAAAGTGCTGGCGCATGAAACGGGCCGCCGGATTGTGGCCATGGTGCATGAGGATCTGCGGATTTCAAAGATACTCAAGCGCGAGGCTTTTTTGAACGCCATTCGCGCCAACGCGGCTATTGGCGGCTCAACCAATGCGGTGATTCACTTGATCGCGTTTGCCGGTCGCATAGGCATTCCACTCACGCTCGACGACTGGGATAAGTATGGCCACGATATACGCACCATTCTTGACCTGCAGCCGTCAGGGCGTTTCCTGATGGAGGATTTTTACTATGCGGGCGGACTTCCCGCGGTGCTGAGCAAGCTGGCCGAGCATGGGCAACTGGACGGCGACGCATTGACTGTTAACGGACGTACGATTGGCGAAAACGTAAAGGAGGCGCCCATCTGGAACACAGAAGTGATTCGCGACTATCACAATCCGTTGGTAGAATCCGGCGGCGTGGCCGTGATGCGCGGCAATCTTTGCCCTGACGGCGCGGTATTGAAGCCCTCGGCCGCTTCGCCGCACCTGATGAAGCATCGCGGGCAGGCGGTTGTGTTTGAGAATATCGAACACTATAAGGAACGCATCGAATCGCCTGATCTGGCCATCGATGAGAGCAGCGTGATGGTGCTTAAGAACTGCGGGCCGAAGGGATATCCGGGCATGGCCGAGGTGGGCAATATGGGGCTGCCCTCTAAATTGCTCGCCCGCGGCATTACCGACATGGTGCGCATCTCCGACGCGCGCATGAGCGGCACGGCCTACGGCACTGTGGTGCTGCATGTGTGCCCGGAAGCCGCGCTTGGCGGTCCGCTGGCGCTGGTGCGGGATGGAGACTGGATCGAGTTGGATGTGGAGGTGCGGCGGCTGCATCTGGAAGTGGACGATGCGGAGCTGGAGCGACGCCGCGCGGAGTGGATCGCGCCCGAGCCGGCCTTCAAGAGCGGCTACCAGTCTCTTTATGTGAAGCACGTGATGCAGGCCGACAAAGGCGCGGATTTCGACTTCCTGCTTGGCTGCCGGGGACATGCTGTGCCGAGAGAGTCGCACTAAGTTCGATCGCCATCCGTTCCGCGGACAGGAGCAGAAAGACATGCAAGATGGCAACAAGAGTTTTGCCCGCTATCCAAGCCTTGAAGGCCAGGCGGTGCTGGTCACCGGTGGGGCGACTGGCATTGGCGAGTCAATTGTTGTGCACTTCGCGCGGCAGGGTTCTCGCGTGGCGTTCATTGACATTCAGGATGAGCCTGCGCAGCGCCTGGTGGCAGATCTCGTTGCGGAAGGATGCCCTGCCCCGCTCTACTTGCATTGCGACCTGACCGATATTCCAGCTTTGCAGCGTGCCGTCGACGAAGTGCTTCGGGTGCTTGGAACGGTGGACGTGCTGGTGAACAACGCGGCCAACGATCAACGCCATACCATTGAAGAAGTGACACCGGAGTATTGGGATCGGTCGATGGCGGTGAATCTCCGCCCCCAGTTCTTCATGGTCCAGGCCGTGCTGCCTGCGATGCGCAAGGCTGAGTGCGGGGCCATTATCAATATGAGCTCGATCTCATGGATGGTTCCGTCTACCGGTTTGCCGGCCTACACGGCGGCCAAGGCAGGAATCGTGGGGTTAACGCGGACGCTGGCTCACGAATTGGGCTCGGAAGGGATTCGTGTGAATGCAATACTTCCCGGCGCGATCGTGACCGAGCGCCAGAAGCGGCTCTGGTACACGCCGGAATACAAGGCTCAAATCATGGCCAGCCAGGCGCTCAAGCGCGATATTCTTCCCGACGATGTGGCGCGTCTGGTACTTTTTCTCGCTGCCAACGACTCCAGTGCCATCACGAGTCAAAGCTATATAGTGGACGGCGGCTGGATGTAGTGCCGAGATCAGAGAACAGAGAACAGTGGTGAACAGAGACCCAGGGGTCAGACGCGAAGCATATTCAGGCGGAAACAGATGCGAAGGATTCGTCCGGTGTGGATGGCAGTTGCGGCGGTGGGTTTTGTGTGCTCAGGCCTCGGGCTGGATGTGCGGAGAGGTCAGGATGCGGCTGCTCAGGCCACTTCGCCAGATGCGAACGATCCCGCCCTTAGGGCTCCGCGTTCGGCCGAGTACAAGCAAGTCCAGAAGAGGCTCGCCCAAGGATGGAACACCTGGGACGTGCACAGTGTGACCACGCACGTGCTGCTTCCGGAGGGACTGGCGATTCAAGTGGGTATGATGCACAACACCACGGAAGGGGGCGACGCCTTTCTCCAGAATGTGCTGATCGGCAGGCAATCGCACGGAGCCGAACAAGTGTTTCCACGAGCGCACTCGTGGGATGGCGGCTACTCGGACCTCCGCGTCGACTGGAATGGACACAACTGGCGGATCCAAAGCGCACACGATGGTGAAGGCCTGGTATTGCTTGCTTCTCCGCTACCCTCGAAGCCTGTTTCCGCGCTGCCACCCACGATTGTTTTTGCCGTCAATTTCCTTTGGAATCGGCCAGGGGTCACTCTGAAGCACGGCAACCTTATTGAGGCGCGTGGATCTTTTGGGATTGTGCCGGTGTATTGCACCTGTCCGAATGCTGAGGACGAGGGAAGAAACGATGGGCAAATTCCTCTCAGCGGAGCGTACTTTGCGGTCGACTTTGTTAGCCCTGTTGGCTTGAGCACTGGGAAACGCCGCGATTTGACGGAGATTCAAGCAGCTATCGAGCGGCAGAAGGACGCATACCAGAAGAGCATCGCCGCCGCCGGGAAAAACGCGCCCCTCGTCGACGCAATCGAAACAGCGCTCGGTTGGGATACCATATACGACCCCGAAAAGAAACGAGTGATCTCCCCTGTAAGTCGGGTGTGGAGCGTGGGGTGGGGTGGCTACGTGCTCTTCGACTGGGATACATTCTTTGCGGC
>JBEKLB010000666.1:0-2913 GCA_050010415.1 Bryobacteraceae bacterium | reverse complement strand
GTGGCCGTTCACATCATCGACACTTCGAAGTTCAACGTGCACGAACTGCGCGAAGTGATTGGGGAAACGTTTAGCGGCGGCCGCAATGAATCCAGCATCCGGATCGACATCAACAGCTTCGGCTACCGCCACGGAGTTCCGCCCGATAGCGATCTGGTGTTCGACGTGCGCTTTCTGCCCAACCCCAACTACATTCCCGAGTTCAAGAAGCTCACCGGCCGCCATCCCAGCGTGGCGCGCTATATTCGCTCATTTCCGCAGACCACGGAGTTTATCGATCGCATCTCAGAGCTGCTGATTTACTTGATCCCGCACTATATTCGCGAAGGCAAGAGCTATCTGACCATAGGATTCGGCTGCACCGGCGGCCATCACCGTTCCGTCATGATCGCAAGCGAAATTCGCAAACGGCTGGCGCGTGCCGGATTTAAGGTGAAAGAAACGCACCGGGATATCGGGAAGTAATTACAGCTTTAAACCAGCGCTTGCTCGATCACCGCGCCTAATCCAGCCAGCGGTTTCATCACATCGTCGCTCAACCCGTAGCGCTTCTGAATGTACGCGGCATCGTTGTAGCTGAGCCACACTTGCCCGGCCGCATCCTGCCAGGCCAGCGCCTTCCATGGCAGATCGATCGCTGAGGTGGGAGCGGCCAGCATCACCGGAGTCCCACCCTTGGGGTTCCCGAAAATGAGCAACTGCGTCGGCGGCATTTTCAATCCAGCCTTTTCGGCTTCGCCGCTGTGATCCACCTGCGCGAAAACCTTGATGCCCTTCGAGGTGAGAATTGTTTCCAAGCGATGCAGGGTTTCGGGCACCGAATATTTGCTTGGCTTGCTGATAATGCCTTCGCCGGTATTCATTTCGTAACCAACTCCTTGCCTAAGTAAACCGCCATGGTTAATCCAGCGGCCGCCAGCGCCAGCGAGACGATGATTGCCATGGTGGAGGGTTTCGTGACAAGCGGCGCGCCGGTATTGAGCGCGCGGACAACGCGCACATGGCGGACCGAAGACAATACATTGACCAGCACTCCGGCCACCAGCAGCGCCGTCCCCAACGGCACCGTGAGCGACGAAGTTTGGAATTGCGGAAAGTTCCGTATGGACGCCAGCTCGCGCAGGAACAATCCAAAGCGCGCCACCACGAATCCAAAACCCATGAGCGCGATTCCGGTTCGAATCCAGGCCAGAAACGTGCGCTCCTCCGCGAAGTAAGTGCGCGGATCGGAATGAGGGCTCTCCGGCGGCATCAAATTTAAACTGTAACCTGCTTCCACTTCCCACGGCGGAACAGGATCACGCCTAGCAGCGCGAGCAGGGAATCGGAAATCACGACGGCTACGTACACGCCATTCGGGCCGAGCCCGGTGTGAAAAGCGAGCGCCCAGGCGAGCGGGATCTGGCATAGCCAGAAACAGATCAGGTTCAAGGCAGTGGGAGTGGCCGTGTCGCCCGCGCCATTGAAGGCCGCGGTGATCACCATGCCGTAAGAATAGGAGATGTTGCCGTAACTAAACAGGCGCAGCGCATTGACCGCGAGCGGCGACACCGCGGGGTCCGTAGTGAAAATCGCGATGATTTGCGGCGCGAACACAATGAATACGAGTCCGATGGCGCCCAGGAACAGCATGTTATACAATCCCGTCCGCCATACCGAAGTCTCGGCGCGCGACGGTTTGCCCGCGCCCAGATTCTGTCCCACCAACGTGGCGGCGGCGTTGCTCATGCCCCAGGAGGGAAGAATCGCAAAGATGATCACTTTGAACGCTACGGTGTACGCGGCGGTGGCGTCACTTCCGAAACTGGCGATGATGCGCACCATGCCGATCCAACTGGCCATTTGCACCATGTACTGGAACATCGCGTTCAACGATAGCCGGATGAGGCGCCACATGATCAGAAAATCCGTCTTCCATTGCGACGCGTGGACCGCAAGTCGCCCGCGGCCGGATGTTAGAACATATAGTTGCAAGAGAACGCCCACGCCGCGTCCGATGGTTGTCCCGACCGCCGAGCCCGTCACACCCAGTCGCGGAAACGGGCCGAGGCCGAAGATCAAACACGGATTCAGACAAATGTTCACGATGTTCGCGATCCAGAGCACGCGCATCGCGATGGCTGCGTCGCCCGCTCCGCGAAATACGGCATTGATCAGGAACAAGAGGAAGATGGTGACGCTGCCGCTCAGGATCATCCGGGTGTAGCCGGAGCCGAGCTTGACCACGCTGTCCGACCCTCCCATAATGTGCAGCAGATTCGGCGCGAAGAAATAGCCGAAGATCGCAGTGGTTGCAGAAACGGCGAGCCCAATGATGATGGCTTGCACCGCCACCGATCCAGCGGCGCGCTCGTCTTTCTCGCCGATGCGCCGCGCCACCAGCGCCGTCGCGCCCATGCTGAGCCCGAGTGCGATGACGAAGATCAGCGTGAGCGCGGTTTCGGTGAGGCCCACGGTCGCCACGGCATCGGCGCCCAGGCGCGACACCCAGAACACGTCCACCACGCCGAACAGCGATTCCATGCACATCTCAAGCACCATCGGCACGGCCAACAGGATGATGGCGCGGCTGATGTTGCCTTCGGTGAAGTCCTGGTGGGTGCCCATCACCGCTTCGCGCAGCGATTGCCAAATAGCGGGGGTGCGAACCTGGATTGTGCTACTGCTCTCACTCATAAAAGTTCCTCAGACAATTTGAAAACCGGGGGCGCCAAAAACTGGCAAGGCGTCAGAGTGCGAATGGGGTTTTCACGGGCGTCATGACCTCGAGTGAAGCAGTTTATACAGTGTACCAAAATGGTGCACGCACTCGTGCGTGCCGTGTTTTATGGCGCGACTTCGAAGGAGACGTTGCTCGACAGCGTGCCGCTCGGCGTAATCACCTGGACCTTGCCAGAAGTCGCGCCGGATGGG
>JBEKLB010000665.1:0-2917 GCA_050010415.1 Bryobacteraceae bacterium | reverse complement strand
CAGGAAGTGCATTACGGCCGCAGATGGATCGACTGTATAGCCCAGATCGACGATTTGCTGGCGAGTCTTCATCAACTGGCTCAGGCCATTGGTATCTACTTTGGCCGTGGTCCAGTGAGGATGAAGAACCTTGAGAAACTCTTCCTTTTCCAGAGCGCGCACCACATTCAAGGGATCATCTTCATGGGCTAATTGCGCAATTTCATGTCCGATGGCGCCGCGCGAGATGTGCTCGATGTACTTGTTCTCTTTGGCGGAGTCGTAGCGTTGCTGGGTGCGCTCTTCCAGAGGCCAGTGAAAACGGGCTGCGAATCGTATGGCACGGATCAGCCGTGAAGGGTCTTCCACGAACGAATAGTTGTGGAGGACGCGAAGCATCTTGGCTTCGATATCGGCCACGCCGTTGAAGGGATCAAGCAAGAGGCCTCGCGAGCCCTCATTCAAGGACAAGGCCATGGCGTTGACGGTGAAGTCCCGGCGGCGAAGGTCTTCCTGAATGCTGGCTGGAGTGACGATGGGCGGCTTGCCCACCTTGTCGTAACGCTCGGTGCGCGCCATGCCGACCTCGGCACGCACGTTGCCGGGCAACACCAGGAAGAGGGTGCGCACATCTTCTTCGTGACCGGCGATTTGAGCGCCTGCACGCTCGAAGTCTTTTTGCAGCTTTAGGGGATTGCCTTGAACGGTGAAATCGAGATCGCGGATGGTGAAGCCGCTGATGATGTCCCGGATCGCGCCGCCGGTGAGGTAAAGAGTCAATCCCGCTGCGCGGGCTACGTCTTGCACCAGGTTGACGCCCTTCAACTGATCCGGCGTCAACCGGATTTCCATTGTGTAAATGTAATCAGCCATTCGTCTTCAAGCGTTCCGAGTCAAGCGGCCGAACCGTGCTTCAGCTAAGTTGGGGCGCCCGAACTAAATGTTTTCCACAACATTTCCACAGCTCGACCAGGCCCACCCCAGCGAATCCTGCTCCAGTTGGGGCACAAGCCATTCAATACAAGAGACTTATAGCCAAGAAAGCGCGCTAAGGCAACTTAAAGGAATAACACAACGTTTACGGTTTGGCTACTGCCAACATAGATTCCAGCGACTTCCGTTCAATTAGTGCGAGAATGCAGGGAACGCTCGGGTCGGCAATCGGCTTCGGCTCGACTGGGCGCGCTCACGCAATTAACCGGCAATCAGCGGCAATGATCGGCTCCAGCCGAAACATCTCTGGCTAGGCCTGTACCTAAACTCTCTATGCCCTCGACTCACAAAAAGGTCATCGTCCGTAAGATGGATCGGGATTCCGTCTCCGGCTACGTCTCGCCGACACAGTTTGTGAATGAGGGCAAGCTTGAACTGCTGAACACGGCGGGAAATGTAGTGGCGATGGAGCTGCGCGAAATCAAGGGCGTGTATTTCGTGCGTGAATTCGGTGACTCCGAATCGCTCACCCGAAAGACTTTCGCCTCTCGTCCCCGCTCCGAGGGGCTATGGGTACGCTTGCGCTTCAAAGATAACGAGATCCTCGAGGGGTTGATGCCTGCCGACCTCACCCAAAATATGCCGGAAGGTTATCTGGTTAACCCTCCCGACCAGCGTTCGAATACCCAGCGTATTTTCGTACCACGAACTGCTTTGGAATCCTTGACCGTTCTTGCAGTGATTGGAGCGACGCGCCGTCCGCGCCGCGCTGCAGTGGACGATCAGCGCCAGGTGCCGATGTTCGAGGACCGGTGACGGGAATCAGTGACAAGGACCGGTGAACCAAGGCGGGTGAATCAGGTAGCCGTCGAGAGTTCCACGCATTTCTAAGACCTTGAATCGGTTATCGCTCTGGGCGCCGGACCCAGCCAGTTAACAATTCCGCGCAAGTAATCTTGCAATCCACAGGTATTTACGATAGAAAAGCCTCGTCCCACGCGTGATCCTAATTGCAACGCGAGCGAGATGGATCGGGCAAGTCTCCCTCCCTTCCGTTCCAGTCTCTGGGCGAAGCCGCGCCTAACTGAGGAGTCGATTCATGAGAGCTTGCCGCTTCCACTCTGCCGTGTCCCTGGCCTTGGTCGTTGCTCTGGGTATTGCCGCGTCGCCCGCTTTGCGGGCTCAGACGTCCGCGAGCTCCCCGGCAGCGACGGCGGCACTTCCCTTGATTACCCAGGCGGTCAATGAAGCGCAACTGACGGTTCTGAAGGGCAACACTCATCCCCTGGCGCGGCCTGAGTTCGACCTGGGAACGGCGCCCGCCACTCTTCCCATGCAGCGTATGCTTTTGGTATTGAAGCGCAGTCCCGAGAAGGAAGCCGCGTTGCGCAAGCTTCTGGACGATCAGCAAGACAAAGCTTCGCAGAACTATAGGAAATGGCTGACTCCGGTGCAGTTTGGCCAGTTGTTCGGTCCCACTGACAGCGACATCCAGATCATCACATCATGGCTGCAGTCGCACGGATTTCAGGTTGGCTCGACCAAGGGCCGCACTGTCCTTGAGTTCTCCGGCTCAGCCAGCCAGGTGCAGGAATCATTTCATACGACGATTCACAAATATCTAGTCAAAGGGGAAGAACACTGGGCGAATTCCAGCGATCCATCGATTCCGACGGCTCTAACGCCGGCGGTGGCAGGCGTGCTCACGCTGCACAACTTTGTCAGCAAGCCGCATATCCATTTTTCCGGCCAGCGCGTGGCTGCAAAACTTGTTTCCCAGGGTCCGGGTAAGCGGCCACATGTTACTTTCCCGGCACAGGATGGGCAACCCATCACCTATGCGCTTGGGCCGCAGGACTACGCGACCATCTACAACATCACTCCGGTTTATAACACAAGTAACAACGGCGCCGCTGCCACGATCGGGGTAGTCGGACGCAGCAACCTTTTTAATGGCGGTCAGGATGTTCAGGAATTCCGCCAAGAGGTTTTCAATCTTTGCTGC
>JBEKLB010000664.1:0-2942 GCA_050010415.1 Bryobacteraceae bacterium | reverse complement strand
CGATTGGCGCCCAATGCCACCGCGAGCGAAGCCGAGGTCAGCACTACAACGCCGTCGTTGGAATGTTCGGAGCCGTCGCTTCCGCCCAGATTTCCGGCCAGGGTAAGAGCGTCGATTCCACGCAGGTCGTCCATGCGCTGGTTCCAGGTGGCAAGATCCCAAAGAAAGTTGCTGCCGGCGAACATCTCAACCGTCTGCGAATCGGTAGTGTTGCCGCCCACCAAACCGGAGATCGCAAGCAATCCGGCATGCGGCGTGGCGATGAAGACCGCCTTGCGAATCGGCACCACGGCGGGCGGCGAGAACACTCCCTGCGGCAGCTTGCCCGCCAGATACGCGCGCACGATCAACCCGCCCATGCTATGCGCCACCACATCCACCTGGGGTGCTCCCAGACTGTCCAGGAAATTGCCAAAGGCCTGCGCCAATTGCTCGATGTTGGGCCGGGCGCTGCCGGTTGTTCCTGGTTCGACCGAACAATTGTCGAAGTAAGCGACTTGCCATCCATCCGCGGCGAGCAAGGACTGCATCGAGCCGAAGGTTGCCGAAGAATCGGAAGTGCCGCTGCAAGTGGCCTGATATCCATTCACCAGCACCACCGGAGGACGAGAGGTTTGCGCCATCGACGGCAGCGCGAAGACGATTAGCCCCAAGCAATGCAGTTTGATCATCAGAAGATCTCGGCCGGATCCGCTTTTCGCAACGCCAGCATGGCAAAGGCACCCGATCCGGCGCACATCAAGAGGGTCAGCAAGTACACCTGAGACGAACGCAGCAGGTTCATTTCCAGCGGAAGCAATGTCGCATTCCGCGTGATGATGTAGATGGCATCCGCCATCAAGGCTCCGGGGATAAAGCCGAGCACCGACATCAGCACCGCCTGCCGCATCACCAGGAGGGCCAGCTGAATGTCTCGGTAACCCATGGCCTTCATGGTGGCGTACTCGGCCCGATGATTGGAGACATCGGTATAAAGGATCTGGTAGACCACCACCGATCCTACAATCAGCCCCATCAACAACCCCGCGGTAAAGACGAATCCGATCGGCGAAACCCGCAGCCAATAGCGCTTTTCCTGCTCGATGAATTCCGGCATGGCAACAAACCGGACATCCGGCGGAAGCGCGGCGGTCAGGCTCTTCACCACTTGATCCGAATCCGCGCCGGGCCGAAGCCGGATCAGTCCCAACGACGGCAGCGGGGAAGCTGTGCCCGCGGTGAGGATGCGGTAAGTAAAATCGCTCGAGATGACATAGCCGTCCGTGCCAAAACCCGGACCCAGGCGGAAAAGCCCCACTACTTCGGCCTGGCGCTCGGACGCCTGAACTTCTACCCGCTTCGCCGCGCGCGCCTGGGCTGCGATGGGGCCAAACATCGAGCGGGATTGATCGTCGAAGAGCAGCGTCCCGCGTTCTGTTAAAGCGTTGAAACGCACCGGCTGGCCCTCGAATCGAAATACATCATCGGAGGGGTTCAAGCCGAGCAGAACGATCTGATGCTCCTGGTAATCGGAAGGATTTTTGAGCGCCGCCCACCCGATTTGCAGCGGCATGCACGACCGTACGCCGGGCACGGCAAGAGCTTGCGCGAAGCGCTTCTCCGCGATTACGCCGGCTCCCTGCTGAAACTGGTATTGCCAGCTGGTCATCACAATATCGGCATTCAGATGTGAATACAGCCGTGTGGCCGTGGTGAGCAGCGAGTCTCTCAAGCCGATCTGGCCCAGCATCAACGTGACGGCAAAAGCCACGCCGGCCAGCGCAGCCGTGAAGTGCCCTTTTTGCTTCGAGAGCTGACGCCATGCGAGATAGGTTCCTGCGGTCATGGCTCGATCATCATGGTTCGATCATCATGGTTCGATCAGTACGTTCACCTTGGAATGAATGCGCTCCCCGAGCGGCTCGGGTTGTTTCACCCGGATACGCGCCTGGTAGACCCGCTGATCAGGGGATTGCGATGCATCGACGGGCGTACTGATGCTCTCCACTTGCGGGCTGATCGAAACAACCACTCCCTCGATGCTGTTCGAAAACGACTGGGAGCTGATCACCGCTTTTTGCCCCGGATGTACGCGCGCGATGTCGGTCTCATAGACTTCGGCGACGACGTCCATTCGATTCGTGTCCGCGAGAGTGACCACGCCGCCGGCTCCCACCGCTTCACCGGCCCGCGCGACGATTTGGATGACGCGCGCTCTGGCAGGAGATCGAATTGTTCCCGCGTTTACTTCGATGCGAGCCCGATCGCGATCCGCCTCCGCGGACGCCAATTCAGCCTTCGCGAGATTTAAATCCGAATCGCGCACCTCGGTGAGGCTCTCCAACTTGTGGCGTGCGGCTTCGAGTAACCCGTCCGCGTCTTGCGATTTCAGCCGCGCGGCATCCACCTGGACACGGGGAACAAAATCCTTGCTGGCTAGCGCTTCTTCGCGATCCAGTTCTTGCTTCGCGGCATTCGCTTCCACTTCCAGCCGCGCCAGGTCGGCCTTCAGCGCCAGTACGTCACCGGCGCGTGCACCAGCTGCGAGCTGCGCGAGACGGCTTTGTGCAACGGCCACGCGCGCGTCGGCCTGCTTCACCGCGCTCTCCAGATCCGGCAGCGATTCGAGCACGGCGATGGTTTGGCCGGGCGCCACCATTTGCCCTTCTTGCACCAGCAGCTTCGCGATGACCGCGGTGCGCCCCAGCACGGGAGCGGCGGCCACCACAATGATTCCGTCCTCTGGCTCCACGCGGCCGGTACAACCTACACCCACCGCGATTGGAGCGCTTACCGCGGCGTTCACATGATCCGCTTGCACGGCTGGCTTTCCCTGGCGGCTTACGAGCAGCCAACCCCCGCCAGCCAACAGGGCGATCAGCAGGATGGCTGCCCATCGAAAACGCCGGCCTCTCGAACCAACTACCACTCGATCCCCACCACGGCGCCGGTAGCCTCCGCCA
>JBEKLB010000663.1:0-2951 GCA_050010415.1 Bryobacteraceae bacterium | reverse complement strand
CTAAGACTAGCTGCCTTGACGCGCCCCGGTCGCTACGCAGGGCTGCTACGACGACATCGGTATCGAGAACCAGCCGCATTCGGCCCCATTTATGATATCACATGCAATATTGCTAATACTCAATGCGCCGCCGATTGCGTGGCAGGAAGCAGCGCCGCGCGGTGCTCCGACAGAAAGGCGCGAACGCTCATCGGTTCGCGACCGGTGAGTTCCTTTACCGCTGTAGTCGGCGTCCCCATCTTGCCCGTGGCGATCGCCATTTGACTCGACACCAGGAGCTTCGCAATGAACTCCGGGGTTCCCGCCGCCACCAATTGCGCGGTACGCTCCTCGGGCGTCACCGGGACATACTCCACAGCTTTTCCCGTCAATTCGCCGGCCAGTTTCGCGAGGTCCGTATAGGTGACCAGATCCGGACCGGTGATGTTCCAGGTCCGATTGCTGGTGTCGGAGGATGCCAAGGCGGCTGCGGCGGCCTGGGCGCAATCCTCGCGCGTGATGTAAGGCGCGCCTCCCTGCCCTGTCGCCGAAATCAGCCGGCCGGAAGCGACTGCGGCCGCCAAGCCCGGAACAAGGAATTCGGTGTACCAGCAGTTCCTCAAAATTGTATAGCTCAGGCCACTGGATTTCAGCGCCTGCTCGGTTCCCAAATGATCCGGCGCGAAAACCACGGGCGAGCTCTCGGGATTCGGCATGGACGTGTAGACCGCGTGCTTCACTCCGGCTCTCACGGCAGCAGCCGCAGCCGCCTGATGCTGCGCGAGCCTGCGCCCGGGTCGATCGATGGCGTCGGTACTGATGATCAGCACCCGATCGACGCCCGCGAGCGCCGCTTCCAGTCCCTTAGGATCTTCGAAGTCAGCATGGCGCACGACGACACCGCGCGCGGCCAGGTCCGCCAGCTTTTCCGGCTTACGGGTGCCAGCCACAATTTTCCCCGCGCCCTGCTCCACCAGCAGCTCCACCACCCTCCGGCCCAAGTGTCCGGAAGCTCCTGTCACAAACAGCGTACGATCTGAAGTCATAGTCCCAGTGTAGTTCGGCGGAGGTTGTGCTATTCTGGCGTCCAAGAGGCTGCACCTTATGGTGGTGTTCGGTGCGCTTTTGGATCCACGGCTGATCCGCCTCCCGCTCCCCGTCGACTCAGCAGCCAGCGTAGCTCTGCAAGCAGTCCATTCAACAGGCGATAGGAGCACGACATGTTTTCTCGACGAGCCTTTGCAGGAATGATAGCGGCCGGCCTCACTGAGGCCGCGTTCGCACAGCGCGCCAAGCTTTCAGGCGTCGCACCCGCCGACACGGTCTGGATCAACGGGAATGAATTTCCCGAAGGTCCGCCACAAGCGTCGGTGGAAGCCATGGCGCAGGTCATCGGGAGCTCGAACCGGTATCACTATCAGGAGTTCCCCGCGTTCTACGAAAAGCTTGCTGCACACGAAGGCTTGACTGCCGATCAAATTTTGGTAGGGGCAGGATCGAGCGAGCCGCTACACGCGGCAGTGGAAGCGTACACGTCGCCCACCCTCCCGCTGATTATTCCGATGCCAACCTACGAGGCGGCGCCGGAGCTCACCAGGTACAAAGGTTTTCCAGTGGTTGAGACGCCGTTGAATGCAAAGATGCAGCCGGATGTGCGTCGCCTGGCGGCCGAGGCGCAGAAGGCAGGCGGCGGCCTCATCTACATCGTCAATCCGAATAATCCTACGTCCAGCATCACCACCAGCGACGATCTGTCCTGGCTGGTGGCGAATCTTCCGAAGAACACCAACGTTCTGGTGGATGAGGCCTACATCCACTACGCCACTTCGCCCGAAATCTCCAGCTCGTTCCGCTACGTCAAAGAAGGCAAAAATGTCATCGTGGCGCGGACGTTCTCGAAGATTTACGGCATGGCCGGATTGCGCGTCGGATACGTCGCGGCCCCGCCGGAAATGATCAAGCGCATGGAGCCGTACCGCAACAACGTGATCAGTATCGTGAGCGTGCGAGCGGTTCTGGCCGCGCTGGAACTTGGACCGAAGTTGCTGGAGGAGCGCAAAGCCAAGATCGTTCATACGCGCGACGAGTTGTGCGCGTGGATGAGCCAGAAGAACATCAAGTTCATTCCGCCGCAGGCCAACTTCGTGATGATTGAGACGGGGCGCGAAGCCACAGCCGTGCAGTCGGCGATGCTCGAAAAGGGCGTGGCCATCGGCCGGCGCTTCCCACCGCTCACCACCATGATTCGCGTGTCCATCGGCACCGACGCCGAAATGGCGAAGTTCCGCAAAGTGTTCACCGAAGTGATGGCGTAATAGCGCAGCAGTAATAGCACAGCAGGTATGAAGTGTCGCTCGGGGATGTGATATCCTTTGCCCTGAAAAGGAGTCACGTCCCATCATGCGCTGGAAACTTCGCCTGCCGATTTTGCTGTCCCTATGTGCGCTGGCCTATTCGCAGCAGAAGCCCAATCCCAACTTCACTGGCGGAGAGGTCAAGACCATCACGGAAAACTCCGACGGCAAGTCGGCGCATTTCTACTTCAGCCCAGGCGCGCGCACCAAATGGCACAGCCACGAAGGCGGCCAGATCATTTTGGTGGAGGACGGCGTGGGACTGTATCAGGAAAAGGGTGGACCTGTGGTGGAACTGCACGCGGGTGAGACCCATTACTGCCCGCCGGGCGTGGTGCACTGGCACGGCGCGTCGCCTAAGGCGGGCGGCACGCAGTTCAACGTGAGCCGAGGCGGCATCACGTGGCTGGCGGAAGTGACGGATGCCGAGTTCAGCGCGCCAGCGGTACACAAGTAAGTGGAGCCGGCCGGCCTGACGGATTATAGCCCGGACGGCGTGGATCTTACCCTGATCCGCTGGATGCTCTCGCTCACGCCTGCCGAGCGCATCGAATTCCTGGAACAGCGCGTGAACGACATCATTGCGATTCGCGAGTTGAATGCCGGAAGGTAAACTGA
>JBEKLB010000662.1:0-2972 GCA_050010415.1 Bryobacteraceae bacterium | reverse complement strand
CTGGCATGCTGGGCCTGGGGCTGACGGCGTTGATGGCTTCGTTCATGTCCGGCATGGCCGGCAACGTGACGGCTTTCAATACGGTTTGGACCTACGATCTATACCAGGGACATATCCGCAAGCACGCTCCGGATTCGCACTACCTGTTCGTGGGCCGCGTAACTACCGTGGTGGGAGTGGCGCTCTCCATAGGAACCGCGTACCTGGCCAGCCACTTCAACAACATCATGGACTTTCTGCAGTTGGTGTTTGGCTTCGTGAATGCACCGCTATTTGCAACATTTCTGCTGGGAATGTTCTGGAAGCGCGCCACCGGACATGGCGCATTCGCGGGATTGCTGGCGGGAACGGGAGCAGCGGCTGTGACGCATGGTTTGACCTTGGCGGAAGGGAAAGGCGGCTGGTTGGGCGCCGTTCTGCACACGTTCCCTTCTACCATGGCGCAGAACTTCTGGATCGCGATATTCGCCTGGTCGACGTGCCTGGTGGTTACATTGCTGGTGAGTTTGATGTCCGCGCCGAAGGTGGAATCTGAGCTTCACAATCTGGTTTACGGTTTAACCGCCATCCCGCACGAGGACGTGCCCTGGTACAAGCGGCCAGCGCCGTTGGCGTTGATTGTCATCGCGGCGCTGGTGCTGCTGAATGTGTGGTTCTGGTGATATGAGCGGCGTTTTATGAACGATCTGCGCGTGCCGATTGGAAGTTTCTTCGCGCTGGTGGGCGCCATTTTATGTGCCACCGGCTTGGCGGCGAATTACCAAGCCCCGCTCGAATCGGAGAACGTGAATCTCTACTGCGGCGTTTCGATGCTGATTTTCGGGGCCGTGATGCTGTGGCTGGCGCGGCGGAAATCGCGCTCGTAGCAGTCCGGTTCAAACAGGATTGGTGTCATTTGTCTTGCGAACTCAGCCTCCGAGAACTGAGCCGCGTAGGCCTGTAACGCGCCAGGGTCGACGCCGCTCTGCATTTGATCCCAGCGTTGGATCGCGTGGCGCAGGCCGCCAGGCTGGTCGTAAAGCAGGCCTCCGAATTCAGGCACGATTTCGAGCGCGCCTCCTCTGGCCCACGCGATCACCGGTTTGCCGCTCGCCAGCGCCTCCACCATGGTCATGCCGAAATCCTCCTCGCCGGGCATAATAAACGCACGGCAACGCGCATACAGCTCCCGCAGGTCCTCATCTGAAACGCGTCCGCAGAATTCGACATTGGGCGCGGCCAGCCGCTTCAACGCCTTGTATTCCGGTCCGCCGCCTACTACCAGGAGCTTACGTCCATTCTGGTTGAAGGCCCTGATCGCGGCGTCCACCTGCTTGTAGGCGACCAACTCGGAAACCACTAAATAGTAGTCTTCCGGCCGCTTCCAATAGAATGTCTCCACCGCCACCGGCGGCTTCACCACGCGCGACTCGCGCCGGTAGGTCTTCCAGATTCTCCGCCGCACGTTCTCGCTGTTGGCGACAAATTCATCCACACGCGCGGCTGTCGCATAATCCCAGAGGCGCAAGTAGTTCGTGAGCGGCGCCATCCAGGCGCGCTTCCAGCGGGATTGCGTCCATTCGTTACGATAAGCCGGATACATGTCCCACAGGTATCGCATGGGAGTTTCGCAGTAACAGACGTGGCGTGCGTTCGATGGCGCGATCACGCCCTTGGCGGGTCCAGATTCACTGCTGACAATCAGATCGTATCCGCGCAAATCGAAGTTTTCGAGAGCCATTGGCATCCAGGGCAGCAGCGATCGATACCCTTTACGCAGAGGTTGCAGGAACGATGCCCGCACGCGATGGCTGCGAATTGTTTCCGATACGCTGTCCGGATCGTAGAACAGCGTAAAGATGTCGGCGTCCGGCAGCAGGTGGCACAGCGCCTCCACCACCTTCTCGCCTCCGCGCATATTTAGCAGCCAGTAATGGACAATTGCGGTACGCATTAGCCAGAGCCCGACATCATGAGTATGCAACGCGTAAAGACGGGCCTTGTTTCCGCTTTGTACCTTTCTTGTAAAATCTCGGATTTTAGCGGGTTTACCTCTTGGCATTCGCTTTCTTGACCGCTACTCTGACAACGAAGCGTGCGGTATGCCCCAACTGACAACCCCTCAACTTTCAAGCATGCAAAAAGTGATTCCCGATCCTGTCCTTTCCGCATTCGAACTGCCGATGCGCCGTACCTTTTATCCGTTCGGCTTTCCTGTTGAACTCGAAACCAATTCGGCGGACGTGATCGCCGCGGCTTCCCAGGGCTGGGGCGCGTTTGAGCAGGCATTTGACGAAGCGCCGGTGCGCTTCAGTTTGGGAGTGACGGAGGGAACTGGGGATGCGCCCGCGCTCGACTCGGTAGTGCGGTCGCGCGAGCATATGATGTCGATCATTTCGGACCCCGAGAACTTCGTGGTATGCGATTTCCATCGCGGGTTCGCTTTCGGATGGGTGACGCGGAACACGGCTGCCGACCATCCGCTGCTGCGCTATCGCTTCCTGATTTCGGGAGCCACCACCCTGATCGAGCAGCGAGCTTTTTCGGCGCTGCACGGCGCTTTGGTGGTGCGGAATGGGAGCGGGGTAATGCTGGCGGGCAATTCCTTCGCGGGCAAGAGCACGCTGGCCTACGCGTGCGCGCGAACAGGCTGGACCTATGTGAGCGACGATTGTGCGTTATTGGTCCGGGGGCGAGATGACCGTTATGTGATCGGCGATCCCCACAGCATCCGCTTTCGACCCGATGCACCGGAGCTGTTTCCCGAACTCGGCGATCGCCTGGTAACGGTGCGGCCGAACGGTAAAGCCGCGATCGAGATTCTGACGCGCGATTTGCCGCTCAATATAGCGCCAGGCTGCAACCTGGAGCACATCGTGTATCTGGATCGCGATCACGCGGGCCCTGCGCGGCTTCGTCGAATCTCCAAGGAACGAGTTCGCGAGGACTGGCTGCAATACAGCGTGTATGGAACGAAAGAAATACTCGCAGCA
>JBEKLB010000661.1:2725-5699 GCA_050010415.1 Bryobacteraceae bacterium | reverse complement strand
ATGCCCAAAGCTTCTCGACGCACGAGGATCTCATAAGATCAATCCGTCACGATCTGCTCCAACTGGGCGCGATCGAGCGGCGCAAAGTGACGCTGAGGTCGCCGTCCGATCATTTGAGGCTTCTGACGACGTCCGTCACGAAGCTTCAGTCGATTTCCAGAATCATCAGCCTGGAAGCCGAAGCGCAGCCAGACAGCCTGCGAGCGGTAATTCTGACCGATTTTATTCGAAAACTGGAACTCCCCAAAATGGCCGGTGAAGTCCCTACCTTCGAAGACATAGGAGTAGTGCCCATCTTCGAGACGCTCCGTCGCGCCCACATACCTCGGGTGAAGCTCGGTGTCCTCAGTGGCTCTTTGGTTATCGTGCCCGCCGCCGCCTTAGCGTCCCTGAAGAGCGCCGCGCGTTCGCTGGGCATGAATCCCGATGATCTGGTGGCTACTGAGGCTCACGATTCCGAGTACCTCGTCCTTAGCCTTCGAGGCGAATACTACCAGGGCACCGTGCGGCTGATGACGTCGGTACTTCAATGCGGCGGGATAACGGTGTTGATTGGCACCAAGTCCTTACTCGGTGAAGGCTGGGACGCACCCTGCATAAACACGCTGGTTTTGGCCAGCTTTGTCGGTTCTTACGTCTTGTCCAATCAGATGAGGGGGCGTTCGATTCGGGTTGATCCTGAACATCCCGATAAGACTGCAAACATCTGGCACCTAGTCTGCGTGGAACCGGGTGCTTTCGGGCCCGGAGCGGATTACGAGCTGCTCGTGAGACGCTGTGCCGCGTTTGCTGGTGTGAGCGCGACCGCTCCTGTGATTGAGAATGGTACGAACCGGTTGGGAATCGCGGAACCACCGTTTAGACGCGACCAGATCGATGATCTCAATCGCCAAACCAGCGCACGGGCTTTGGATCGTGCTCGCCTACATCGGCAATGGAAGGAGGCGTTGAACGCCGGAAGCGCGAAGCAAATGGTTGATGGCGTCCAGCTGGCAGACGAAGCCCTACCGAGAGGGTTCGTCGTCCGCAACACGATCGCAGCCCTATTCTTTCAGGCCGCCTATATCTTTGTTTTAGTTATCGAGGGATTGATGCGCGCTCTCGGTCGCTCGCGACCCCGAGGCGATCAGGACTGGCTGTACTCGATTCTTTTGCTGATTGGAATTGCGGCTGTGGTGAGCCTGCCCTGGGCGTTCCTTGCAGTTTGGCGATTGCTGCGGCACGGAACGCCAGAGCGGAGTGTCAGGCAGATCGGACGCGTCGTCTTGGACGCTCTGGAATTTTCTGGCTGCATCGACAGCCGCGCTGGAGATTTTCGTGTCTACGCTGACAAGAACGAGGATGGAACCGTCTTCTGCTGGGTTGGCGGTGGAACCGGGAAAGAGCAGACCGCCTTCCTTCAGGCCATGCGGCAAACGTTGGGTCCAATCGAAAACGCTCGGTACCTGTTGGCGCGCCATCGAATCTGGCGTGTATTCCATGAAGACTACTTTGCTGTTCCAGAAACTTTGGCACGAAAAAAGGAATACGCCGAATTCTTCGCCAAGCGGTGGCGAAAATTTGTTGGACCCGTGAATTTGGTTTTCACGCGCACTCCAGAAGGCCGCCAGCTGCTGTTGAGGGCAAGGGGCCACTCGCTGACTGCTGCTTTCCAGAAGCGATCCGAACGAGTCAGTTGCTGGAAATAGGTTGACGCAGTCCAAATCGCTGGTCTACCCAGTTCGAGGTTCGGAATTTGGGTTGTTATTTTGAAACGGGCTTTCCCGGCGTTAGTAGCCGGAGCGGTTCGTCGGGATTGTATTGAAATCCTTCTGAAGGATTCGTTGCAGGCTGAACCTTCCGTTGCTTGAGCGCGGCGATTCTTCGCTGAACTTCCTCCGCTGTTGGATTACCCTGGTTCAACTGGGGCACACCCCGGCGAGGCGGTATAGGGTCTGGATTGTGGATGTCGGCACTGGGCACCGCGGTTCGCAGAAGCTTCGCCGCCTTCTTTGCTTCTTTCGATTTCGCCCGTACAAAGTCGTGGATAGTGCTAATCGAAACGTGGAGGTCGCATTTTTCCGCGAGCACGCTGACGATTTCCCGATAGGTCCGCCGGCGACGCCGCAGTTCGTCGATCAGCTCGGTGTACGGTTCCAAGCGCGAGCGCGGCGGTTTTTCCGGTAAGGCATCGAGAATAGCTCGAAACTTGTCGCTCACGGGGCACTCCTGGTCGCGCGAATCTAGATTTAGTGTAGTACAAGCCCGCCGAACATGCGGCGAACATCTACCGGAACATCGCCGAACAGACACCGAACAAACGCCGAACAGTGGCGCCCTTGCGCGGGCTCGCGCGACCCCTAAGCCGAAGGCTTAGGGATGGTGTCTCTCTCTTTCAATTGGCTCCGCATGTGGCGGAGAAACCTGTCCTGCTAGATCGAGGGGCACCGCGCGCTCAACAGAATTGATGCAGCAAGCTCCTAAAACCCGACTCTCGGCCCGTGCGGTCGCAGTCAACATGCTGACCGTTGTTTCAACGCGCCAAGCCATCAACTGTAGCCAGTGCCCATTGCGCGTCGCGGGTAGATGCTTTCGCGGACCGCGCACGACTCCAGGCCATCTTCGCTGCGTCGGGAAAGCCATATTGATCGCAAAGGTCTCCGTAGATCACCCATGACCGGGCGTCTAGGCCGCTGGTATCAGCCGTGTCCACGGCTTGCTTCAGAGCTTCTTGAGCTTCTTCCGTCTTCTTAAGTTGCAAATCCAGAAGCGCCACCAGGTACGGATTGCGGAATTGCGCAATTCCCTCGGTTTTCTTAACCGCATCCAACGTAGCCTGCGAAACCTTCTTTTGCCGGATCTCATTCCATGCCCCGAGGTCGATATCTTCGGAAGAAGTCGCGAATGTCTTATAGCGTTCCAGCGCCTCAACCGCCCCGCTACCGTTGCCGGCTGAAATACGCGCGATCGCAACGTACTTCCAGGCGTCTCTCTG
>JBEKLB010000661.1:0-2708 GCA_050010415.1 Bryobacteraceae bacterium | reverse complement strand
CAGCGCGGCTATTTCCATCGCCTTCCAATCCTTCTGCTCCTCTAGGGCGCGCATCAGATATCCAAAGCCCGCCCCTTTTAGAAAATTGGACGTCATCAGTCGCCTGGCGGCGGTTGCCAGATCTGCCCATCTTTTGCCCTTGTCGTACGTTTCACACAATGCCTGGTCGATTTGGGACTTCTCCAACGCATTGGTGGCTTTGGGATAGGCTTCCTTTAGTATCGCGACCGACTCAGAGGACCCGTCGTAATGCCCCATCAAGCTGGCGGCTGCTACTCGCGCTGCGTCCGCTCCACGCGTCGAGGGCACTGTGCCGGACCATAAACCATGACTGGCCGGCACCCATCCATCGTTACCAGTCGGGACGATCTGAACCGAATGATCCAGCCACCATTGCGCGCCTTCCAGGTCCTTCTTCTTCAAAAGGTCGAGCGCTCTGCGTCCAATCTCCTCCATGCTGTCCGATGAACCGATGATCTTATACGCCGCGCCTTCGCGAACTACGAACATGGTCGGGATCGCGATCATCATTCCCCCGGCGGAGATTCGGTATCCGTGAGCGTCGTCTCCTTCTTTCGTTAGGTTCATGTTGCTTAGCGTTAAGTCGACGAAGTTCTCAGTCGTGAGTCCCAGTTGGGTCAGTTGACGGAAACCCGAGAATGCCTGCTTACGGGCCGATTCTATATCTTCGCCCCAAACGGCTGTTTTCGGCACGAAAGTCAGTAGTTCCGCTAGTTTCTCCATCGAGGGTTTCTCGTCGCTTAACAAAAGAAGAAATACCTTCTGCTCAACTGAGCGCGGATCGGAGTCAGGCAACATGGTGTCCTCAGAACGTTTCAGCCCGGCCACCAACTGAAGCAAAGCCGCAGCCTGTGGAACTGTGGTTGTCCGCGCGGCCGCCTGGAAGAAAGTGAGCGCGTCGGGATACCGTCTCAAGTGCATTAGTGTAAAAGCGATGCTAGCCAGAAATTGCGCCCGCGTCGTCGGATCCACCACTTCTGCCTGCAAGCCAACAATAGCCGGACCAGCGCCACGCTGTAACGCCTGAATCCCACTCTGGAAAACAATCCTCTGTTGGTCCGGACATTTGCGCGCCTCGGCACTGGCCTGCTCTAATTGGCCATCATAGAAAAGCGCCGCGGTCAGGTTGCCTTCGAGAATGGCGTTCGGCTGCTTCTTCAGCAACTCCCGATAGAGAGCAATGGCCTCGGTCTCATTGTTACCTCTCCCATACCTCTCCCCGCGGTCGTTGAACTCCAGCAAAATGGCCAGGTCGGTCTTGGCAATCATGTCCTCCGGGTCCAACTCGACGGCCTTGCGCAACGCCTTCAGCGCTTCCGGACGGTTCCAGTCCCCCTGGCGCAAACGCCCGAAGGTGTCGTTCTGCCAAGCCCAGGCCAGCGCCTGCCAAGCCTGCGAGGAATTCGCGTCCAGAGCCGTTGCCCGTTCAGCCTCAATTCGCGCGGGTATATCCAACCCCGCCGAAACCAGGGTGCGCGATAGAAGAATATGCGCCGAAGCATCCTCATCGTGCTTCGCCACGCTGTCGCGCATCAACGACAGCGCCTTCGCCGTTTGTCCAATCGCCAAAAGTTCCGCCGTCTCCGGCACAAAACTAATTCGCTCCGAAAGTTGGGCGCTATACTTCTCGATCGCCGCCTGGGCTGCTTCAAACTCTGCCGCCGATATCCTGCGCTTTGGGACCTCCAGCCGGAAAGCAGCTTCAACCACTCCATCCGCGTCCGTCGTGTATTTCTGCGAGAGCCGCAACGGCCCGAGGTCTATGTTTGCCGAGGCGGGCAGGCTGCCCAGTTTGTAAAGCGCGGGCGGGTACAGCTTGAACACTCGCTCGGTCACGCCAGCCTGTTCGAAGAGAAAGTCGTTGGTTCGCACGGGCTCCGGGTCCTTTGCGTCCTTAACGCGAATTGGAGCCCGCAATTCATACGGGAGCGAATCGAGTGCAAGCGTGGCGCCGAGAAGCACATTGGCGGAGTCGGCCCCCGTTACCACTTGCGGTGTTTCCACGGCTTCGACCGTAACCCGAACCGGCTGGCTCAAATCGTCCTTGCCCGAGAGCTGATAAGTGCCGAGGCGTTTGGCAACATAAGCGCTCTTCACATACTTTTCTAGCGCGGTCTTCGCGTTATCGCTCGCAGCGTAGGCACGTCGAAAGTAAGCCTCCGAGGGACCATTCGATTCCATACGTTCCGTAATAGATCCATAACCGAAATCCTTGAATCGGACGGCATATTCGCGCCGGTCGAGTAGGTCCGTTTGCTCCGGAATTCTCACCAGGTCCGTGGCTCCGCCGCGGGCAATCAGCGCCAGCCGGCCCTGATCCTGCGTTGGAAGAATACCCACGCGCACGTTGTTCGCCGTAGCATCAATCCACAGTGGCCGGGGGCCGTCGACATAAACGATCGCGTGGTCAAAAAGGTCGAGCCCCGGCAGATTCGGGTCGACGTCGGCGCCATAACCGGAGAGGAGCAATGCCACGTTGGCTTTTAGTCCCACCGCACGCAGCATGGCGACCAGTAGCGCGGATTTATCTTTACAATCTCCGAAGCCACGCTGCCGGACCTCAGACGGCATGGCGGGAACAACTGCCGCTTGTCCGAACTCGACTCCTGTATACCGCACGTTGCGGTGAAGCTCGGTTGACAGACGGGCGGCGATCGCCAACGGAGTCGCGCTCCGATCCGTGCCTT
>JBEKLB010000660.1:0-2979 GCA_050010415.1 Bryobacteraceae bacterium | reverse complement strand
GTCGCGGCCAACAGCGCCGAATATGTCGCCAGAATTGCGACCGCCTGGGCCGGAGTGGTCGCCAGCAACACCAGAAACACCAGCAGCGTCAGGATCTTCGCACGCGCATCGCGGCGATGCAGCGCACTTGCGCCCTGACTCCATCGGTCCAGCAGAACGTGATGCAATCAAGCGCTCCTGCGGCGGACCAGCCAGCGTGCGGTGGCGGCACATAGAGCGTAGATCAGAAGCAGCCCGGAGAGCCCTGCCGTGGCTCTTCTGACCCATACCGATTCGACAAAAGATCCAAACGTGTAATCCGCGAGAGGCGCATGCAGCACGGTCTTGGCTGTCAGGCCCAATTGGATTCCCAGCCGCTCAATTCCATCGGGCGCCGCCGAAGCCACTAGAAATCCAACCGCGCCCAACGCGATGGCCAATCCGCTGAGGACGGCGAGAGTGCGCCGATTGGAAGCCTGCACCTGAGAAACGAACCTGGCATCCAGTTTCTCCATGGCCCGTATAACGGCAATTGTGATCGCGCCTTCGATGGCCGCGCTGGCCGCAAACAGCGCCAGCGAAATGATGACCATCGGCCGCGGCATAGCGACGCCCGACATCAACAATTCGCCGAGCGCGAGCGCTCCACTTACCATCACCGACAAGAAAGCTCCCGCGAAAATCGCGGGCCGGCGCCAGCGAGCGCCCCACACATGCCATGGCCAGTAACCAGCCAGCACGCCCACCACTGCCATATTGAAGACATTGGCGCCGAGCGCGAGCACACCGCCGTCCTGAAACACGAAGGCCTGGATGGCGATGATTACCGTCATCACCAGTACCGCCGGAGCCGGGCCCAGCGTGTACGCAAGCAACGCTCCACCCACCAGATGGCCGCTGGTTCCGATGCCCACCGGGAAATTGATCATTTGCGCCGCAAATACGAACGCACCCATCACACCCAGCAGCGGGATACGCGTGTCGTCCAGCTGGCGGCCGGCCTGGCGCACCATGAAGCCTACGGCGGGAATGGCGATGGCGTCGAGCGTCGCCCACACCGGCGGAGATAGAAAATTATCCGGAATGTGCATCGCGCCGCAGGTCTCAAAGTAGCACGATTTTCTGAAGCGTGTGACGCCTTGCCGCCCGATGCCGGCTCCGCTAATCTGGCTATACCCATGAGCGATCTTAGCCGGATTGGAGTGGCGATCGACGCCAGCCTGCTGAAGAAATTCGATCACCTGATCGCCTCTCGCGGATACACCAACCGCTCGGAAGCCTTTCGAGACTTGATCCGCGACGAGCTGGTAGAAAAAATGTGGGAACGCCCGGATGCCAACGTAGTGGGAACCGTCACGCTGGTCTACGATCATCACGTGCGGCTGCTGAACGAGAAGCTGACCGATCTTCAACACTCCCACTTTCACAACATTCTTTCTACCATGCATGTCCATTTGGATCATGACAACTGTCTGGAGGTAGTGGTGGTGAAGGGAAAAGCCGGCGCAGTGAAGAAACTCGCCGACGCCTTGCTCAGCACCAAAGGGGTGAAGCATGGACGCCTCACCATCACCTCCACCGGTGCGGAATTGTGATCGTCGGAACGGGCGTGGATCTCGCCGAGGTGGACCGCATTCGCGCGGCGATCGAACGACATGGACGCCGCTTCATCGAGCGCATCTACACTCCCGCCGAAATAGCCTACGTCGAGCGCAAGGCCAACCGGTACGAGCGTTACGCCGCGCGCTTCGCCGCCAAGGAAGCCGGAATGAAAGCTATAGGAACGGGGTGGAGACGCGGCGTCCGCTGGCGGGATTTCGAGGTAACGAACCTTCCGTCGGGCCGTCCGACGCTGAAATTCCATGGGGTGGCATCCCGATTCGCGGATAGCCTGGGAGTCCGCAATATTGCGCTTTCCATCACACACACAGCGGTGCAAGCCATGGCTATCGTCATTTTGGAATCCTAGCGGTTTCAGGGAATTCATTCCCCACTGAGACAAGATCCCTCCTTTCCCTATTTTTTCTGCTGAACCTAATCCATCAGCCAGCGAATTCCGGCAGAGTAGCGGTGGTTCGGCGCTCGTCTATCGAGAGACGCTCCTATTTTGTCCGTAACCAAAGAGTGATGACCGATACGGACCTGGCCGTTCTTTATCGCGTGCCAACGAAAGTGTTCAACCAGGCCGTTCGACGCAATTTAATGCGTTTTCCCGCGGATTTCATGTTCCAGCTCACGTCGGATGAGACGGAGAACTTGAGGTCACAATTTGTGACCTCAAGTTGGGGCGGCCGCCGGTATCTGCCCCTCGTATTTACCGAACAAGGCGTCGCGATGCTATCGAGCGTGCTGAAGAGCGATAGAGCCATCCAGGTGAACATTGCGATCATGCGCGCATTTGTGAAGGTGCGTGAACTCCTGGCGACACACCAAGAGTTGGCGCTTCGTCTCGGAGAGCTCGAGGCGAAGTTCAACAAACACGACGGGCAAATCAGGGATGTTTTCGAAGCCATCAAGGCGCTTCTCGCGGGGCAGCCGAAGCGGCCCTTTGTCTTTTGGCCTCCGCCGCCTCATCAAAAATGAGAGAAGTTCGGCTAAATGACCACTAGTCCTTTGTCCAAGAGTCTCGATGCTCCTCCGGATCACGCTCGTGCTCGCGCTGACCTCCGCCTGCCTGGTCCCGCAATCGGCGCCGGCGCAATCGCCCGATCCAGCTTATAAGCCTCTGGAAAGCGCCTACCAGGGCCTGCGCGAAAAGAACTACGATCGAGCCATCGCGGGCTTCGAGCAAGCCATCGCACTGGCGCCCGACCGCGCGTCCATCCATAAGGACCTCGCGTACACGCTGCTCAAAGTTGGAGAGAATGAAGCCGCGCGCGATCAATTTCGTGAGGCCATGCGGATCGATCCCACGGATCAACATGTGGCGCTCGAATTCGCATTCCTCTGTTTTGAGACCAACCAGCGGGCCCTGGCGCGCCGCATCTTCGACCGCGTTCG
>JBEKLB010000659.1:0-2994 GCA_050010415.1 Bryobacteraceae bacterium | reverse complement strand
CCCTGCGCGTGCGCCGCGTCCAAACCGTCGGCAATTTCAATTGCTAGTGAGAGAACGGCCTCGTTATCGAGAGGCTTGCCGGAGATCAAATGTTTCAGCGTCACGCCATCCAGAAACTCCATGGCGATGAACGACTGCTCGCCATGTTTGCCGATTTCATAGATGGTGCAAATATTGGGGTGGTTCAGCGCCGAAGCCGCTCGCGCCTCGCGCCGAAAACGTTCCAGCGCCTGCGGATCACGCGACAGTTCATCGGGAAGGAATTTCAGAGCGACGAAGCGGCCCAGCTCGGTGTCTTCTGCCTTATAGACCACACCCATGCCGCCGCCGCCCAGCTTTTCAACAATGCGGTAGTGCGAAATGGTCTGGTCGATCATGCTTGCTTAATCATGAATTGCCGAATGACGGACTGCCGATTACGGGTTGCCCGATCCTGGATTGCCAGAGTCCGAATTGCCTTCGCGCAGCAGGACGACATCGGCGACATCGTGCTCGCGAATCACATCTAGCGTCTTTCCATCGGGTGACCAGTGAAAGTCAGTGATCTTTTCGGAGGTAAAGTGGGTCAACTGATGTCCGGGAGAGCCGTCGAGCGGCTGCAGCCAAAGATTCTCCGCCCCATTTTCGCTGATCTTGTATGCCAGGATGTTTGTATTTGGGATGAGTTGAACGGTCTGCGCAAGCACCTCACTCCCGGAGAAGCGTGGATCAAGGTCTGTGAGCCGGAGTTGCGAAGTGCCGTCCAGACTAGCAATGGCGAGTTTGGACGTCGCGTCATGCGTGACCGGGTCGGCAACATCCACGACGTAGGCGATTGACTTGCCGTCAGCAGACACGAAAGCGATGGATTCGAAGCCAAACTGGTTTGGGATGCCAGTGCCGGGCACCGCTTCGGCTTTGCCTCCCTCTATTGGAACCCGCTTCAGAGTACCCACGCCCGGGTGATCGATGTAGTACACCCATTTGCCGTCCGGGGAGCATACCGGGTTGGAATCGAACCCTCCAAAAGTTAATTGCTGGGGCGCGGCACCGTCGGCGCTGGCCCGCCAAATGTTCAAGGTGGAGACCCCGGCATGGAGCCACCAGCCGAGCAGGATGTAGCGGTCTCCGCAAGACGAGAATCCCCACATTGAGGCATTCGCGTCCGAGACCAGGACGGATGGATTATGGCCATCGGCGTCCATCCGCGTGATGCTGGGACCGTCGCCAATCAGCAATTTCCCGTCGGGAGTCCAACTAAGCAATCGGGGATCGCCAATCTGTGAGAGCGGCGAACCCAGCGTGCCACTCTGGGCACTGCTTTGTGAAGAAATGTCGCCACTGAGAGTGGCCAGGCTGTGATTGGTTTTTAACTGAACGCTTGAGGCGCTGTTGCCATCGGCGGAGACAGTGAGAGTGGAATAACGGTTGGTATCCCGAGTAATCGGACGAAGTATGCCTTTTGCCGACAGCAATCCGATTTGCGCCCGTTCAAAATTCGAACCTTTGTGAGAGAAGATGGTCAGGAGCCAATGGCCGCCAGGCAGCCATTTTAAGGATGCCACGTCATCGTCCTTGAGCGCAGCGAGAGTGGAAACTTTCTTAGTCGCCACATCGAGGTTCTCAACGTAGCTAAGCGCATTGCCCGAGGAATCAAGAGAATAGGCGATCTGCTTGCCGTCAGGAGACCAGCTGATGTGGGCGGGATCCGCACCCCGCGTCGAATGGGTGATCAACAAGATAGTTTCATCTCCGCCATCGTCATTGGCGGAGAGCACGCGGTACTTGCCCGGTTCCGGGTCGTTGGCGCGAACATAGGCGACGCGCTTTCCGTCTGGAGAAAACGTAAGATTGCTATCCACATCGCGAGCCACGAGCTTCGGGTCGCCGCCCAGCACAGGGGCGCGGTAAAAATTCCACTCCGTGCGTGCATGGTTCGCGGCCTTCTCAAAGTACACGTAATTTCCGTCGGGAGCGAAGGCCAAGTGGCGGTAATGCGCGGGCGAAGCCGGTACCGTCTGGGTATCGCTTCCCGTAGGGATGTTGCGCAGCCACAAGCTTTCCATTCCGTTTTCGTTTTGCACGTGGAGGATGTATTTGCCATCGGGCGAGATCGCCGCCAACACCGCCTTGCCCGTGTTCGTGATCTGCGTAATGGTGAAATTCTGGAAGGGCACCGGACCGGAGCGATTGAAGAACGTGTACACGCCGAAGCCGCCGGCGGCAATCAGCAATAATGCAACAATACCCGTCACAACCGCCCCCACGCGATGCTCACGCGCCACCGCGGTCACGCTGGAGCTGCTCGTGGATGCTATGGCTTGGGAAGCGCTGACACTCGCCGAAGCCACCGGAACGGACGGCGCCCTCGAGGCAGCCCCGCCGCCTGAACCCGGGACTGGCGTATGAGCTTCGCCTACGGCGGCAACCGCGTCCGATGCAGCGGCGGTTCGCCCGGAACCGCTGTCCCGTTGCAGGCGTTTCAGATCGCTGCGCATTTCCGACGCGTGCTGATACCGTAGGTCGCGATCTTTTTCTAAAGCCTTGGCGATGATCTCTTCCAGCCGCGCAGGGATTTGAGGATTCAGTCGAACCGCCGCAATAGGAGCGCGATTCAGAATGCCTTCGAAGATAATTGCCGATGTATCCCCGCGAAACGGAACGGCGCCGGTCGCCATTTCGTAGAGCACGGCGCCGAAAGAAAATAGATCAGTACGCGTATCGAGGGGCTTGCCCCGGGCCTGCTCAGGCGACATGTAGGCGATGGTGCCGATGGCGGTTCCGGGACTGGTTAGAAAATCGTCGCTCACCGCGGTCGGCCGGTTCATAGCCCCATCGTCATCCGCGGCGGCACTCCCCCGCGTGGGAACCAGCTTAGCCAGACCGAAGTCGAGGATCTTCGCATGACCCCGCTTGGTCACGAAAACATTGGCCGGCTTGATGTCGCGATGGATGATGCCTTCGGCGTGGGCGGCGTCCAGCGCGTCGGCCATTTCAATGGCGAGCTGAAGCAGC
>JBEKLB010000658.1:0-2997 GCA_050010415.1 Bryobacteraceae bacterium | reverse complement strand
CTGATGCCCTCCCGCGTGCGAATCCGGCCGGCACATGCTCGCGACCTGCTACAGATCACCGCCATCCAGCGGACCGCTCCCGAATCGTCGCAATGGGAAGCCCAGGACTATCTCGCTTTCGATTGCCAGGTGGCTGAGCAGGACGACTGCATCGCTGGATTCTTGGTTTCCCGATCCGTGGCCGATAAGGAGCGCGAGATCCTTAACATCGCGATTCACCCCGATTTCCGCCGGCTGCACATCGCTACCGAGCTGCTCCAAGCCGAGCTTTCCCGCTGGCGCGGAACCCATTTTCTGGAGGTGCGCAAGTCCAACGCACCGGCCCGCAGACTGTACGAAGGTCTGGGTTTCCAATCGGTCGGCGAGCGCCCAGCGTACTATGAAAATCCACCCGAAACGGGGATTGTCATGAGAATTCTTTCATGATACTGTCACATATGCGGGGGCCATCGGTGACCGCCGCACGTACGAATGACGACTCATTCATCACCCACCGAGCAAATCAATCTCACACACTCGGCGTGGCAACCTCACAAAGGAGATAGAAGCCTGATGGAGAACACGCAAGAAGAATTGAAGACGCACCTGATGCAGTCGGACGACGAGTTTCGTCACCTGGCTGAACAGCATCACGTTTACCACGAGCAGTTGGAGGCCTTGGAAGCCAAGTCGTTCCTCACTCCCGCGGAGGACGTGGAGGAGCATCGGCTGAAGAAAGTCAAACTTCAGTTAATAGATCAGATGAACCAGATCATCAGCCGCTACCGGACCCAACACGTCTGAACATTAGGTGCGTAAGTTAGTTTCGAAGACCCGATCCGGACCACCCGGGTCGGGTTTTTCATTTACCATGAAGCTATGTCTGATTGGCGGCACTACCTGAGCATCGACCCCAAGGTCTGCGCCGGGCAACTTTGTGCCAAGGGCACCCGCGTGCTGGTCACCAATATCTTGGACAGCTTGGCCGAAGGCGCCACGCAAGAGGAAATCCTGCGGAGCTACCCAACTCTAAAACCGGAACACATCCAGGCTGCACTTTCTTATGCCGCTGAACTTGCGCATGAGGAGTCATTGTTACCGTTGCGCACGGGATGAAATTCAAGTTGGATGAGAATCTTCCGCTTGAGATCGCGGATGCATTCCGGGACACTGGCCACGAGATTGATTCAGTGCAGAGTGAGGGATTGACCGTAGCGAGCGATCAAGAGATCCTCGAGCGGGTTCAAGCCGAAAATCAAGTTCTGCTAACTATGGACAAAGGTATCGCGGATGTCCGTCGCTTCCCTCCAGCGCAATACCATGGGATCGTTCTATTTCGCCCTTCGAGTTCCGGCCGCGGCGAGGCACTGCGGTTCGTTCAACAGGCATTAAGAGACCTCTTATCGTTAGACCTGAGTGGGCATCAACTGCAGGGTGCCGAGTCATTGATTCTAAAGTACCCCCAGCGCGTGCCCCCCTTGGGCAACCCCCTGATCCCGAACCTCATCCAGGACTTTCTTTGAGACTGCAAGAAATTAATGACTTCCAAGCCGTTCAAGACAAAGCGCTTGTTGGAAGTCTATTGAATCCGACTGATGAAATGCTGATGCTTCCGCAGTTACAAACTCATCAACACCTCATCCGTCTCAGAACGCGCATCCACGACCGTTGCCGATCATTGTAACTATTGAAATTGCCGGGTACTGTGAGCGTGAGCTCGAATGCTAGAGACCGCGCGTTTGTTCGGCTGACCGCCGCGCAACCGCCCGACGGTGTTGGCGATGCCCGACTTCGCCGACGGTTGAATAGGTTCTGTCGGATACTTTCAGCGGCCCACGACTTACTGGCTAGAAGCGCCCTGTGACGACATAAGTAAAGGCGCCAAATTTATTAAACCCGACGAAAATGGGGGCGCTGCACCGGTCAATGACAAAGGGCTAGAAACGAAAGGTAGACCCGTAGTCTCACCCGTTTTCGCCTGGAAAACCGAAACTGACCAACCGGCGCAGTTTAGTGGGTTCATCGCACAATACAGGTAAGCTTGAATGCCGTAAGCGGCAATCGCCCCCCCAGCCTCAACAGCAGCACCGGCCACCGTGGCGACGTAAGTAGTGCCATAGGCAATAGCCTCGGTGAATTCTTGCACTGCGGCGGTTTGCTGGGCGACCTGGGTTCCCATCCACACCGGCGATGATGTGGCAGGAGCGTTCCCATTTATGGGGGATTGATCACAAGAGGCCAGACCCGTAAGATCTGTAGCGTTCACTGGATCATTGAAAGCATACCCATAAAGATTCGTATCCCGACCACCAAACAGAAGTGGGTCCTTACTCAGCCACCGGCCGACGCTTGCGTCGTACTCCCGCGCTCCAAAGTGCAACAGATGGGTGGTTTGATCGTAAAGCCCGCCAGCATAGCCGAATGGCTGAAACCCAGGATTCGTATCGCTTAACACCGTTCCAAACTCATCATATTCGATTTGCTCCGCTGTCGCTCCCGTGGCCGCGTTAACAACAAACCGGACACTTCCTCTTTCGTCCGAAATGATCTTGTACGCCACCGCGCCGACGATCATATAGTCCGGCACATTTGATTTTGTGCCCCACACAAAACGCTGCGCGATTGCGCCCTTTGGACCCAAGACCGCTTCGATTCTGTACTGATCTCGGTAGAGATACTGCTCCTGGACGACCGAGTTCACCAACCGCGCTACGCGCCGATTAAGGGCGTCCACAAGATAAGTCACCGTTTTCGTTGGAAGATTCATTTGCTTCAGGTTGCCCAATTCGTCAAAAGTGTATCCCGTCGTCTGGCTCCCTAAGGGCAGCGAGGAATCTGTCACGCTGGCGCGATCGCCATTTGGAGTGTATGTATAGCTCTTTGTGTTATACGTCAGGAGGCGATCCTGCGCATCGTAAGTAGCCGAAAAAGCCGCACCCCCCACACTGCCGGACATCCGGTTGCTGTTTCCGTCATACACGTAGCTGCTGTAGGGCGACTGGTTCTTCGTCACGGCAG
>JBEKLB010000657.1:0-3001 GCA_050010415.1 Bryobacteraceae bacterium | reverse complement strand
CTACGCGGGGTATTCCGCACACTGAGGTTGCGCTGCTTGCAGGCACCGTGTCGACCCATATTCTAGGGCCACAGGAAGGTTCATTTCTTTTGCGGACTCCGACGGACGATCGTTTCCTGACCAGCGACGCCGGTAACGGATTCCGTCGAATCACCAGCTATCTGGATGGGATTGCAGTTACGATTCCGGAAGACGGAGCTGCCCATCTGGTGAACGCGGCAGAAAAGACATCCGCCAGCGGCCGCACGGTGTTCTATCGTGGAGGCTATCGCTTCAATACGCCTGCCGCGTACAAACCAGATGCATTTGCCGACTGGGACCGGTGGGTCTCCGGCCGGATTGCCGAGCGCACTGCGGCCATGACGGAAGTGATGATTGCTTCCGGGCTGACAACGCCGGTCCCAGGACTTGAGGAGTTGAGGGGACAGGGGACTTTCTTTGACTGCGCCCCGTATGGAACCTGCTGGGAGCCGGCGAATGCAGACGACCGCCAACAGGCGGAAAGCACAACGCAGACCGGTGCCAAGGCGACTGCCGGCGTAGACGGGCAACAGCCTGCGAGGGCGGCTAAGACTTCCGCGGCGACGCAAACTCCGGCTCAAGCAGACGATGACTTTTTCCCCTGCTCTCCGCTCAATATTCGATCGCTGGTGGTGAGGGATCCGGCAACCGGCAAGTTGGTGCTCCGGAACCCCGCGCTGGAGCCTTACGCGGTCGTTCCTTACGGATGGCCGGTGTGTCACGCCGGGAGCTGGATCCATCTTCGGCATCACTATGTGTGGGTGGTTGGCAAGAGAAAAATTCATATTCATGCAGTTCGCTGGGTGAAGAGCGGACGCACCCTGGCCTTCGTCCCGATTCATCCCTACGATGTGAAGGGCCGGCCTCCGATGAATGTGAAGGAGGACGTATTTGCGGTGAGGAACAGGGATGGATTATCGATTGAGCGAACCAAGCTCGATGCGACGGTCCCGATTGAGACGCTGGAAGCGCCGCCGAAGGAGTTTCGCGAGGCGTACCAGCCACTGCTTCACGCTATGGACGTTCCGCGGATGGAAGCTCATTCCATGAAGGAACATGCTGGGACGAGCAATGGCGGCGTGCAAAAGACAGCGGGCGTTCCGCTGACTTTCGATCACAAGACGGAATGCTTCATGATGGCCAGGCAGGTGATGCAGGGCAACAAGAGCGTGAGTGTGATGACGCCGATTTCAAACCGCGGGGGAACCTTGCAGGCGCGGGGCAGCAGCTACGGCGGAGGCAGCTCTTTGGGCGGCGGTTCGCGCGGCGGTGGAGGCGCAAGCATTTCCAGTGGTGGAGGCTCGCACGGAGGCGGAGGTGGGACTACTGCCAGTTCCAGCGCTTCGACTTCGACCACAACCAGCACCAGCGCGGCAAGCTCCAGCCCGGCCAGTTCAAGCGCGCATCACTAAAATCGCGAATACTGCATGGAAAAGGGCCATTCCGCGAGTGCGGAATGGCCCTTTTGTTTGGCTCTTGCAGCAAAACTACTTGGCGGCGACCAGGGGTTGCGTGCTGAGGGTGCCGTTGGCGTAGCCCTTGGCGATCTCGGTGATCGCGATGGGGGCGTAGTCGCCGGCGTGTCCGGCTTGGCCGAACTGGGTCATGCGCAGGGCCACAACCTTCTTCATGGCCTCGCGGGCGGGCTTGAGATAGTCGCGGGGATCGAACTTCTCCGGCGTCTCGGCGAAGACCTTGCGGATGGCGCCGGTGATGGCCAGGCGATTGTCGGTATCCACATTGATTTTGCGGACGCCGTTGCGGATGCCGAGCTGGATCTCTTCGACTGGCACGCCCCAAGTTTCCTTCAGCTTGCCACCGTACTGGTTAATGACGTCCTGGAGATCCTTGGGCACCGAAGAGCTGCCGTGCATCACCAGATGGGTGTGGGGCAGGCGCTTGTGGATGGCGATCAGCACATCCATCTTGAGGACTGAGCCGTCGGGTTTCTTCGTGAATTTGTAAGCACCGTGGCTGGTGCCGATGGCGATGGCCAGGGCATCGACGCCGGTGCGCTCGGCAAACTCAACTGCCTGGTCGGGATCGGTAATGTGGTCGAGGCCGCTACCGCCCGCGCCGTGGCCGTCTTCCACGCCGCCCAGTACGCCGATTTCGCCTTCAACCGTTACACCGCGCTCGTGCGCGTAGTCAACCACCTTGCGGGTGACTTCCACGTTTTCTTCAAAGCTGGAGGGGGTTTTGCCGTCTTCCTTCAGTGAGCCATCCATCATGACGCTGGTGTAGCCCAGCAGGATGGCGCTTTTGCAGGTCTCAAAGCTGTTGCCGTGATCCTGGTGCATAACGATGGGGATTTCGGGATTGAGCTCGGCCGCGGCCTGAATGAGCCGGAATAGGTATAGATCCTCGGCAAACTGGCGAGCGCCGCGGCTGGCCTGGACAATAACCGGCGAATTGGTTTCTTTGGCCGCCATCATGATGGCCTGAATCTGTTCCATATCGTTGACGTTGAACGCGCCGACGCCGTAACCGCCCTTGGCGGCCTCGTCGAGGAGTTGCCGCATGGAGACTAATGGCATAGAAGGTTCTCCTTTGGGTTGGCTCCGGCCGCCTGTTGCTCGGGCCCTTGTGGGCAAGAAAACAGCCTGTCGGGCGGCAGGAACTGCAATCGTCTTTATGGTAGCAGAGGCACGCAAGGGAAAAGTGTGCGAGATGTCACAGCGGGACGGCGATTCCCTTTGCGGGTCTGGGCGGTTGCATTACTTCCGGATGGCCGACCATACAACCGGTAGTTGACTTCAATCCTTCTCACCTGAGTGCAACGTTTGCGTTTTGCCTGGTTGGGTTACGGCGCCGTGTAGACGTAGTCGTTGATCTCCCAGGTCCCGTTGACTTTGGAGGAAAGCCGGACGTAGACCGTCTGGCCGGAAGTCGGCAGGCCGGTCACATTCACGGAACTGGCTGTGATTATTCCGGAGTAGTAAATGTTCTGCGATCCCACGCCGGTGGTCCCTACGGAGAG
>JBEKLB010000656.1:0-3006 GCA_050010415.1 Bryobacteraceae bacterium | reverse complement strand
AGCTTCTGAACGGATGCGTAGCGATTGGCTTTCACCATGGCGCGATGCATGAAATCGATGCGGAAAAGCCAATAGGGAAGACCTTCGCCCAAATGTCCGACCACGATGCGGAGCTTAGGGAACCGATCGAAGACACCGCTGACGATGACCCGCAACAGGTGCAAGCCGGTTTCCACGGCGAAGCCGAAGATGGCACCGTCCAAGCCACGCTCGATAAAAGGGCCGATCATCGATTTCGGCGGTGTTGTGGGATGAATATAGACCGGAACATTGAGATGCTCGGCGGCTTCGAAGATCGGCCAGAATTTTGGATCGTCCAGGTATTCGCCGCGCGTGTGGCTGTTGACGATGGCGCCTTTCAATCCGAGTTGCCGGACGCCGCGCTCCAGTTCCTTGGCTGCTCCCGCAGGGTCCTGCGGAGCTATCGCTGCCAGCCCCGCAAACCGATCCGGGTGCTTTCGAATGGCGTCAGCCAGTTGATCGTTGAAGGATCGCGCGAGCGCCGTAGCCTCGGGCGCGTCGAAGACTTGCACGCCGGGAGCGGTGAGCGAAAGGATCTGCATCGCGATACCGCAGTCATCCATGTCGCCGAGACGCCGTTCGCCCAAGGCTTGAATGCGCTCTGCCAGGGCGGTCGCGCGAGGGCTGGCGCCTGAATAAAACCCCCACAGACTGCGGAATCCTGGATCGTCGTAGCCGTCATCCAGAAGTTTGCGATAGCGTGCGATTAATTCGGGAGGAGCGAAGGCCTCTTCAGTTGCAATACGAAGGAAGTTATTCATTAGGATTCCGAGACGAACTTGGTCACCAGACACGCCTCCAGGCCTTCCATGCCCTCTTCGCTGCCGTGGCCGCTTTCCTTGATGCCGCCGAATGGCGAGTCGCGCACCGAGATGAGATAGCTGTTGATGCCGATCAAACCGGCTTCGAGGCGATCGCTCAGCAGATTCACGGTTCTATTGTCCCGCGTGAAGGCATAAGCGGCCAGGCCGTAAGGCAGGCGGTTGGCTTGCTGGATCACGTCGCCGAAATCGGAGAACGGATTGATGATAGCGATGGGTCCGAACGGCTCTTCATTCATGATGCGCGCTTCGTTCGGCACTTCCGATAGCACGGTGGGCTCCCAGAAGTAGCCCGGACCGGGAATGCGCGATCCGCCCGCGTCGAAATGCGCGCCGTGTTTCTTCGCGTCGGTCAGCATTTCTTCCATCCAGTTCAAACGCAGCGAATGCGCGAGCGGGCCCATTTTGTTGGTCTCGACGAGTCCATCGCCGACCGTCCAGGAACTGGCGCGCGCCGCGAAACCGGAGACAAATCGCGGGTAGATCTTTTCGTGAACGTAATAGCGCGTCGGCGACACGCAGACCTGGCCGGAATTGCGAAACTTGGACGCCGCCGAAAGATCGAGCACGTGATCCACATCCACGTCATCGAACACGATCACCGGTGCGTGGCCGCCCAGTTCCATGGTGGTGCGCTTCATGCCGTCTGCCGCTAGCTTCATCAGCTGCTTGCCCACGCGCGTGGATCCGGTGAAGGAGATCTTTCTGATTACCGGCGAGGCTAATAAGTGCGTCGAGATCTGGGATGGAACGCCAAAAACCATCGACAGCACGCCCTTCGGCAGCCCAGCGTCCATGAGCGCACGCGCCACTTCGAGCGCCGAAGCCGGAGTATGTTCGGCCGGCTTCATGATGCAAGGACATCCCGCGGCGAGCGCGGCGCCCAACTTGCGGCACGGATTGCCGACCGGAAAATTCCAGGGCGCGAACGCGGCCACCGGGCCAACTGGCTCACGCAGGACGGTCATCCGCACGCCCGGCGCTCTTTGTGGAAGAACCCTTCCGTAGGCTCTACGGCCTTCCTCGGCGTACCATTCCAGGATGTCGGCCGAAACGTGCGTCTCCATGCGAGCCTCAAGAATGGTTTTGCCTTGTTCGATAGTAGCGATGCGCGCGATATGCTCGGCGCGCTCGTGCATCAGATCCGCGGCGCGCTTCAAAATCTTTCCGCGATCCTGAGGCGACATGCCGCGCCAAACTGGATAAGCTCTTTCCGCGGCATCGAGCGCGTGATCCAGGTCGGCCTTGGATGCGTGGGGAAGCACGCCGATGCATTCGCCAGTGGCCGGATTCATTACCGGCTCGTGCTCCCGGCCGTCCTTCCCAGAACCGGCTTCGGGCGTCCATTCGCCGCCTATCAGAAGTTGTAGATCCGCGTATTGCTGTGACATTTATCGCCTGCTCATTATATGAGGCCGCCATAGGAATTATAGCCGGGGCACCGGACTCGGAGATTCCAATGGCAGGCAGGCGCAGCGGCCCGATATACTGGCACAGAATGAAAATACCAACCTTTGAAGAATTGCCCATACGGAAAGACCTGCCGGCCGATTGCTCCTGGGGCGTGTTCGGCGACAACGATCCCTTGGGGTGTTTAAACTTCTTGACTCCGGAAGGCGTGGTGGAAGCTGCCGGGCTGGTGAAAACCGGCCAAGTGTTTCGGCTGGACGCGCGCATGGGATTTGCGAAGCCGCCGCTGTTCGGACGCGCTCCGGCCGAGCATCGCGTGTCGCCGCTCGCTCCGATGGCCAACGACGACTTCGTGCATTTCAACACACAGGAAGGCAGCCAATGGGACGGCCTCGGGCATGTCGGGCACGTCCGGCATGAGCGGTTCTATAGCAACGTTACCGTCGAGGAAGTGCGTGGGGGAAACGCCACGCTCGGGATTCATCATTGGGCCGGCAAGTTCGTGGGACGGGGGCTGTTGATCGACGCCTTCGGTTATCGCAAGGCAAAGGGCATTGCGGTGAATCCGCTGGACCGCGAGGTCTATTCGCTCGAGGAATTGAAGGCGGCGATCGAACATCAGGGCAGCATGCTGAAGCCGGGCACCATCCTCCTGGTTCGCACCGGATGGATGGAGTCATATGAAAAGCTGAGTGCCGGGGAAAAGCAGGCGATCGCGCCGATGGAGAACATGCGATCGGCCGGTATCGAAGCC
>JBEKLB010000655.1:0-5282 GCA_050010415.1 Bryobacteraceae bacterium | reverse complement strand
GCCGCGATGGCCAACAGCACGAAAAGGCTGAGGATCGCATTGCCGATGATGACGAGCGGATGCCGGGCGGTCTTCGAACGCCGCGGCGGCATGTCGATCGTATCGGGCTCAAGCGCCGATCGCGGGCTGCGCGGCGCAAGACGCTTGCTGTCGCTCGGAGTTGCGTCCACGGATGCGCCGCCCGCCCCATTCGCCGGCTGCGCCGAACGTGGCGGATTCGATCCGCTTGCGCCGGAGCCAGCCGTATCCCGTGAGTATGACACGGGCGGCGGGATTGGCGAGGGCTTGGCACCGGCGGCGCGCGGAGGATTTGCGCGCGACGGCGCTTCAGCTGGCGTACGCCGATTTGGGGGCGGGTTGGATTCCGTCACGCCCTGTTATCCGCTCTTTCGAAATGCATGATGCGCGATGATAAGAGCCTGAGCCGTCCGAACCAATGCTCGCAGATTTTGCGGCACTTGCCCAATGATAAACGCCCCCCAGCGCTCAATCGCAGGCGAGTGCGGAGCAAATATGGCGGAACCGGAGTCGGTCTCAGTTGGCAAGGCGGCGAAAGACCAGACTCGCGTTGGTGCCACCAAAGCCGAACGAATTTGACAGGGCGACCTCGATCTCCCGTTTACGCGCTGTATGCGGTACGAGGTCGATTGCGGTCGCGACAGACGGATTGTCGAGATTGATAGTCGGCGGCACAACCTGATCGCGCATCGCCAGCAGGCAAAAGATCGCTTCCACTGCTCCTGCAGCGCCCAGCAAGTGGCCAATCGATGATTTCGTCGACGACATCGAGATGCTGCCGGCAGCATGGCCGACCAGCCGCTCAACCGCTTTGAGCTCGATCTCGTCGCCGAGTGGGGTCGAAGTGCCGTGTGCGTTGATATAATCGATGTCGTCCGGGGACACGCCGGCACGGCGGAGTGCCGCGGTCATGCAACGAAACGCGCCATCGCCATCCTCGGCGGGCGCGGTGATGTGATAAGCATCGCCGGACATTCCGTAGCCGATCAGCTCGCCGTAGATGCGGGCGCTCCGACGCTTGGCATGCTCGTACTCTTCCAACACGACCGCGCCGGCGCCCTCACCCATCACGAAGCCGTCACGATCTTTGTCGTAAGGCCGCGACGCACGCTCCGGCGTATCGTTGAAGCCGGTCGATAGCGCGCGGCAAGCGGCAAATCCGGCCAGCGAAATCCGGTTGATCGGCGATTCCGTGCCGCCCGCTACCATCACATCGGCGTCGCCGAGCGCGATCAGCCGGCCGGCATCGCCGATGGCGTGAGAGCCAGTCGAGCACGCGGTGACCACGGCATGATTGGGTCCTTTCAGACCGTGCGTGATTGATACATAGCCGGAAGCAAGATTGATGAGGCGCCCGGGAATGAAAAATGGAGACACGCGCCGCGGCCCACGATCGCGCAACACCACCGACGTTTCTGCGATACCTTCAACACCGCCGATGCCGGAGCCGATGAGGACGCCGCTCGTGATCTGATCTTCGCGCTCTTTCGGATGCCAGCCCGCATCGTCGAGCGCTTGCGTGGCGGCACCCATCGCGAAGATGATGAAGTCGTCGACCTTGCGCTGCTCTTTTGGCTCCATCCACTGGTCGGCATTGAAAGTGCCATCGGAACCGTCGCCGCGCCGGACTTGTCCCGCGATCTTGCAGGAGATGTCGGAGACGTCGAATTTCTCGATTCGCTTAATCCCGCTCTTCCCGGCGAGCAGCCGCTGCCAAGTCGCTTCGAGGCCGCTCGCGAGCGGCGTCACCATGCCAAGTCCTGTGATGACGACGCGTCTCATCATCGACACTCCTGGAAGCAATTACAGGCAAATCTAACGGTCAGCACGCTGTCTGCAAAGCAACTATCCGCACACAATGTGGTGCGGATATCGCAAGCGCGCTCGCATTTTCTGTAATGACTGCGGAGCTGACTGCAATCAGCTCTTGGCGTTCTTTTCGAGAAATTTCACGGCGTCGCCCACCGTCAAAATCGTCTCGGCAGCGTCGTCGGGAATTTCGCAACCGAACTCTTCCTCGAAGGCCATGACGAGTTCGACCGTATCGAGACTATCGGCGCCGAGGTCATCGATGAAGCTTGCATTGTCGGTCACTTTATCGGGCTCGACGCCCAAGTGCTCCACGACGATCTTCTTTACCCGCTCGCCAATATCACTCATTGTTCCAACCTCTTCGTTCAACGCGAACCAATCAATTTCTCTTTCGGTCCCGTCGAGGGTAACGGCCTTGGGTCGTCACCGATTAGAGGCGGATATAACTTAATTTCTCAAATCGCCAGGGACGCGGCAGACCTGGTGATCCTCATTGCGATCGCCGTCGTCCTGGTGGGGATAGTTAGACGGTTTTTCAATCCTGAAGGACGTTCCGACTCCAATTTCGATAACCCCCTGGTGCTTGTTTCGTTCGCGCTTCTGACTACACCAATCGTGTTGTACCTGCTTTCGCACCTGGTTACCCCGGTTTTTCTTCCCAGGTACGTACTGCCGGGCGGAATTGGCATGGCAATCATCCTGACGGCGTTTGCAGATTCGATCGGCTCAGACCGGCGCCCTTCGTTGCGTCGGACTCGCCTGGTTTGGGCTTCGATCGCCGTCTTGCTGGTCATCTCTCCCGTGGGTTCGGCATTAGTTCTGCGTCCGCCGCAAATAAACGGAACATATTTGGACGTGCAACGATTAGATGACTTAGTTCCCAAGGGTGTTCCTCTTGTTGCAGGCTGGCAAAACGATTTTGAGACGCTTATGCGCTTCTCACGCGATCCGGAGGATCGATTCTACTTGTTGGATTGGCCGACTGCTCTGTCGGGGGCGTCCCCAAGAGAATTGGTTCTCGATTACCACCTGATGTGGGCCTATCGCGAGGCCGGTTATTACGGTCAGAGTATCCAGGATCGTGACGCTTTTTTCTGCTCCCATCGCGATTTTTTCGTACTGGATTCACGCTTTCTTTCGCACGCACAAGACCTCAGCTGGTTTGACTTGACGGTTGGAAAGATGCCCCAGTTCGAGTGGAAAGTGGTAGATTCTACGTTCGCTCCTGAGGCGCTGAGGAAGTTGATATTTGTGCATAGACGAGCACCGCTGGATTTTTGCAGCGTCTCGTGATCGGCGATCCATAGAGGGGATGAGAGGCGCCCAGCTCGCATCCCACCACGAACAGTGTTGCTGGAAGAGGAACGGCGTGAGGTGCAACGAGCCTTCGCAGTTTACAATCTGACCATCAGTGCTTCGTCCAGAACGAGGCAATCAGGGGTTCATGCAGACGCTTAAGAAGATTGTCATTATAGGGGGGTGCGGCCATGTAGGTCTGCCCCTTGGCATCGTATTCGCCAATTGTGGACTGGATGTCGTTCTTCTCGATCGCGACCAAGCCAAAATAGACACGGTGAACGCCGGCCAGATGCCTTTTATGGAGACCAATGCCCTGGAGCAGCTGGGGAACGTTGTAGGCAAGAAATTGGTCGCCACCGCAGATACTTCCTGCCTGCGGGATTCGGATGCAGCGATCGCGGTTCTTGGGACGCCCGTTGATGAGCACCTCAATCCGACCGTCACCGATCTGTATCACAGCATCGACGAGGTGATCGCCCTCATGCCGGAGAATGCTCTGCTGGTCCTGCGGAGCACGGTCTATCCAGGCGTCACCAAGCTGGTTTACGAGCGCCTGCAGGCCTCGGGACGGAAAATTCTCCTGTCCTTTTGCCCGGAAAGAATCGCGGAGGGCAAAGCCATGGAAGAGATCCGGACATTGCCGCAGATTATCTCTGCGTTCGACCCGGCTTCCCTGGCCCGCGTACGCGAGCTATTTTCCATCATCAATGACGACCTCATCGAGCTTTCCCCGCTTGAGGCAGAGCTGGCCAAGCTGTTCACGAATAGCTGGCGCTATATGAATTTCGCTATTTCCAACCAGTTCTATGTACTCGCCGAGACCTATGGTCTCGACTTTCAGCGCATCTATGGTGCAGTCACCCATCGCTACCCGCGCATGAGAAGTTTCGCCAAGGCTGGTTTTGCCGCTGGCCCTTGCCTGTTGAAGGACACGCTTCAGCTATCGGCCTTCTCCGGTAACAATTTTTTCTTGGGGCATTCGGCGATGCTGGTCAACGAGGGGTTACCTAATTTCATTGTGAACCAGCTACGACAACAGCAAAACCTTCGCGATAAGGTGGTAGCGGTGCTGGGCATGGCCTTCAAGGGGGAATCCGATGATAAGCGTGAGAGCCTTTCCTATAAGCTCCGAAAGTTGCTGATGGTGGAAGCGAAGGAGGTGCTCTGCACCGACCCTTATGTCGTCGACTCCAAACTAGTTCCGCTGGGAGAGGCGTTACGGCGCGCTGATGTCATCATTTTAGGAGCTCCCCACGCCGCCTACCGCGACCTTCCTCTTTCCAGCGATAAGGTCGTCGTAGATGTCTGGGGCTTCTGGCCGAACCGCCAACAATCCGCAACAGGGGGACGTGTCGCATCGTGAAAGTACTGGTCACGGGCGCTTCAGGCTTTATTTGTGGATATCTAATCCAGGAGTTGCTGGATAACGGATACGAAGTAGTTGGTCTCGACAACTTCAGCAAGTACGGGCGGCTACAGAAGTCGTATGATTCTCACCCCCGTTACAAGCTGGTTGAAGGCGATGCAAAAGATGTCGCCTTGATGAAGGATCTTCTCTCCGACTGCGATCACTTGATCGCGGCAGCAGCCATGATTGGCGGCATCTCGTACTTTCACGAGTTTGCCTACGACCTGCTGGCGGAAAACGAACGCATCATCGCCTCCTCGTTCGACGCTGCCATCTGGGCCCATAAGGAACGCAAGCTGAAAAAGATCCTCGTGCTCTCTTCGAGCATGGTTTTCGAGAGCACCAGCGAATATCCCACGCCGGAAGGAGCGGAGCGGCGAAGCCCCCCGCCTCGTTCGACCTATGGCTTCCAAAAGCTCGCTGTCGAGTATTTTGTCCAGGGCGCCTTCGAGCAGTACAAGCTTCCATACACCATCGTCCGGCCCTTCAATTGTGTCGGTATCGGCGAAAAACGCGCCTTGTCTGACCGCGACATTATGAGCGGCAACGTACGCTTAGCCATGTCTCACGTGGTCCCGGACCTGGTACAGAAACTGGTGAAGGGGCAGGATCCACTACATATCCTGGGTGACGGAAAGCAGGTTCGCCATTACACCTACGGTGGCGATTTAGCCCGTGGCATCCGTGTTTGTGTGGAGCATCCGGCCGCCCTGAACCAGGATTTCAACCTTTCCACCCCGGTACG
>JBEKLB010000654.1:0-3027 GCA_050010415.1 Bryobacteraceae bacterium | reverse complement strand
CTTTAGCGAAAGACATCCACACATCATGGCCATAAAATCCTGCAATGGCAATGGCCCAAGTAAGATAGGGAGCTGCCAACAGCCTCGCGTAAGTTGGAGCAAGGTAGCGAACCGCATTGGCTCCCAAGGCTAGGATTATGACGGCATAAGTGATCGCCAGTGCATCCGCCACCATCGGCACTCGAGTTCTCGACGCCAGAACGCTCCGGCCCCTGCATGGATCTCAATGGCCACGGCATACCAGAGTATCCAAATGAACAGAAGGCGCACCGCCCAGTCGATGGCGAAATTGAGCGGGAAGTCTGGCTGTAGTCGACTGTTGACAAAGTGCATTGACCTTTGGACGACGATTAACACTGGCGCATTGATCGCGAGGCAAAACTGCCAGTCCGGCCTCCTGAACGCTGGGTCCGAGAACTTATTCGGTCTGCGCGCGTTGCTGATGATTAGCGCAACCGGGAATGCTACTTGGGCGGAGGGAAGCAATACGCGAGTTAGGTTGCGCACTTCCATCGGTATCTTCGACGCCAGAGGGTTTGTGAATGTTCCCGAAAAGGATCAGTTCTTCGAGCGGCTTAGCCCCAAGGCGCGAATGCGTTTGTGGAGATTGGTGCGCTCCATTCCGAGCGCCCGCGCGGCGCCGGACACGTTCCAACTGGTCTCTTCCAAGGCACGCAGGATGTGTTCGCGCTCGGCGGAGGCGCGGGCTTCCTTGATATTGGACCGGGGCCCGGAATCATCGGCGATGCGAATCTCCACGGGAACCGAATCCGGAGTCAGGCGATTGCCGGCCGTCAGGATGGCCATGCGTTCGATGATGTTGCGCAATTCGCGAGCATTTCCCGGCCAGGAATAGCCTTCCAGTATTTCGTACGTCTCGTCGTCGATCTGCTTGGAATGAAAATTATTGCGGAGGCAGAAGTCGTCCAGAAAATAATCCGCCATCGCAATGATGTCCTGCGGGCGCTCGCGCAGAGAAGGCACTCGGATGGGGACCACGCAGAGGCGGTAATAGAGATCCTCGCGAAACTTCTGCTGCGCCACCAGATCGCTGAGATTGCGGTTGGTGGCCGAGACTACGCGCACCGCGACACGAATGGGCTGTTCGCCGCCTACGCGGTGAAACTCGCCTTCCTGCAAGACGCGCAGCAGCTTGGCCTGCGACGCGGCATGCAGATCGCCCACTTCATCCAGGAAGATGGTGCCGCCGTCGGCCAGCTCGAACTTCCCTTTGCGCGTGGAGATGGCGCCGGTGAATGCGCCTTTCTCGTGGCCGAACAGTTCGCTTTCCAGAAGATCGGAAGGGATGGCGGCGCAGTTCACCTTGACGAACGGGCCGTTGGCGAAAGGGCTTTCGTGATGGATGTGCGCGGCCAGCAACTCTTTGCCCGTGCCGGATTCGCCCATGATCAGAATACGGGCGTCGGACCGAGCGGCCATGGTGGCTTGCTCCACTACGCGCAGAAACGCCGGGCTGGCGCCGATCATTTTGGTGCTGGATCCAACCAGCTCGCGCAGGCGTTCGTTCTCGCGCCGCAGATTAGCCTGTTCGAGCGCATTTTTGAGCGACAGCAGCACCTTGTCACGGCCGAGCGGCTTCTCCAGAAAATCGAAGGCGCCGGCTCGCGTGGCCGCCACGGCCTCGGCGATGGTGCCGTGTCCGGAAATCATGACGGCCGGCGCGAAAAACTCGCGCTCCCGCAAGTGGCGCAGAAATTCGATGCCGCTGCCGTCGGGAAGACGTACATCCAGCAGCAGCAGATCGGCGCGTTCGGCCGCGGGCTTGGCTTCGGCGATGGTGCGGGCGAGCGTGACGGTGTAGCCCTCGCGCTCCAGAATCAGCCGCAGCGAGCCGCCGATGTTCGGCTCGTCGTCGAGAACGAGAATGCGTTTGGAAGGCATATTTAGAAGTGGTGCACGCAATCCTGCGTGCGGCGTTCACACTCGTATGAACGGTTTGAAACCCGCCCGGGCGTCGAGAAGAGTCTCGACGCGGCACGCAGGAGTGCGTGCGCCACAGCAAACCAGCGATCGTTGTTACCAGAGGCCATTTTAGTTGGACGTCCAATAACCGGGTCGGGACCGGACGGTGACTCCCGCGCGGGTGGCCACCACCCGAATGCCATGGAAACCGTCTTTGCCGCTTCCGCTCGGCGTGTAGCTCAACAAATACTGGCCGTGGATTTCTTCACCGATTTGGGTGATGGCGCGTTCGAGCGCGTGCTGATTTCCCAGAGCGAACTGACGGCCGCCGGTGTAACTGGTCAAAGACGACAGCAGATCTTCCGGGCCGGTCCCATGGCCGACGTTCAGCCAGTAGATGAGGGTGTTGCTGAGGGCCGAATCGGGACCCACGTCGCTATGGCCCGGGTTCGGGTAGGGTTCTGAAATGAGCAGCAGAATGCGGCGGCGGAGCTCGGGCCGACGATCCAGAAGCTGGCACGCATCGAACACAACCTTAGCCGGGTCACTCGGGGCGCGGTTAAATTCGACGCCGCGCAGCGCACGAGTGAGACGCCCCAGATCGGGCGTAAAATCCTGCCTTACGTGAAGCTCTTTGTCGAAGGTGAAGATGGCGGCCTCGCCTCCGACGCCCACCACCAGCGCGCCCAGCAACGGGCCCAGCTCACGAACGCGTTCCACCACCTGCTTCTTGAGATTGGTTTGAACGGCGATGGCGAGCGAGATCGGCAGGAAGTCGCCGTCTTCGTGGATTTGTTGAGGAACGTCGTTGTCGTAGAGGCGGAAATCGGCAGCAGTGAGTCCGTTGATGAAGTTGCCGGAGTGGTCTGTCACTGAAGTGGGCGCGACCACCAGGCGGACAGGAACGCGCAGTATCGGCTCTTGGCCCCAGAGCGCGGCGGCAAGCAGAAGTAGTAGCGCGAAGCTAGGCCACGGGAAGCAGGACACGGAACGCGGCTCCTCCGAGCTCGCCGGGTACCAGAAGAATATCGCCGCCCGCCAGCAGCGCGCTCTTACGCGCGATGGAAAGGCCCAGTCCCATGCCGCCGCGCTTGAACGAAATCG
>JBEKLB010000653.1:0-3035 GCA_050010415.1 Bryobacteraceae bacterium | reverse complement strand
CCGTGCTTGACCCGAGATTGATTGGTAGAGGCGTGCAGCCACTGCTGGAGCACGTCGCGATAGCCGGAATCAACGTCTGGCTCCCATCCGCATGCCCGATTACTACCTGGGCAGCCGCGGTTCCCCTTCCGGTTTCGTTGGCGCTGAACAGGGACGGCGCGGCGGTGGCCAGCATGGCATCACCCGTAATCTGTGCGCCGCTGCTGGTGGTCAGGTTGACCACCGCCGGACCGGCCTGTAAGCCAGCCGGAAGCACCGCGTTCATCTGGCTTGGCGTGACCGCGATCAGCGAGATCGGGGTCGCATTTCCGGAGCTATCCGTGATGGTGGCGCTCACACCGCCCAAGCTTGTGGGTAATGGCGCCGGCGGCGGATTCGTCGCGCTAGATACTTGCGTAGCGATGTTCGCCGCAAACAGGCTGACGATGGAGTTCGGCGCCACCGTAACTCCGTAGTCGGCAGCCGAAACGCTGGTCACCGCCTTCACCTCCGCGGTAGCAATGGCACCCTGGTACGTTTGCCCGCTAAATGTCGGCGGCGTGCTGTTTTGTATGGCGTTCACGAATTGCACCGTGGCGTCGTTGAGCACCTGTTCAGCGACGCCGGCGGACATGTCGAGAGCGGCGCCTGCGCTTTGCTCCTGGTTATAGTTCAAATAAGCCCAGAAATACCGCGTCCAGAACGGAGAGACATAAATCAGGCCCTTCCAGTTAGCGAAATTGACGAAGGCTTCGACAAAGGCGGTATCCACGGGAGCCCAGAAGCTGAAAGTATCGCGTGCGTAGTAAATAGCCTCATTGTTTACGGTAGTTCCGGAGAACTCCTGATCCGTCTCCTTTACGTCCCAGCACTCGCTGATAGCGACTTGTTTGCCGGCCTCGAGGGCCATGTCGGCGTAGGTAATGGCGTTCGGCAGGAAGTCGTAATTGGTGGCATAAATGTGGAGATCCAAGTAATCGATATCGGTGCCCAGTAGAGCCTGCACCCATTCTGTCGCGCCGGCTTGTCCATTCAGCCAGGTGCCCACTCCAGCGCCTATGGGAATGGTGATGCTCTGGGCGCGCACCTGAGTGATGATGGTCTCGTTCATCGCGGCAAACGCCTGTGGCGTGCTATACAAGTTAGTCCGCCCGGTAAGCTGAAGATCCGTGTCTGGTTCCGAATTGAGATTGATGTAATCCGGCCCGACCTGCTGTGCAATCGTGAGGACGTTCTTGGCGCGCGCCGCTACGTAATCGGTGTCGCTCAAGCTGGCATAGTAGCCAGTGAGGTTAAAGCCTGAGTTCGCCGAAAAGTATCCTGGGAAGAGAACGGCACTTTCCACAATCATCTTCATGCCGCTTTGATGGATGGATTTCTGCAAATTCTGATAGACCGTCAGCATGCTCTGAAAGTCCTGGGGATCGCCGTTGAACGTGTAGAAATCCTCGTTCATAAGCGGCAAACCCATAGTCACGGTGACCGCCGTGAGGCCCAGACTTTTCAGCCGGGCGAGTTCCTCTTGTGTATTTTGCTGCCTCGCGGCAGTCAGAAGCTTCAAGCCCGAATTGCCGTTGGCGAACAGCAAGTCGCCGCTCATCAGGGTGCTGGTGGGCTGGGAGGAGCTTTGGGCCGGAATCAGGGCAGCGAAAGCCGAGATGTTGCTTTCGACCGACTGATAAAGACTGGTGTAGTCGCTTGGCACGTCATTTGGAACGTCGTTTGGCATTGAGTTGCCCGTCACTTGTGCCAGGACGTCACTCGCCACAATGAGCAAGGCCAGCAACATTTTCATATGCTTGTACAGACTCCTCCCATTGATCTCCTGTTCTCTTCAAACCCGCCACACACAGCTGTGACGCGTTCTTTAACTCAAGTTGCCGGGAACCGGTACCAGGGAACAGGCTCACGCTAAACCCAATACTTTTCACTCGACGAGGCTCGTAGCGCTGAGAACTGGCAAACCGACGTACCCAAAGGGATGTGGCCCAACGGGCAACTTTGCGCTGAGATCGATATTTTGTTCACGCATGAAGTGTAAAACGAATTGTCAACATAGCCCCGCGCCGAAACTCTGCAGCAGATTCCCATGCTCATCTAACTTGAGTATCGGCGGAATGTTCTTGATCTCGCCCGTCGTCCGGTCGAGACAACTGTTGCCTCCCCACGAAAGCGATAAATCCCAGGGGTTTTGGGGGACAGCGTCCCCATCAGGAAGATGACCTCCTCCCTGGGATTCTGTGCGGGAACAAGTCCGCCGGCGTTTGATTGCCGAGCGCCTGGCGCGGGCATGCCGGCAGCGATCTCGAAGCCTCTTACTGCGTGGTCACCGTCAGGATGTTGCTCGGTCCCGATGTGCGGCCCAGCGAATCCACCATCTCGACTTCGTAATAGTAGGTTGTTGACGTCGCCACATGGGAATCCGTGTACGTCGTACCCGGATTCTTCGCCACGATGATCGCGAGCGAAGAAGGCGACGTGCCCTTGAGAATGCGATAGCCCGTGGGTGGGTCTGATCCGCCCGAGGCAGTCCAACTCAGGGACACGCTGGATACCGACACCGCCGTGGCCTTGAGGCGGGTAGGCGGCGGGAGTGCCAACGTGGTCGCACTGACGGTGGTGCCGGGCGCGGAGCTGATTCCGGTTAGGTTATAGGACTCCACTGCGTAGTAATAAGTGGTCTGGGGGGATACGTTCGAGTCCACGTAGCTGGTTCCGAGGATGTTGGGCTGGACGATTTTTATGGTTGACGGCGAAGTCCCCTTGAGAAGGCGGTAACCGCCGACTCCACCGCCGCCGGTGGAAGCCGACCACTTAACGGAAACCGAGGTTTGCGTCACGCCGGCGACGGCCAGCCCCGTGGGCACCGTCGGCGGCGTCAAGTCGATCAGCGTTACCGTGAGCGTCTCGGACTCAGGCGAAACATTGCCTTGCGCATCGAAAGCGCTCAGACCGTATATGTAAGTGTCGCCGGGAGTAAGGTCGGTGTCGTGGAAAGGAGGTGCCGCGCTCTGTGCGACCACTGCTCCGTTGCGATAGATGTTGTAGCCCGCCAC
>JBEKLB010000652.1:0-3039 GCA_050010415.1 Bryobacteraceae bacterium | reverse complement strand
GCCCAGGTACGCTTTGGCGAGGGGCACCCGTCCTGTTCCCATGGGTTCTGCTATAACAGAAACTCCCTGGGAGCCGAGTTCTCACGCAGATATTCAAACCCAACGGACTCTCAGTCGCTTACGGCAGGGCTGAAGCCGTGCCCTTCGTGCTGATACTTTTAACTCTTCATTGTTTGGCGAGAAAGGCTTCGACTTCAGCGCCAGAGGGTAGAGACGGCTGAGCGCCGGCTCGAGTGACGGAGATCGCTGCGGCGGCGGCAGCGTAACGGGCGGCGTCGGCGGGTGGTTTCCCACGCGTGAGGGCAACCGCGAAGGCGGCGTTGAAGCAGTCCCCGGCAGCAGTGGTGTCGACAACCTTTACCGTGAAGGCGGGAATCTGTTGCGCAGCGCAATCGCGTCCGGCCAAAAAGACTCCCTGCGATCCGAGTTTGAGGGCTACGTTTCGCACTCCCATCGCCAGCAATTTTTCCGCGGCGGCAGGGGGATCGATACTGACGCGACCCAGCAGGATCTGTGCCTCAGTTTCGTTGGGCGTGAGCCAGGTGGTGCGGCTGAGCAGAGCTTCCGGCAAGGGTATGGCGGGAGCAGGGTCCAGCATCAAGGGGGTCTTGGTCTCCGCGGCGTGCTCCGCCAGGCGGATGACCGCATCCAGTGGGGTCTCCAGCTGCACCAGGATCATTTTTGCTTGCTGCACGATCTCCAGGTGGGTATCGATATACGCGGCAGAAAGCAAACGGTTCGCGCCTGAGACCACGATGATGGAGTTCTCCCCATTGTCGGCCCTCGATATGTGGGCCACCCCGCAGGGTCCGGCCACCATTTGAACCGCGTGGGTATCGACGCCGGCGGTCTTCAGGCCAGAGAGCAGCCTCTCGGTGAAAAGGTCCGTTCCGAGAGACGCAATCATGTCCACCGGCGCACCCAGCTTGGCGATGGCTACGGCCTGGTTGGCGCCCTTGCCTCCGTTGAACACATCGAAGCTGCTACCGAGAATCGTCTCGCCCGGGGCCGGGAGGCGGTTTGCGCAAGCCACCAGGTCGATATTGATGCTACCCACTACCAACAACTTTTTCTCCACGCTCTTTCTCCCGTCCATGCGCGGTCATAGAGTCCGCCGCTGGGAAAGGATATCGCACGAGAGAGAGTGGAGGCGCGGGCCGGAATCGAACCAGCAATAAAAGGCTTTGCAGACCTTCCCCTGACCGTTTGGGTTCCGCGCCATTCTGAAGTGACTGCCCGCGTTACAGCCAGTCGGTTGCTAATGGGTGAAGTAACTTTAGATCGATCGTGATGTGGAAGACTACACCATTTGGCGGGCGTCGTTGCCCTTAGTAACCGGAATGTAGCATCGCGGCACATGGCCGGTCGACAAAAGCTGTTACTTTGTGGGTAATCATACGGCTGGTCTTGAAGACTGGCAAGAATGAGCGAAGGCGTAGTCCGGCACCGCCGGATACCCGTCTAAGGAAGCACCGAGCGCGTGAAAATGCTGCAAAAGCATGACCTTCGCGAGTTGAATCCTGGAGTTTTAATATTTCCGAACTGGATGACTTCGACTTGCTCGTTAGGACTCACCGAGCAAGGTTGCTTCGACTCGTGGGCTTTTCCACAGGGGACCAGGATCTCGCCGAGACGATCGTTCAGGACTGTTTTCTGAAGGCCTATAAGGCCCGAGAAGGTTTTCGGGGTGACAGCAGTGTGAGTACCTGGCTGTACACGATTGCCTTGAATGTGATGCGCGATTATCAGCGCCTGCAGAAGTTCCAATTCTGGAAGAGGGCGGGTCTGGCAACGGTGGACCTGACCGATGTAAACTCCGCGCTGGCCAGTGAAGAGCCATCGCCGGAGACGCGATTGTTGGCCGGGGAACAGGCCAACCGCGTTCAATCGGCAGTGAGGTTCCTCCCCCGAAACCAACGGGTGGTCTTCATTATGCGTTTCCTGGATGAAATGGACCCGCAGGAGATCGCAGTAGCCACCGGTATGTCACTAAGCACGGTAAAGACGCATATTCATCGGGCGATGAGAACAGTACGCAGCCGGCTGGAAGGCATGCGATGACTCGTCCTCTAGCGGCAAGCGAGCAAGCATCCTTACATAGGTAACCGCACGATCAAGATGCTGTAGTCAGATTCTGGAAATACCCCGTCAAAAAAGTCAGATTAGGGAAGCTGTCCGCGGCCAAGAAGTCTCTGGCAATTCACCGAAATCAAATCCGGGCAAAGCAATAGAACGATTGATCGCAAGCGAACGATCGTTCCACGTTGGACCTCGTAGCCCGACGACATTCCCGCTGCGGTCAATGCAGCTGTTCTGGTGCGCGCGCATTTTCCACGCCACTCTTGTCTGCCTCCACTTTTCCGATGAGGTGTTGCAGATGAGTTTGGGTAGGGAATTTGTGTCGTCACTTTTATGTGCTGGATCAGCGACCGGCCTGGCACTCCTGGTATCCACTGGCCTTCCGGCAAATGTTGGCGCGGCGAGCGGCCCTCAGGTGAAAGACCCCGGAGTTCGTGCCGGCTCCGCAAACGCCGGCAGGCCGCTCTCCTCACTAAGTGCTGACGAGCGGGAATACTTCGCGGATGGGCAGGCTCGCTTTCTCACTTTGGATACCGTGACGGGTACCAATAACGGGCTGGGTCCTAGCTTTAACTCCAACAGTTGCGGTAGTTGCCATGCGCAACCAGCCACCGGCGGCACCAGCCCGGCACTCAACCCGCAGATCGCGGCTGCCAGCGACGATGGCGCTAGCAATATCATCCCCGACTTCATCTCCGCCAGTAGCCCGGTGCGTGAAGCTAGATTTCCGTTCTTAGTAAATGCCAACGGGACGCTCAGCACCACCGCCGACGGCGGCGTGCATGATCTTTTTACCATCAGCGGGCGAGCCGACGCGCCGGGATGCGACATGGCCCAGCCAAACTTTGTTCAGGCGCAGGAACTGAATAACATCATTTTCCGGATTCCCACTCCGCTCTTTGGGGCGGGATTGATTGAGAATATCCCCGACGCGACTATTTACGGCAACCTGGCGGCCAA
>JBEKLB010000651.1:0-3042 GCA_050010415.1 Bryobacteraceae bacterium | reverse complement strand
GCCCCAGAACGTTCCGCCATCCGCCAGCGCGTAGAGCTCATTGAAGAGCATGCCCCGATACCAGAGCGGCTTGCTGTCGTCATTTACGTAAGGCGCCTGCCACGCGTCGATCGCATCGCTCCAGGCGCCGGCATTCAGCAGACCGTCGCGCGCGATCTTCCAGGCATTGTTGCCTGTGGTCCCGTAAAAATCTGTGTAGCGCCGGTTCCACTTGCGTCCTTGACCGAACTGCACCACCGGCAAGTCCCACGAGATCACCATGGGGATGATCTTTTTTTCGCCCGGTTGCAGGGTGAAGCGTACTGCGATCGCGCCCGCCAGCTTTTCGCTATCGCTTACCCACGATGTATCGCTGTTGGCCAGCCGCCCATCCTTGGCGAAGGGCGCCCAGACGGCCTTCCCGTCTCCTGACGCCAGAAAGGTGGTCTGGTAGGTCACTTCAACGCCGGGCGTTTCCAGGGCCGCAACCGCAAACTGGCCGTCCCACTCGTTCAGCGACTCGCCATCCCGGCCTCGGTCGAAAATAATGCCTTTCATGATGCCGGCCGATCCCGCCGCTTCCTTGACGTACTGGTCGTAGTTGCCCTGGTTTGGCGTCCCGTTGAAGTCACGGGTAAACGTCCGAAACCAGCCACCCATGTTGGCCCAGGAGAGAAGCACCGAGACAGTCACCGCGTGGTCGGTCGGATTGTCCGCGTGCCAACGGTAGACCGCGACCGGGTAGCTTGATTCGCGGTAGTTGTTCGGCAGCACGGGAGAGAATTGTTCCAGCACAACGTGAGCGGGAAACTTGCTCCATTTGTAGTCGTACCAGGATTTGGGATACAGGGCAGAGTATTCCCCCGCTCCCACGGGATAGTCCCACGCCCAACTGGCCAATTCGCCATTCTTCGGATGGCCGGTCATCAGGACCTGCGCCGTTCCGGTGGAGTCGCCGTCTGACTTCTGGAACATTGCAAATTGGTTCGGATAAACCGTTTCGTATTTGTGTACGCCGCCCTTGATGTGCCAGCGGGAGAAGTCGCCGCGATAGCTACGGGAGAAAGTGCCTGCACCCATGCCGCCGACAGGGGCGCCCTGCCAATAGCCGTCGTCGATGTCTGTGCCATTCTTAGCCACGCCTGGGTTCTCGAGGGGCTGCCCGATGGGCCGCGTCCATGCCGCCTTTGGGATCTCGTTTCCCGCCAGTGCCGCCGACGCCCACGAGAACAGAAAGAGACACGCCATCGCCTTCGTTAACACGCTGTTTTTCAAGAAGCCTCCAGGATGCTCTACAGTATGGCCTGATGCAACAATGACATTGAGGGGAACGTTGACAGCCCCCGCGCCGGTATGGTCCACTCAAGGGTCGCTACTTAAATAACAAACATTAGAAACTAAAAAAGGCAGATTGAAAAGTGTCTAGTCGTCGCATTGGAATCATCATGCATGGCATTACCGGGCGCATGGGCTACAACCAGCACCTAGTCCGTTCGATTGTGGCCATCAGGGATCAGGGTGGGGTGCCGCTGGCAAACGGCGACCGTGCCATGCCGGACCCTATTCTCGTCGGGCGCAACCTGGAGAAGGTATCTTCGCTGGCAGCTCGCCACGGCATCAAGCGGGTGGCGAAAGATATCGATTCGGCGCTCGCCGATCCTGAAGACACCATTTTTTTCGATGCGGGCTCAACCCAGATGCGTGTTCCTCTGTTGAAGCGCGCCATCGAGGCGAGGAAGCACGTTTATTGCGAGAAGCCGCTTTCCGAAACACTGGAGGAATCGCTCGCGCTCGCGCGCCTGGCATCCGCCAAAGGCGTGAAGAGTGGAGTGGTGCAGGACAAGCTCTATCTACCCGGCCTGCGCAAGCTGCGCATGCTGAAGGACGCCGGCTTTTTCGGCCGCATGCTCGCAGTGCGCGGCGAATTCGGTTACTGGGTATTTGAGGGCGATCTGCAACCGGCGCAGCGGCCCTCATGGAATTACCGCAAGGCCGAAGGTGGAGGCATCATCCTCGATATGCTGCCTCATTGGCGCTATGTGCTCGACAATCTGTTCGGGGCGGTCGAAGCTGTGAGCTGCATCGGTGCTACGCATATCCCGGAACGTGTGGATGAGAGTGGCGCCGTCTACAAAGCCGATGCCGAAGACGCGGCGTATGCCACCTTTCAGTTGGAAGGCGGCGTGATCGCGCATATCAATTCGTCCTGGGCAGTACGGGTACGGCGTGATGACCTGGCGACTTTTCAGGTGGATGGAACCCATGGTTCAGCCGTCGCTGGTTTAACCCGCTGTTTCACTCAGCATCGGGTAAACACGCCGCGGCCGGTCTGGAACCCCGACGTGCCCCAGACCATGGTGTTCGCGGACCAGTGGGAAGAGGTACCCGACACCCAAACGTATGAGAACGGTTTCAAACTGCAATGGGAAGACTTTATCCGCCACGTGGTGGAGAACAAACCCTGGCGCTTCGACTTGCTGGAAGGAGCGAAGGGAGTACAGTTGGCCGAGCTTGGATTGAAGAGTTGGGCTGAGCGTCGTTGGGTCGATGTGCCTGCGTTGTCTTTGAAGGGGTAGAACCTATGTCATTCGAATCGAGAAATCCCACTACCGGTGAGCTTCTGGGTACTTACCCGGAACACAGTGCTCACGAGGTCGAGCTTCGCCTGCAGAGCGCCTGGGATGGCTGGAAAAAGTGGTCCGGTACCCCGCTTTCCGAACGGACGGCGTTTCTTGTTCGCCTGGCGGATCTATTGGAGAAGCGCGCAGAAGAGTACGCGCGGCTGATCACGCTGGAGATGGGCAAGCCTGTCGGAGAAGCGCTGGGCGAAGTGAAGAAGGCGGCCTTCGGCGCGCGTCATTTTGCCGGCGAAGGCGCGGCCTATATCCAGCCGGAGTCCATTCCCGGAACGCCGGGCCGCGTGGTTTACGAATCGCTTGGCCCAATCCTAGCAATCATGCCCTGGAATCTCCCCTTCTGGCAGGTTTTGCGTTTCTTCATTCCCGCTGCGCTGGTAGGGAACACGGTGGTGGTGAAGCATGCGGAGACGGTGCAGGGTTGTGC
>JBEKLB010000650.1:0-3044 GCA_050010415.1 Bryobacteraceae bacterium | reverse complement strand
AACAACGCCCTGACGTTGCCGCTGATGCTCAACATCATTCCCGGCGCGCCTGGCGTGTTGTCGGCTCTCGATGGCCCCACTCCGCCCAGCGTCCAGAATGGTGCGCATATAATCGCGCAGCACGCCAACGGCACACTGGTCTCTTCCTCCAGTCCGGCTAATCCCGGAGAGTATCTGGTGATGTATCTGGTTGGCCTGGGCGCCACCAATCCCAGCGTCCCCTCTGGAACCGCCACGCCGCCCACGCCGCTGCATAACGCGACCGTTACGCCCCTTGTCACCGTTGGCTCTCAGCCTTCCACGGTGGCCTTCGCCGGGCTTACGGCCTACTTCGTCGGTCTTTACCAGATCAATTTCCAGGTGCCAACGGGGGCCGGTTCCGGCGAGTTGGAAGTGGATGTCTCGCAAAACGGCGTCAAGGCGAATCCGACGCTGCTTGTGGTTTCGCAATAAGCCGGCGGTATCGCAATAAGCCGGCGAATTAATCGGTGAACCGCGCGGGCCGGTAGGGCTCCAGCGAGCTGACGCGCGCGCCGTCCAAAATCTCGAGCGTAGCCAGTTGGCCGATCAACGGGGCCAGCGTGACGCCGCTGTGCATCGCCGCGATGTAGAGATTCGGGCATCGGTCACAGAATCCAACGATGGGATATTCGTCGATGGGCATCACCCGATGTCCCACCGTCACGCGTTCCACGGCCACGCCGCGGATGCCCGGTAGCACCCGCGCAGCTTCCCGCAAGATTCGCTGGCCATTGTCCCCGGGGTCTGGAGCTTCGATATCGGCAGTGCCGACGCCGGCCACCACCTGTCCTCCTACCACCACCCGCCCATCCAGTTTCTGCTTGCAGTGCACCCCCGGCGCCAGCACCACCCGATCGATCAGCTTGGGCTGCGGCCGCGTGTGGACCAACACGCCCTGCGATTCCTTCAGCGGAATGCTCACCTCCGCCGTTTCCGCCAGCCGTTGGGTGGCCACGCCGGATGCCAGCACTACAATGCCGGCGGCGATCGAAATTTCACCGGCGCGAACCCCCGTCACCCGGCCGCTTTCCAGCTTCAGCGAATCCGCATCGAAAGGATATCGCACTTCCCCGCCCAGTTCGCGCACCTGGCGCAGCAGCGCCTTGAGCGCATCCACCGGATCCAGCGCGCCCTCGAACTCGGAATGGCAAGCCGTGGTGAAATCGCCGGGCGTAACGTTTGGCAACAGGCGCCGAAACTGCTCCTCGTCGATCAGATGCGTCGCGTAGCCCCATTCCTGGTGCCTTTGCACACTCGCCCGCAAATCCTCCCCGGCACCGTCCGCGGGCGCCCCGTGCGACCATGCCACACTCCCACCCCACTGCACCTTCAACTCACCGCCCAGTTCGGTTTCCAGGCGCCGCCATCCCGCCAGCCCTGCTAGGTTCAAATCGAAATACGCCTGGGGACGCTTGGAGAACGTTGCGTTGATCCATCCGAACGATTTCTCGGTGGCTCCGGCCCCTGGACGAACCGAATCCACAATCGCCACTTTGGCGCCCCGCTTCACCAGGTGATACGCGATGGAGGCGCCAATAATTCCGGCGCCCACCACGACGATGCGATCTCGGTCCATGTTCTGATTGGTAACACACCAGGCACGTAAAGAGTTTTACCATCCTGAAACTTTGTCGCAGGTTTGCGCTGCGTCATAACCAGCGAGGAGATCAACTCATGCTATTTGCCTGGATCTGCGCGATGGCCGCCACCATTGCCATCAATACCGTTTTCGTCTTCAGCCTGCTCGCCAGCCTCACCTGGGAGGAACGCTCCATGTTCCTGTTCGCCACCGCGGCGCTGGGGGGCGGCCTGCTATTCAGCATCCGGACCATGACCTGCATAAAAAAGTGACGCGATTCAACAAGCCCAACGGATTGCCATGAATGTTAGAATTGAGTTCGGTCCGAATGGAACGAGCCGGCAAGGCCCTCGCCAAACTCAAACTTTCCGATGCTATCTCACCCGACCAACTGGCGTTTGCCGCTTGGCCGGCCGCGGTTGGCAAGCGCATCGCCGTACACGCTTGCCCGCAGGCGCTAGTTCGCGGCACGCTGGTGGTGGAGGCCGAAGACGGCATCTGGCAGAGGCAGCTCTTTCACCTGCGCTTTGACATACTCGCCAAGCTGAGCGAAGTTTTGGGCAGCGGCGTTGTCACCGATCTTGAATTTCGCATCGCCAGGGGCAACGAGGTAGCCCGCCGGCCGCCTCAGTCCGCGCAAAGTCACAGTTACAGCCTCGCACCCGATGAGGCCGATAGCATCCAGGATCCTGTAATGCGCATCGTATATAGGCAGGCGCGCAGCAAGGCGCGGAAGGCAACCGCGTGAAAATCAGCGAGTCTGGGGTGCGCTACGTGGCCGACCTCGCCAATCTGAAGCTGACGGATTCCGAGATCGCGCGTCTGGCCAAGGACATGGACGAGATTCTCACCCACATGGACGCGCTCAGCGAACTGGATACTTCGACCGTGGAGCCCATGGCGCAGGTGCTGTATCAGAGTGAGGAAACGGCCACGCTGCGCCGCGACGAAATCATTCCTCCCATCGGCAACCAAGCGGCTCTCGCCAACGCGCCGCTGGCAGGCGCCGGTTACTACAAAGTGCCCAAGGTGATCGAAAGGTGAACGTCGAGTCCCTCACCATCGAGCAGGTTCAAACCGGCCTCGCAGCACGGCAATTCAGCGCCGTGGAACTGGCCCAATCCGCGCTGAAATTCGCCCAGGCTGAAAATCCGAAGACTAATGCGTATCTCCACTTTTGCCCGGAGCGCGCGCTGGCCGCGGCCGAACGCGTGGACAAGAAATTAGCGGCTGGCGAGAATGGGGGCGCGCTGGCCGGAGTTCCGCTGGCCGTAAAAGACGTCATCGTTACCGAAGGGGTGCGAACCACCTGCGGCTCCCGGCTGCTCGAACATTACGTGCCGCCCTACAACGCAACCGCCGTCACTCGCCTGGAGCAAGCGGGCGCGGTGGTCATCGGAAAAACCAATTGCGACGAGTTCGCCATGGGCTCTTCGAATGAAAA
>JBEKLB010000649.1:0-3045 GCA_050010415.1 Bryobacteraceae bacterium | reverse complement strand
AACATGGCCGGCAATTCTTCAGCCTCCTTCGTTGCGTCGGCCCTCAGAAGGGCCTCGAAGTTTTGGCGACTGAGCGAACCCCACACCCCCCAACAGAAGGTCTCGGGCGTGCCGATAATGGGCAGAAGGATGAGCCCTCGAACGAAGAAAAACTCGTCATTGATGGCGCAGTATTCCTTATCCAGAAATGTCGAACTCGGCTTCTCGAAGTCCCCGGATGGAAGGATGCTCCAACGTACTGACTCGTTGTACGAACTCATCCAATGGAAGGGCTGATCATAGCCGAAATCGAGGGCGGGTCCGGTATGCCATTCCTCGCAAGTCCCGCACTTCCAGCGCAGGCTGGATAGATAGTCAAGAGTTATCGACGGGCGAGTATTGCGAATGCGTGTGCGTTCGTAGCAGACAGCACACAGCAGCGTGATCTTCACGAGCTTTTCTGATTCGTCGGTCCATCCATCGTGTGCTGCGCGGATGATTTCGCAGTCATCGCACCACGCGTCCGGGTGAGGGTCTTCATCCGTAAGCTCGTCAGAATTGAACCCGAGTCCGGCGGAGTCTCCGGTGAGGTGGGTGCAGACAAAGGTCTGCTCCGTCTCATCATGCATCTCGCAATTCACGGTATCGGCCATCTGAATATCTTCGCGGGAACCGCTCTCGGAGTCAATGACCTAGGTGAATAGAGTCAGTTGCGGCATCGGGTAGTGCTTTCGATTGCGCGTCCACAGAGCCGCATTGTGCTGAATGGCCGTGGCTGCTATCAGTGCGTCCGCAATTTTCAGGCCATGACTTTTGCCGAAATGGCGAAGAAGATCGCCGCCGAGTTGTCCGATGGTGTAATCGAGCGGGACGCAGGTTAGAAAGTTGAAAAACCTGGATGTGGCTTGGCGCTCATTGGTGCGCGCACCTCCCCAGACTTCTGCTGCTGTAATCGGGGAAAACAGGATGACTTCCTGCGTATGCGACAGCCCCTCCCATTTCAGCAAAACCGCCTCGTTCTGCGACCGCAGGATTTCGATCACGACATCGGAGTCAAGGAGAATGCTCATTCGCTTCCGAGGCGTTCCGACCGATCATCGTCGCGCAGGTTGCGGATGTAGGTCTCGGTATCGGGAAGGTCGGTTCGGTCTTTCCACAGCCCAACAATGCCCATCATCGCGGCACGGCGCTCCTCAAGATTTCCCATGTATTTGTCGCGCGCAGCCACGCGGACAAGCTCCGAAATGGAGGTGCCGCGCAGATTGGCTTGCGTGTGCAAGGCCGCCCACAGGTCTTCGTCGAGATAAAGTTGGGTCCGCTTCATGATGTATAGCATACATCACATTGCTGGACTTGGGAAGCCCTACTGCAAAAACTCCCGCACAAACTTGTTGTCGGTATGCACCAGCTCGTGAAGCGAGCCGTCGAAGATCAGCCGCCCCTCTTCCAGCATCAGGAAAGTGGTGTTGGGGTCGGCATGGCCCTGGGGAAGCGGGACCATGGAGCCCTGAGCGGCGTCAAAGCGGTGGGTGCTGAGCGTGAATGCATCCTGCAATCGATGCGTCACCAGGATGGATGGTGTCCTGTAAAAGTCACGCTCCTTCATCACCAGCTCGATGATGGTGGTGGAGGTTATGGGATCCAGTCCGCCGGTGGGCGAGTCGTAGAGGATAAGCTCCGGCTGGCGGATGAGTGCGCGGGCGATGGCGACGCGACGTCTCATGCCGCCAGAGAGGCTGCCTGGATATAGAGAAAAGGTCTGGTCCATTTCCACAAAGGTGAGCGCCTCGTGGACGCGGCGGTCGATTTCGCTGTCGGGAACCTGCTCCTGTATCAACTGGTAAGCCACGTTGTCGCGAACGGAGAGGGAGTCGAAGAGCGCGCCCTCCTGGAACACCATGCCAGTGCGTGTGCGGAGGGGAAAGAGTTGCTCCTCGGGCATCTTTGAGATCTCGTCGCCGAAGAGCAGGATGCTGCCTTCATCGGGCCGGAGCAGGCCGTTGACCAGCTTGAGCAAGACGCTCTTGCCTACTCCCGCGGGTCCGAGCAGGATGCGGGTTTCGCCGGGTGCTACTGAAAAGCTGATGTCCTGAAGAACGGGCGGGCCATCAAAGGCAATTGAAACGTTATGAAAGGCTACGACGGGGTTGGCGGCAACGACCGGAGCCGTTCCGGACTGGGTTAGGCCCGGCAGGGCCGGATCGGGCTCGGGGGCGCTGTTGGTCTGGTTCATGCGCGGGCTAAAAGCGAGAGCAAGACCTGGGTGAGCAGGAAGTCGGCGATGATGATGGATACCGAGGAGAAGACAACGGCCTGAATGGTGGCGCGGCCGACACCTTGCGTGCCCCCGGAGGTCCTCATACCAAAGAAGCAGCCAATGGAGGCGATGATGAAGCCGGAGAAGAGCGGCTTTATCAGGCCCTGAACGATGTCGGGATAGCGGAGAGATTCCCAGGCTGTGGAGAAGTACTGGAAGCCGTCCTGATGGTTCATGACGACGGTGACGAAGCCGCCGCCGAGGATGCCGAAAGCGTCGGCCAGGATGGTGAGAAAGAACAGCATAGAGATGCAGGCAAACAGACGCGGGGTGACCAGTTTGCGCATGGGGTCCACGCCCAGGGCGCGCATGGCGTCAATCTGCTCCGTTACAACCATGGAACCGAGTTCGCTGGCCATTGAGGAAGCGTTGCGGCCGGCAACCATGACGCCCGTGAGCACCGGGCCGAGTTCGCGAATCATGGTCAGGCCCACAAAGCGGCCGGTAAGACCGTTAGCGCCGAATTCAGAGAGCGTGGCCGCCGATTGCAAAGCCAGCACGCCGCCTGTGAAAAAGCCCGACAACAACACAATGAACGCCGAACCGACGCCAATGATGTCGGCCTGAATCAGGAACTCGGACCCATAACGCGGCGGGCGAAAGAGATTCATGACAGCGCGATGCGCGAACAGGGAGTAGTCCTGCACGGTGAGAACCACTCGCTTGGCCGTTCTGTCGATTGGTATCGCCATTTGGTTTGCCGGTGTTCAAGTGTTGACGCGGGCGCGCCTGCTGACGGGGAGACGCTC
>JBEKLB010000648.1:0-3051 GCA_050010415.1 Bryobacteraceae bacterium | reverse complement strand
GCAGGCACGAAGATCCATGGCCTGCCGCCCGGGTCGTCGATCGCGCTGTTCCCAACCTCGCTGGGCTTAGGCCGAGCTACTCCAGCTCCTTAACCGGCACATCGAAGTGCGCGGTGTTCACCACACCCTTGCGCTGGAACTGCACCCACACCCGATAGGTCCGCGCGCGCGGGAAGTCCATGGTGAATTCCAGTTGCGGACCTCCATCGGCAATGAACGGATGGGTATGGATCAGATCGATCAAATCGTCGCTCGCAGCCAACATGTGCGCCCAGGCCCCGATATATTTCTCGATTCCATCGGCGGGAGACAACTTAAAATAGATCAGCGTCTTTTGCGTGGCGATCGGCTGCGGCGGATCGGTGGTCATTTCCACTTGCAGGTTCTCGGCTTGCTTGGTCGAATAATCGCGCGGAATCGAAACCGGCGGCGGAGGCGTTCCCTGCACTAAAACGGTCTTCGCGATCAGTTGCGGCGTCGCGCCATCCGGGTAAAAATCGCCCAGTATGCGATACATTCCCGGCTTCGGAAACGACAGGTTATAAGTGAAGTCGCCATCCGGCTGAAACCCCGGATGATCATGCACGAAAAATTGCAGATCCTGGCTCACCACAAACATGTGGAACAGCTTCTCGTGAACAATCTGGAAATCCTTCACCTGCCGGTCCTTCCAGGGATCGTGCACGCTGAACTTGAGCTGCTCGGTCTGGCCTGGCTTCACCGCGCGCGGCGCCAGTGTCAGGTCCATGTGGAATTCCACCGGCTCCGGGATGCCCTCTCGCAGCTTCATGCCGCAGCGCCGGCAAGTGCCGGGCTGGTTGGAGCGAACGTCCGGGTCCATGGGACAAACAAAAACCTTGTCTTGCGCCCACAAAGAGCCTTGACCCCACAAGAACCCGAACAACATCAACAGCAGAGGGACACGGACTGCTGCACTCATGTCTTAATAATCGCACACGCCCCGGCCTGCCAGCCCAGGGGCTCAAGCTACTTCATGGGCGAGAAATCCACTGGATCCATGTAGGTGGAATCTATTTTTTCAACCATCTTCGCGTCGCCCTGCTGGGACTTGAGCATCTCCTGGAACGCCGGATCGGCCTGAAACGCGGCCCAGTGCTTCTTCGCTTCGTCCCGACTGGGATGCGCCAGGATATAGACGAACGTGTTATCGGCAACCGGTGCATCTGTCGGGGCCCAATAGCCCACAGCCTTCAAATCGTGTTTCGCGAACCACTTCGTCACCTTCTCTCGAAACTCCGCCTGTAGCGCCGTCGCTTTGCCCGGCACGGTATGATACACGCGAAGCTCGAAGACGCGATTGCTATCGGCCCTCACCTGGTTCAGATGTGCCAAGCGGGCGGTGAGCAGCGATCCCGCGGCGAAGGAAGCCAGGGCGATGCCGAAAACAGTGAGTGTCTGGCGATTGAGTGTCATGGCATGGGATAGTATCAAACGCGCCGATCTGGGGTCAAACTCATGCTCACAAGTGTCTAGTATGTGGTGTCGCGCCAATTGAGTTTCGTATACTAAAACGCCATAGCCGAAAACCCCCAACTTGATCCGCGCTGGACCCTCCACTCGTTGGTGACGGGACATTATCTTTCGCGCGCCATTTATGTCGCTGCCAAGCTCGGCATTGCCGACTTGCTGAAGGATGGTCCTCGGTATTCGGCCGACTTGGCGGAAGCCACTCAATCGCATGCTCCGTCGCTCCATCGCCTGATGCGCCTGCTCGCAAGCGCTGGAATCTTTGCCGAGACCGCCTCAGGACAATTCCGCCTGGCGCCCATGGGAGAATTCCTGCGATCCGACGCGCCCGGGTCTTATCGTGCGCAAGCGCTTTTGTTTGCTGGCCCTTTTCAACAGCGCGCCTGGGGCCGGCTCTTGGATATCGTTCAAACTGGTCAAGGCCCGTCTTCGCAGGCGCTGTTCCCGTTCCTCGTCAAGTATCCCGAGGAAGCCGCCGTTTTCAACCAGGCTATGTCGAGCGGCACTGAGGCGGTCGCCCGCGCTTTTGTAGCCGCCTATGATTGCTCATCGTTCTCGACCATCGTGGAACTGGGCGGCGGCTATGGATCGCTTCTGCGTGCCGTCCTCAAGCGCAGCCGAACGGCGCGTGGCATTCTCTTCGATGTGCCCGATGTCGCCGATGCTGCCAGCCAGCGCGTACGAGAGGACGGATTGGCGGATCGCTGTGAAGTGGTGGCCGGCGATTTCTTTCAGACCGTGCCCCGTAACGGCGATGCCTATATTCTAAAGAGTGTTATTCACGATTGGGACGACGCCCAAAGCACGATGATCTTGGCCAACATTGCACAGACGATGGCCCCGAGGGGCCGGTTATTGGTAGTCGAGATGCTGCTGCACGACCGTGTCGACCAAACTCCATGGAGCCAAATAACCGCCGAAAGCGATTTGAACATGCTGGTAAATACAGGCGGCGGCGAACGAACGGAAGCCGAGTTTCAGAGCCTCTTCGAAGCCGCGGGTTTCCATCTCACTCGGGTGGTCCCCACCCAGACACCCTGGAGCATTATAGAAGGCGTGCTCACTCCCGTTGCGAGTGACAACCAACATGGCAGGCCCTGAAGCGACCCTTGCGCCCCAACCGGTATCGGATGTCGATCCGAAACCGCTGGCAGAACTGCCGCTATTCACGCTGCACGATCTGCTCTGGTTGTTTTATTTGTACCCGCTTCGTCTGCTGGCGGCCATATTGCCACGCTGGTGCTTGTACGCCATCGGGAAATTGTCGGATCCGATTATTCAATTCCAAGCGCGCCACCGCAAGGCCAGTGCTGCGCTCTGGATCGCGCGTGTCTGCGACACCACGCCCGCCCTTGCGGAGCGCATCGCTCGCCGGTCGCTCTCAAACAAAGCGGTCCGCTATTTGGACCAACTCGTGCTGCTGCGCCCGTCCGCGGCCAAAATGCTGCGCTGTACCTCTATCGATGGCATCCAGCATCTTGAGAGCGCCCTCGCATTGGGCCGCGGCGTGATCTTGCTGGCTGGTCATTTCTGCGCAAATCGAGTCGCTGTTCGATATCTGGC
>JBEKLB010000647.1:0-3417 GCA_050010415.1 Bryobacteraceae bacterium | reverse complement strand
TATCCGGTGCATGCGTCAGCCGAGCCAGGTTCGCGGCCGCGCTCGGCAGCCCGATGCCCACAAAGCAGGAAGCTCCATTGCGGATCATGCGCGCCGCCGCGATGGTCATCATTTCATCGGCGGTGTATTTCGCCTCAGGCATGCGTCACCACTTCTTCCAGACTGCGCTTGAATTCATCGAAATCCTTGGTGCCCAGCACATGCCGTTGCATCCAGGCCTGGAACGTTTCGCGTTCCCGCGCGATGGCATCCCATTGCTTGTAAAACGCATTGTTGCGCGGATAATACCCCTGCGCGTAAGACGGAAACGCCCCGCCTTTCACCTCGCAAACCGCGCCCACCACCCAGAAAGGCAGCTTTCCTTTGCGATCGGCCTTTTGCGCATGAATCACGGTTACATCGGGTCGAATGGCAGGCACGGCGGCCAGCTTCTCCCCGGTGAACGGACATTCGATAAACTTCACGCGGTTGTATTTCGGGAGATCGGTTCCCAGATATCCGCGCAGCAGTCCGAACGGCAGATGCGACGCGCCGGCGGCATAAGCTGCGGCCATCCCCGCATGGGCGTTCTCTTCGAGTGCCAGTGGATGGGGCCAGCCTTGCTCCACGGCATCGCGCAGACGATGCAACGACCCGACGCCGGGATTGCCGCCCCACGAAAAAATCAGCTTTGACGCGCACCCCGAACCGATCAGTTGATCGTAAATTAAATCCGGAGTCATGCGGATCAGAGTCAAATCGCGCCGTCCCTGCCGGATAATTTCGTGCCCGGCGGCGAAAGGAATGAGGTGTGTGAAGCCTTCCAAAGCCACTACATCACCGTCGCGAACCATTTCCTGGATCGCTTGTTTGAGTGGAAGAATGTGCGCCAAACTGTGATTATGCCACGCCTGGACCGTTACGGTCCCTTCCGTGTATTCCCTGTATTCCTCGTATTCCCTGTATTCCCTGTATTCCTTGTCTTCCTGGTATTCCCCTTATCCGCCCACCACTCCACCGCCGACTACGATCTCACGCGCCCAGCTAGCGCCGCCGGCGTGGTCACTCGCTTTGAATGGGCCAATCCTCACTCACATATTGATCTGGACGCGGCCGCGGGGGACGGCAGCATCGAGCATTGGGTCATCGAGATCGATAGCCCGCACGCGCTGGAACGTTTGGGCTGGTCCAAGGACAGCCTGAAGCCTGGCGACAGGATTACATGCTCCGGCGCACGCGCCAAAGACGGTTCACCGCGCATGCGCTGCACACAAGTGGTGCTCGGGGATGGCAAGGCGCTGCAGTCCTTTTGAGAATCCGATAGCATGATTTGATAATGGCTCGACATGGCACGTATGACCGACCCAGTGCCGCGCGTCGTTAGTCTAGCCGTACTGGTCTTGGCCCAGATCGCCTCATCCGGGCCGATTTTTGCTCAAGCCGCCGACGAGCAACCTATCCGCGTAGACGTCAACGTGGTGAACGTCCTCTGCACGGTCTCCGACAAGCGCGGCGCGCTGATCACCGATCTGCATAAGGAAGATTTCGAAATTCGGGAAGATGGGCGCAAGCAGGAAATTCGGTATTTCGCCCGCGACACTGACTTGCCGCTCACCGTCGCCATGCTGATGGACGTGAGCGGCAGCGTGCGGCAGGCCATCGAAGCCGAGCGCGAGGCAAGCGGAAGATTTTTCGACGTCGTAATCCGTCCGACGGATCATGCGCTGCTATTGGGTTTCTCGAGCACGCTGGTATTGTGGCAGGATTTTACCTCTTCCACCCTGCGCCTTCGCAACGCGCTGGCTCAGCTGCACGCCGTTCCGTTCCGCGGGCTGCCGCCCATCGGCCAGCCTATGCCGGGCACGCTGCTTTACGACGCGGTGTATCAAACGGCCATGGGCAAGCTGAAGGACGTATCCGGCCGCAAGATGATGCTGATTGTTTCCGACGGGCTGGACAACGGCAGCCGGATGCATATGGAGGAGGCGCTCCAGGCGGCGCAGGAAACCAACACCATCGTTTATGCCATTTGCTACGACCAGAAGTTCTTCGGCTGCGAATTCCTGAAGTCTCTGGCCGAACCCACCGGCGGGCGCATGTTCGACGCCGGCAAGAAGAGGAAATCGCTGGGCGAGATTTATCAAACTATAGAGGATGAGCTGCGCAGCCAGTATGCTATCGGCTACGTGCCCATCAATCAGGTGCGCGATGGGAAGTTTCGCAAATTGGCAGTGAAAGTTGTATCGCCTGGATTGCGGGTTTCAGCCCGGCGCGGTTACTACGCGCCGGGTGCCGTGGAAACGGGCAGTAAGCCGGCTAAAACCGAAGGACGCCCTTGATCTCGATGAAGCGCGGCGATCCACCGGCTCCCAGGAATGAGCCCAGAATGCTGGTGGGGGGCGAAACCGTGTTGATCACCGATCCGAACTCGGGGCTGGCGAGGTTGTCCACCGGGTTGTCGAAGTTCGGATGGTTGAACAGGTTGTAGAATTGAGCGCCGAAGGAGAAGTTGAGGCGTTCCTTGATGCGGACGCTCTTCATGATGGACATGTCCACGTTGAAGAAATGCGGACCATAAAGCTGATTGCGGCCCATGGTGCCGAAGCTGTTGATGACACCTGTGGTGGCGAAGCTGGGTGAAAACTGCGAAGGAGTGATGCAGGGCGAGTTCACCCCATTGGTGCAGCTGGTCGGAATATAACCGAGCGGTGAAGCGTAAATGGTCGCGGTGGCGTTGTTGTAACCGGCCAGCGCGCCTTCAGCGGCGCCGTCGATCACATTGTAGGGCAAACCGCTGCGCAGGAACCAGTTGCTCGAAAGAGTCCAGCCGCCGAACACGGCGTTGGGTCCCCACTTGAAGCCGGTGTGACGGAACATATCGGAGAGCACGAAGTTGGCGCTCAAGTAATGACGGACATCATAGTCCGCATTGCCGTAATTGGCCGCCAGATTAGACGGGATCTGCGGAGTGGTGACGCTGAGGTTGGTTGCGTTTGCGGCGTAGTACTCGTTGGCGATGCCGCCATTGGAAACGTCATCCAAATTGTGGCTCCAGGTGTAATTGAGGGTGAAGGTGAGACCGGCCGAGAGACGGCGCTGCAAGCTGACCGTTAGCCCGTTGTAGTTTGAGATACCGGCGTTGGTGTATTGCTCTATGGTTCCAAGCGCCGGGTTGGCAGGCGTGGCTGGCAAACCTGAGAATCCGTTGGGACAAGGGCTGCCCGTCACGTTGGGCGGACAATAAGCGTTGATCGCGAAATCGGCGAGCGGGAGATGAACGCCATGCATGCCTTGGTAGTTCACCGTCAGGATCATTTTGGCTGACAGGGACTGCTCAATTTCGAAGTTCCACTTATAGTAAGTGGGCTGCATGAAGGTGCTGGGGAAGTTGTAGTAGGTTGGCGCCGAGAAGCCTGGTACTGCCGCGGAAAGGGAGTT
>JBEKLB010000646.1:0-3066 GCA_050010415.1 Bryobacteraceae bacterium | reverse complement strand
CACAAGAGGCGGCTTTTGCGAAATACATATCGCATCACCAGAAATCACGAAGATGCTGAAGACGCACTTCAGGACTCCTTTCTGAGAGCATTTCTGCACATCAATCGGTTTGATGGCAGGTCTGCTTTTTCCACCTGGCTCACGCGCATCGCAATCAACTCAGCACTGATGATTATTAGGAAGAGACGCAACGGGCGCGTAACCGACATGGGAATTCCCGGGGAACTCGGAGTTGAGGAACTCGAATGGGATGTCACGGACCATGCGGCGAATCCCGAACAGAGTTACGCCCAACGCGAGATCGAGAATATTCTTGCATCGGAAATCCGTGCTTTACGTCCAAGTATCCGAACCGCCATCGAGATGCAGCAATTACAGGAACTATCGACAAGGGAAACGGCGGGAAGACTCGGGATTTCGGTTGCCGCCGCGAAGTCAAGGTTGTTTCATGGAAGAGTCGCGCTCCGAAGCGCCATGCGACGGAAAGCGCGAGGCATCGGTAGCAGACGCTGGTCGAAGTGAGAACACTCGATGCGAGCATCGAACTCGGGCGGTCACCATAGTCGCGATCGGGTTGTCTTGAACGCAGGCTCAAAGTGCCGCTGAAACCCACCACCGGTTCCGAGAAATCATCCGACGACACAATGCTGGATCAGATTCAGCAAGAGTCGTTCCCCTACTTCCTCGAAGAATCGAATCCCGAGAACGGACTAATTCGCGATAAGAATAAAAAGGACTGGCCTGCAAGCATCACGGCCACTGGTCTCGCCCTCGCGTGTTACCCGATCGGGGTCGAGCGCAACTGTCTTACTCGTGATGATGCGATCAAACGAACCCTTGCGACGCTTCGATTTTTCGCAGGTAGTCCGCAAGGAACAGAATCGGACGCGACCGGGCATCGTGGATTTTACTATCATTTCTTAGACATGCAGAGCGGTCGGCGCGCTTGGAAATCCGAGTTGTCTACCATCGACACCGCTTTCCTGCTTGCGGGCGCCCTCACCGCGGGCACCTACTTCGACCGTGATACGCCGGATGAGCGCGAAATTCGCACTCTTGCCGATGCGCTCTACCGTCGCGCTGACTGGCAGTGGGCTGAGAATGAGGGCCTCACGATCAGCCAGGGCTGGAAACCAGAAACTGGATTCTTAAAAAATCGCTGGCAGGGTTATAGCGAAGCTCTTTTGATGTACGTATTGGGACTTGGTTCGCCAACTCATGCTCTGGCGACCGAGAGCTATCCGGCCTGGTGTTCGACATACAAGTGGAAGAAGATTTACGACATCGAATTTTTGTACGGAGGACCGCTTTTCATCCATCAATACTCCCATCTGTGGTTGGACCTGCGCGGGATCCAGGATGATTTCATGGGAGAGAAGGGCATCGACTATTTCGAGAACAGCCGCCGAGCAACGCTCATACAGCAGCGATATGCAATCCGCAATCCTCGCCGATTCGTGCACTACGGCGAACACTGCTGGGGGATTACGGCGAGCGATGGGCCGGGGCCTCGAAACGCCCGCGTCGGCGGCATCAATCGGAAGTTTTTCGATTACGCGGCGCGGGGGGTGCCGTTTGGGCCTGACGACGGCACGATCGCGCCTTGGGCGGTCGTGGCGTCACTGCCATTCGCGCCGGAGATCGTCCTGCCTACAATTCGACATCTCAATGATTTGCGTTTGACCGAAGGTAATCCCTACAGCTTTCGTGCAACGTTTAACCCCACCTACCCACACAAGGGTGCGAAGCCTTACGGTTGGGTTACACCCTGGCACTTTGCACTCAATCAGGGACCAATCGTCATGATGATCGAAAATTATCGAACTAATTTTCTGTGGAGACTGATGCAGCGTTGTTCCTACATCGTGAGCGGTCTGCGGCGAGCCGGATTCAGCAAAGGATGGCTGTCGCAGGTCGAAGATCTCGCGATCGACGGAATGGCAACAGGTTAACCCGAGCGCATAAAATGCACGGCCATGAAGCGGCTAAGGTTTGAGACCAGGCCATCCCAGTTTGTGAAGTTTGATAGCCAACAAATCGGCCGCGGCCGCGTTCATTGCGGCGCGCTCTTCGTTGGCCGCAGAGTCGTTGCCCAATTCTTGCCAACGAAGAAAAAGAGCAGCTTCCGTGGCATGAATACAAGGGAGAAGTTTCTCCTGGTCGGATTCCCACACGGTTTTTTCGTATTCTGCTTTCCACGACGGAGTCCGAACCGACCTCTCAGACGGGAAAGCTGACGGAATCGATGGGACGACACTGCCGGACATATCACGCCTCCGAATCAAATGACGGGTCAGAAGTCTTGCCTTGCGTTGACTCTGTTTTGACTTGCCAGTGGGGCGACTTGGACGGGAAGCGTCCAAGGCACCCCTGAAGTAGAACGGACACCAGCTAGATGATTACGTTGATGCCGAGGCGAACGCCCGGATAGTACGGGTTGAACAGGAAATATTCGCCGTCGATGTAATCGACATAAACGTCGTCGGTGTAATACCAGCCCACCGGCCACGGCTGAATGAAACCGAACGAGTAGCCTCCGTACTGGAAGCGGGAATATCCGCCCACCAGTTCCGGACTGCCGATACGGAATTCGTGACCGCGTCCAAAATTGGAATGGAAGCGCTCGTCAGGGATACGGCCGTTGCCTCTGGCGCTGAGACGCAGTGCGGGCTCCGCGCGTTGGCGTTGTTCTTCGGCGGGAGTGCGCTGCGCATGCTGTTGTCGGTTGGTATTGTGCTGTTCCGACTTGACCTCGTTCGCCTGCCTCGTCTGTGATTCCTGCCTGACCTGCCTGGCTTGCGTTTGCTGCTTGTTGTTTTCCGCTCCCTGCTGATTTGTTTTGTGCTGTTGTTCCTGCTGACTCCTGGCCTGCTGTTGTTCTTGCTTGGCCGGCTTGGCCTCGCTTTCTTGCTTGGCTGGTCTTGATTGAGTCTCGTGCTGCGCAGGCTTGGCCTGCGGTTCCTGCCTCGCGGATTTGGTCTGGTTTTCTGGTTTGGCAGGCTTCGGCTGCGCTTCATGCTGTGCCGGCTTTGCTTCCTGTGCGTGCTCTGCCGGCTTGGCCTGCGG
>JBEKLB010000645.1:0-3070 GCA_050010415.1 Bryobacteraceae bacterium | reverse complement strand
AATTGCGAGGACATTGCGCGGGGCATCGACGAGCACATGATCCGGCAGCCGCTGGGTGTGGTGGCGGCGATTGTGCCCTTCAATTTCCCGGGCATGATCGCGTTCTGGTTTTTCCCCTACGCGGTCGCGGCGGGCAACTGCTTTTTGCTCAAGCCGTCGGAGCGCGTGCCGATTACGTCGCAGAAGCTGTTCGAGCTGATTCAGGCCGCGGGGTTCCCGCCGGGCGTGATGCAACTGGTGAACGGCGGACGCGACGCGGTGAATGCGATCCTGGATCATCCGGGCATCAAGGCCGTGAGCTTCGTGGGATCGACGCCGACGGCGAAGTACGTTTACAGCCGAGCCGCTGCGAATGGGAAACGCGCACAGTGCCAGGGCGGCGCGAAGAATCCGGTGGTAGTGATGCCGGACGCGGACATGGAGATGACGACGCGGATTCTCGCCGATTCAGCATTTGGTTGCGCGGGGCAACGCTGCCTGGCGGCTTCTGTTGCGATCACGGTGGGCCGCGCGCGGCCGAATTTCACGGAACAGATTGCGGCGGCGGCAAAGAATCGCAAGACGGGCTATGGCGCTGCGCCGGGCGTGGAGATGGGGCCGGTGATTTCGGCGGAGAGCAAGACGCGGATCGAGGGATTGATTTCCCGGGGCGAACAGGCGGGGGCGCGTGTGATTGTGGACGGGCGCGGGCGCAAGGTTCCGGATTACGAAGACGGATATTTTGTGATGCCGACCGTGCTCGATGACGTTCCGCCGGATTCTGAAGCAGCGCGGACGGAGATTTTCGGGCCGGTGTTGAGCCTGATCCACGCACAGACGATTGAAGAAGCCATCGCATTGGTGAATGGACGCAGCTACGGGAACATGGCTTGCATTTTTACGACCGACGGCGCAAATGCGCGGCGCTTCCGCTATGAAGTGAACGCGGGCAACGTTGGCATCAACGTGGGCGTGGCCGCGCCGATGTCGACGTTTCCGTTCAGCGGATGGGGCGAGAGCTTTTTCGGCGATCTGCACGCGCAGGCGCAACATGCGGTGGAGTTTTTCACGCAGACCAAGGTTGTGGTGGAGCGGTGGCCGAAGGAGTGGAGCAGGAAGTTCTAAAAGGCAGGGAACCAGGGGCCAAGGTAACAAGAAATCGACGCACCGGGGACTGAGGAGAACGAATGAAAGAGTTGTTGGTAGGGAATGCACCGTGCTCGTGGGGCACGTTGGAGCACCAGGATCAGAGCCAATCGATTCCGTTTAACCGGATGCTGGACGAGCTGGTGGAGACGGGCTACACGGGAACGGAGTTGGGCGACTGGGGCTACATGCCCACAGACGCGGTGCGGCTAAGCGAAGAGCTTGCCAAGCGAAACGACGTGGTGATGCTGGGCGCGTATGTGCCGGTGGCGATGAAGAATCCGGCAACGCATGCGGCGGGCGTGGTGACGGCGGTGAGGACGGCGAAGCTGCTTGCTGCCGTGGCAACCACGCAAGCGCCATATCTGGTGCTGGCCGACGATGCAGGGACTGATCCGGCAAGAACTAAGCTAGCCGGACGCGTAACGGCGAAAGATGGATTGACGAAAGACGAGTGGATGACGTTTGCGAGCGGCGCTGACCGAATTGCGCACGCGGTGTTCGATGAGACCGGACTGCGGACGGTGTTTCACCACCATTGCGCGGGGTATGTGGAGACGCCGGACGAAATAGCGACGCTGCTGGACATGACCAGCCCGGACCGGCTGGGGCTGGTGTTCGACGCGGGCCATTACGTACACGGCACAGGCGGCGAGGACGGCGATGTGATTCCCGCGCTGAATCGTTTCAAGGAGCGCATTTGGTACATCCATCTGAAGGACCTGGAACCGAATGTCGCGCGCCGCAGCCGCGAAGAGGAGTGGGATTATTTCACGGCGATGCGGAATGGCCTGTACCCCGAGCTGGGAAAAGGGTGCATCGACTTCCCCGCCCTATTGCGCTGGCTGGCTGCGCAAGACTACAAAGGATACGCACTGGTGGAGCAAGACATCCTGCCGGGAATGGGGACGCCTATGGAAAGCGCGGGGCGGAGCCGGGAGTATCTGCGGTCGATCGAGGCGAATTTCACGCAAGAACAGAGTTTCGCTGTCAGCCGTTAGCTTTTAGATTGTTCGAGTGAGAATGCAGGTTGTTCGTTGGTTGATGCACGATTTGGAAGCTGAGGGCAGAGGACTACAGACAGTTTTTTGAGGGACGGGATGAGCGGGAAGAAACTGCATTTCGGAATGATTGGGGCAGGGCGCATTGGGCGGGTTCATGCGGAAACGCTGGCATTCCGCTTGCCGGAGGCGGAGATCGTATGTATCGCCGATGTGAGTCGCGAGGCCGCGGAGAAAGTCGCGGCACGATGCGGCATTTCGAAGGTCGTTGCGACGGCTGAGGAAGTGATCGGCGATCCGAAAGTGGAAGCGGTGCTGATCTGCACGCCTACGGGGACTCACGCCGATTTGATTGTGCAGGCGGCGAAGGCAGGCAAGCAGATTTTCTGCGAAAAGCCGATTGCGTTCAGTCTGGACAAAATCGATATGGCTTTGGCGGCGGTGGCGAAGTCCGGCGTGAAATTGCAGATCGGATTCAACAGGCGCTTCGACTCGAACTTCAGGCGCGTGCGCCAAGCGGTGGCGAAGGGCGAAATTGGCCAGCCTTGCCTGATGCATATTATTAGTCGCGATCCCGCGCCGCCGTCGATCTCTTATATCCGCACTTCGGGCGGAATTTTTCTCGACATGATGATTCACGACTTCGATATGGCGCGATACCTGATCGGCGATGAGGTGGAAGAGATGTACACCACGGCGGGCGTACTGGCCGAACCCGAAATCGGCGAGGCTGGCGACCTGGATATGGCGATCGTGACGCTGCGCTTCAAAAGCGGGGCGATCGGCACGATCGATAACAGCCGCAAGGCGGTGTTTGGCTACGACCAGCGCGTGGAGATTCTGGGCACCAAAGGAAAGATCGCGAGCGAGAATCGATTCCCGAACGAGGTTGTGGTGAGCACCGGCGAATCAATTTACAGCGACCGGCCGCTGGAGTTCTTCAT
>JBEKLB010000644.1:0-3074 GCA_050010415.1 Bryobacteraceae bacterium | reverse complement strand
CCATCGCTCAGCTTACCCGCCGCGTTTGGGCTCTCGAGAAATCGCAGCAAACGCCGCCGGTAGAGTCACCCGCTCCCCAGCTCGCGCAGCAGCCCGCGCCATTCACTCCACCTCCTGCTGTGGTCATCCCGCCGCCCCCCGTAATTCCGCCGTTGCCTCAACTGGAGCCTCTACGCGAGCCAACGCCCGCGCCACTACCGGTGATCCCAATGCCGGAATATTTCCGCGAGCCCGCGCCTGCGCCGCCCACCTGGCGCGATCAACTGCGCGAATCCATGGGCGGTCAGGAATGGGAGGCCGTAGTCGGCGGGAGCTGGCTCAACAAGCTCGGTGTACTGGTGCTGGTGATTGGCATCGCACTTCTGCTGGGATACGAATTCACGCGTGTCGGCCCCCTCGGACGCGTCTCGACAGGAATCGCCGTCAGCCTCGCCATGCTCATCGGCGGGCTGTTCATTGAACGCAAGCGCGCCTACGCTATCTTCGCGCGCGGCCTCATCGGCGGCGGCTGGGCGGCGCTCTACTTCACCACATATGCCATGCACGCGGTCGCGGCGGCGAAGGTAATCGACAACCCTTACCTGGCTACGCTATTCCTGCTGGCCGTCGCTTGCGGAATGATTTGGCACTCTCTGCGCTACAAATCGCAAACGGTGACCGGACTCGCCTACTTCATCGCATTCGCGACACTCGCGTTGAGTGAGAGCACGCCCTTCTCGGTGCTCGCGCTCCTGCCCCTGGCCGCGTCGCTACTGTATCTTGCCTATCGCTTCGAATGGAACCAGATGGCCGTCTTCGGCCTCTTCGCGACGTATGCTACCTGCGCATCGCGGCCCGATGTGGGCGCCCCGCTCGCATCCACCGAGGCCCTCTTCGCGACGTATTGGCTGCTGTTTGAGACCTTCGATCTCTTCCGTTTGCGCCGCAGCACGGCTCGTTGGACCATCGAGTCGTTCATTCTGCCGATTAACGCCTTCAGCTTCCTCGCACTGTCCATCGTGAAGTGGCAGCGCTCATCGCCGGAACATCTCTATGGGTTCTTCGCCGCCGGCGCTGCTCTTTACCTGGCCAGCGCATTGTTGCGCGCGCGTCTTCGGCCGCCATCCACTTTCGACCAAGACGCCGGCACGCTCGATCGCATCGCGGGCGGGAGTTACGAAGGGTCCATCACGCTCGCCGCGGCGATGGCTGCGGCTGCCATCCTGCTCCGCGCATCGGGCGAATGGATCAACCTCGGCCTGCTCATCGAAGGCGAAATTTTGTTTCTCGCCGGATTTTTATTCGGCCAGAAGTATCTGCGTCAGTTGGCCGGCGCGGTGTTTGCCGGATCGGTATCGAGGGCCAAGCTGGCGGAAATATCCGAACCCGGCTCCATCGTCCTGGCGGGGCGCACCTGGACGAGTTGGTCGCCCATCGCGGCTTTATCCGCGGCAGTCTTCTATTTCAACCGGATGCTGCGCGTAAGTGAGGGCGCACTCTATAGCACGGTCGCGGCGGGATTGATCGCGATGGTCCTGGCTTACGAGACGCCGCTCCAATACCTCTCGGTCGCGTGGCTGGCCCTCGCCGCGCTGCTATTCGAGATTGGTTTTCGTTTGCGCCAGCCGGAGTTCCGCTACCAGTGCTACCTCATTGGAGCGCTCGGCACGGGCGCGGGCATCGTCGTAAATTCGCTCGTGCTCGCGCCATTCGGCGCAAAAGTTGATTGGCCTTTTCCTTGGCTGCCGCTCGCCATTTGCGCCGCTCTCGACTACGCCGCCACGCTCCGCATCAGCTTGAGCCAGGATGACCGTCTAGGCGACACAGAAAAGAAAGCTTCGTGGATCACCGCCGCCTCCGCCGTCGGTTTTCTCTTCGTCATCGTGTGGAAGGTCGCGCCAGCCGATTATCTGGGCGCCGCCTGGCTGCTCGGGGGAGCGCTGATGTTCGAACTCGGCCTGCAAAAGCTACCAAAACATTTTCGGTGGTTGTCGTACTTTGTTTCGGCCGCCGGGTTCTGGAACCTGTTCTGGGCTCATGTGCTGGATGCTCAGATCGGCTCACCCAGCTCAGAAGCGATATCACTCGCCATCGCGACCGTGGCCTGCTGTACCGTCAGCGCACGAATTTTCCGCCCCCTGCCCAGTCGGATAGACGATTGGGAACGCGAATGGTGCCGCGATCTGTACGCAGGCGCAGGCGTCTTGTTCGCCATGACGCTGGTTTGGCTGAAATTTCCGCCGACAGTGGTTGCGCTGGTTTGGACCGCTCTCGGCCTCACGCTGTTCGAAATCGGCGTTCGTTTCTCGGCCTCGCGTTTCCGCCTTTTGGGACACCTGGTAGCGGCTGCGGTCTTCTTTCGATTGTTTACCTTCGATTTCGTCGGATTGGGCGATGCCATCCACATCACGTATCGAACGTTCACCATCCTGCCGATCATCGGTGCGCATTATTACTTCTGGTGGCGCGATCAGCAGGCGGCCCCATCCCGCCTCTATCTCTACACGCCGGCAATTCTATTTGCCATCCTGGCGCGCTTCGAATTGGGGGCTACCTTCGCGATCGTCGCTTGGGCTCTGTTCGGCCTGGCGCTCTTTGCAGCCGGCCAGCTCCGCAAAATCGTGGATCTGCGGGTGCAAAGTTACGCGCTCGCTCTGCTCTCGTTCTCGTTCACCACCGCAATGCTGGCCGCAAATCAAATCCACGTTTTCGCCGCATGCCTGGTAATCGCCAGCCTATACGCCACCCAGCTTCTGGCGCCGCGCAATAGCCGGGCGATGGTCGAGGGTGAAAGTATGGAACGCTACGCGCGCGCCTATTATTCGTTGCTCGCGATGCTTCTGCTCGCCATCCTACTGTTCTACGAAGTCTCAGGCGGCACATTGACTATGTCCTGGGCCGTGGAGGCACTCGCGCTGCTGGGCGCCGGCTTCCCCCTGCGCGACCGCGTGCAGCGTCTGTCCGGGCTCACGCTCTTCCTGGTCTGCGTGCTCAAGCTGTTCCTCTACGATCTGCGCGCGCTCGAAACCGTCAACCGTATCTTGTCGTTTATCGTGCTGGGATTGATTCTGGTGGGCGTCTCCTGGATGTACACT
>JBEKLB010000643.1:0-3095 GCA_050010415.1 Bryobacteraceae bacterium | reverse complement strand
CGCTGGAGCCGTGCGCCGATTGAACCGATACTCAAATTCCGACAGGTAGCGATGCAAATGCTTGTGTGAGACGCGGTGAAACGATCCGGTCACGCCGCGCTTGAATAGCGAGAACGCCGATTCAATCGTGTTCGTGTGAACATCGCCGCGAACGTACTCGTATTTGTGGGCAATCGTTTCGTGTTTGCTGGCGCAGTAGCCATCGAATGCGAAGGGATAGATCGTGGATTCATCCGTCATCACGCGGTCAACATTGCGGTCCACGAGTTCATGTAAAAGCGGCCTGACTTGCGCCGCAGTCGTGTTGCCGCTTCCGACGTGTCGCAACCGGAGTTCGCCGCCGCGCTCAATCATCCCAACCACTGCGGCCTTGCGTGTGTAGCTCTTTTGGTTGCCGCGCTCTTTCTTGCGAATGGTTTTTCCGCCGACGTATGTCTCATCAATTTCGACGGTGCCGGAAAGTTTTGAGCCGTGACCGCCCGAACCTGGGTTGCTCAGAATGCCTTCGCCGGATGCCATCGCCTTGCGGATGCGATGCCCCATGTACCACGCGGTCCGGTAGTTCACGCCGAGATGCCGCTGCATCTGCAATGCGCTCATGCCTTTCTTGGCGTGAACGATCAGTGCGACAGCGGCGAACCATTTTGACAGTGGTAAATGAGAATCGTGGAAGAGCGTGCCGACCGTGGGAGTGAAACGATGCTTACAGGTGGGCTCTAGGCAGGCGTAAAGGCGGGTGCGCTTGTTCTGTTTCTTCTCTGTGCGCGTAACATCTGGGTTGACTGTGCGCGTGATCCGCGAAACTTTGTCCGTGCCGCACCGCACGCACCGAATCTTGCCATCCGGCCAGCGAACCTTCTCGATAAAGTCCAAACATTGATCTTCGGTCTGGAGTTGGGTGCTAACATCGATCAGGTTCATGGCTCGTTCTCCTCTGGACAGGGAGAACTTTAGCAAAAACCGTTCTGTGTGTCAAGTGCATAATCATCCTTAGAGGTCAAAATCTTGAGAACAAAGGAGTTGGGAGCGGGCCGTTCAGGCTGCCCTTACCCCCGTCTCCTCGGCCATGATCGCGCAACTTCGCGGGACGGCACAAGGTCGGACGTCACATCGGAGCTGTGGAAGGCAGTCTTTGCGACCTTGGAAGACGGCACCACTTCCCCAAGCCACTAGTGGGAGCGTCCCGCCCGTCCCTGGGTTTCCCCCGATTCATCGTCCGGCCGGCTTCCTTCTGTACGGCCTGCCTAATACGGCAGGACGTAGGTATTCTTCAGCACGACCGGATACAGGAAGTGCGTGGTCAAGTCGGCTGCAGCCCCGATTTCCTGCAGCGTGGCAGTGCCAGAAGTGACAGCGGCTGAATTGTTGAAGATGCCGATGGCAATGTTGTTGCTTGAGATCGCAGCGAGTACTCCGCTAAAGCCCGTCGTGAACACATACTTTCCACCGCCGGTGGTGGTGAACGGGGTGTCGGCCAGAGTGCTTACAGTCACCAGGTTGGCAGTGCCGCCGCCAAAGCCGCCGTTCGTGTCCGTGATGCCGGTCACCTGCCACACGTTGTAGCTGAGCCGGGCCGAGAGAACGGCCAATGGGGCGTAGAGGGAATTTGCAATCGGAGCCGGGGCGGTACCTCCATTGAGCGGTATTGACACGGCGGAATAAGCGATCTTCAAGGCGGAAGGCGTTCCGGTCGCGTGCCGAACCGCCGCGAACAGGATGTTGCCGGATACCCCGCTGCCGCTCGGCGCAGCCAGGAACGCCTCGACCAGCGTCTCGCCTGAAGTAAAGCTGGCGAGCTTGGTCGGCGTGGTTGTCGTTTCTCCAACCGGCACGGTGTAAAGCGTAGCCGTGGCCTTGGTCGGATCCTCGATGCCGTCGGTGAATGGGTCAGAGTAGAATTCGAAGACAACCACTGAATCGTTGCTGCCGATCAACTGATAGCCCGTGATCGCAGTTCCGCTATCAGCGACGAAGGACGGACTGGTGTAGAGGAGCTTGGGAGTTCCGCCGGTGAGAGGGACCTGGTAAAAACTAGCCGTCTCGCTGCTGCTGGCGCCGGGGGTGAAAACGATGTAGTACAGGTTGCTGTCATCCTCGGCGGCGCTGGGGGCGATACTCCCTGTCAAAACGTCCTGGAGTTGAGTGGCCACCAGCGTGGAACCATCGATGCGGTACAAGAAAGTGGCCGCGGCCGTGTTGGTTACCGACAAGAAAACTCCGGTCGTGCTGAGGGTGGCCTCGTCTACGACGCCCGCAACATAGCTGCTCGCCGTCAAGCTCGTGATCTCCTGCTTCGGAGACGTGAAGGCGTCGTCGGCATAAAGGTCAAGCGACTTCGTGGCGGAATCGAACACGAGTAACCCAGTTAATTTGCCGCTCTGGTAGATCGTATTGATTTCGGTTGACTGAAGACTCACTACCACGGGAGCCGTGGTCGACGAATCCGCGTAATGCACGACCTCGAAGGTGCCGCCACCCGAGGTGCACTGCGCTGCGGTGCCAACCTCGATCACCACAAACAGCGTATCCGCCTCGCTGAGGTCGGTCTCTGACGAGGAAGCGGCCTGGCAAATCTGCTGGCCCGAAGGCAGCGCGAGGCTCCCGATCTGGGCCGGCTTGGGGACGCTCGAGGTGCCAGCGAGAGTCACGCCGAAGATCTTGGTAATTCCGGTTGAGTTGGTGTCGGCATACATCATCACCTGAGGAGAGTATGTCGCCACTCCGCCTTCCACAGAAATTTGCGTTCCAATGCCGAGAAGCTGGGTCGAGTCTGTGGTCAAGAAAGTTGGCCCAGGCGCGGAGGCCAGTTTATCCGAGGGGATGAGGAACAGGCCTCGGCTTCCTGCCGGCGTAGCCGAGGGGATGGGGGTTGCGGAATACGGGATCCAATACGTTCCGCCTCCTCCGCCGGAACTTGAAGAGCAGGCGACCGTGACGTTGGTGACGTTGGAGGACGCCACTTTGCCCGAGCCACCCGTCACCGTGCAGAGTTCACCCGTGGGTTGCACGCTCACCGTCACGGCATAGGAGGATCCGGTGGCCAGCGCTGTGGTGAAAGTGAATGTTCCGTTGGCGGCCACCTTCAGCGCGTTCCC
>JBEKLB010000642.1:0-3112 GCA_050010415.1 Bryobacteraceae bacterium | reverse complement strand
GTCGTGAACCCGCAGCCGGTGTGGTTGAGAAGCAGTATCTCTGTGGTTCCGAGTACATGGGTGGAAACAACAAGTTCCCCGAGTACATCTTCTGTTACCGCGGGTCCGCCGGTTCGGATAACGTCTATATCGGCTTGCGGCAAACCCAGGATTCCAGGGAGGTCTGAGAGCCGTGGATCCATGCAGGTTACAACCACGATTTTGGGGGCCGGACGCTTCCCCAGCGTTGGATCGTAACTTTTTGCATAGTTGAGGTTTGCTTCTAGCGCCTTATCGATAATACTCATCGCTTCCCTCCCGGTGGAACGGTGCGGCCAGTCCCGTTTCGGTAGTGTCGCTCTTCCGGTCGCGACGGTCAAACGCTGATAATCGGGGTCGGTTACGGCGCACGTCGCCGTAACCTTCGGCGTCGCCCGTCAGACGAGGCGCAAATTCTCTTAGCCATTCGGAATAGTACGTCAGGGCTCCCCAGAGCCGAAGGATCACGGATCCAGCGCGCGAAGACTTTTCCTGTCTGGATCATCAGGCTGCCGGCCTGAACCAACCATTGGGAGCGTACCGAGCGCGGCGGTCGGCAACTATTCGCCATTCGTCGGAGAGCTTTGCTACAATCGGGTCAGAAGCGATTTGCACACAGGGATGCGGTTTTATGAGTGACGCTCACGCCCTTCGGTATTCAAAAATACCGCTCAATAATGGCTCTGATGAGATTCCGGCGCTCGGGTTTGGGACGCTGATTCCTGATCCGGTAGCAACAAAAGAGGCAGTTAGGATTTCTCTGGAGGTAGGCTTTCGTCAATTCGATTGCGCTGAGCGATACCGAAATGAAGAACAGGTGGGCGAAGCGATGCGAGCGGTATTCCAGGATGGCAAGGTCAAACGGAAGGACGTTTTTGTAGGTACGAAGCTCTGGAACAACAATCATCGTCCCGAACGCGTTAGACCCGCCTTCGAGGCAAGTCTGAAAAGACTGCAACTGGACTATGTCGATCTATATAGCATCCATACTCCGTTCGCTTTCAAAGCCGGAGAGGAGCAAGACCCGCGAGACAAGAACGGCAATGTGATTTATGACGATGCGACGATTCTGACGAATACCTGGAAGGCTTTGGAGAGCTTAATCGACGGAGGTCGGTGCAAGGCGATCGGATTGTCGAACGTCAATCTGGTACAGCTGAAAGAGGTGTTCGATATCGCTCGCGTAAAGCCAGCGGTTGTTCAAGTCGAATCTCATCCATATCTCCCTGAGTGGGATCTGCTCGAGTATTGCAAGAAGAATGGCATCGTGATGCAGGCCTTCGCCGCTTTGGGTCATGGGATTGAACCCAAGTTGATCGAGGATCCGGTGATCACCGGCATTGCGAAGCGCGTCAACAAAACCCGCGCTCAAGTTTTACTGGCGTGGGCGCTCCAGCGCGGCACGGCTCCTCTCACCACAGCTACAAGCAAGGGCCATATCGAGGAGAATTTTGATGTCTCGGCTCTTCCCGATGACGCCATCGAAGAGATCACTCAAGGGATCGGTACGCGAGTCAGGCTTAATTCGGTTGTTGACACGGGCATCCCGGGGTTCATTCCCAGGGGAAGATGAACGTTCAAGCCGGAATTTCCCGCTGAGCTGCGGTTTGCGGTCCAGCCCGTCGTTTTTGCTGAACCGACACCCGTGCCAGTTTTGCGCTGCTCTCGATTTAAACGGCCGGCTTGAAAAGATCGCTGCGCCGGCGGACCGCTTTTGCAGCTAACCGAGACAGGCGAGCAATACATCGCAACAGGTCGCAGCGTTCTGACCGAACGTGATGAGGCAAAGTTGTTCGCCGTCGGCTAACGTGCCGGGCCGCGCGGCGTGCTCACTGTAACGGCACCGTTGCTATTCGGATACGTCGTCCGCCGGTGATGCCAGTCTTATAGTTGCGGCTACTTTTCTGGCGTTTAGAGTGAATGAATTATCTATTAATAGATCGGCTGACTAGCCTTGCGAGCAGCTGTAAGGTGCGCATCCACAGCGGCCCACTCACCCTCGCCCACCTTCTGAAAGTCCTGTAGGAACGCGATCACCGCGCGGAGGCTCGTCGCAGCATCGGGATTTCTTCGAGATATCGCAGCGGAATTCCAAACTGATCAGAAAGCAGAGTCAAGACACGCAGGGTTATACCGAAGATTATTCCCTGTGAGGTCCTAATGGCCGGATAGACGAGCGTTTCACTCCCGTCGCCCAGACTGTGATGATCGAGATTATTGAGACTCCACAGCTCGGCAACTGGAATCCAGAAGGCTGATTCCGCTTCCGGACCGCATTGCAGTGCCGGTGGGGCTCCTTCCACACGATAGACAAACGCGTCCAGCAGCAGCAGGCGCTCACGCCCAGCCAATCGAATGCGAAGTTGTGGCAATCGCACCAGGGGTTGGCGGTCCTCGACGACCCATCCGATCTCTTCCTCTAGCTCCCGTCGCAAGGTCTGCAACGCGTCCTCATCGGCCGCTCGGGAACCGCCGGGAAAGGCGATATGCTCTGACCAGGGATCGCCGTCCCATTTTGCTCGCCGGATGAAGCAAATGCTTGGATTCTGTTTCGCTCCCGCGATGAGTATTCCCACCGATGCGTGACGCGTCTTCCCCCAGACGGATGCCTCTTCTCTCGCGATCGAATCTACCGCTTCTTTAAGCAAATCGAAGACGCTCATATCTGTTTCCATTACTTTTTTGTAGGTCGTCAGAATCATTAAGACTAATTTCCTTTTTGACTTTCGTCGGCCAGCGCCAACGCCTCGCACTGACCGTAAACATAAAGTCCGCAAATATCGACAGGCTCTGTTGAGTTCTTACTGTGTTCGGAAAACGGTCGTTTTTCGGACGCGCGGGGAAGCGGAAGTGCCCGGTGCCGGGAAAATCGGGCTTCTTATTCGAGGTAGAAGGAGCGGAGGCGAGAGTGGCCTACCTAATACCGGTACGTTCGACACGTCTATCGGGTAGGCGGTAATGATCACCAACGGCCCCGACCGTTGGTGGGCACCCGCGGCGCAAGTTCCAGGATGACAGTATCTGGTACCTCTGGTAAATTTCCGCGCGAGGTAGGCTCGATGGCGGGAATCGGAGCTGCGCTGCGATGGGGATA
>JBEKLB010000641.1:0-3119 GCA_050010415.1 Bryobacteraceae bacterium | reverse complement strand
TGAATTTCGGAGGTGTCTTACTCATTGCATCATTCTCCCCGCGCGCGCCGCTCCAGATAGTCTTGTTCTTGTCCGGCGTCCAGGTCGTAGGCCGTAATCACTCGAATTCTTTCGTCGCGTTCCGTTAGAACGATCGCGAGAGGCCGGTTGCTGTCGGTTTCGCCGTAGTATACATAGCGTTCCTCGCCATCGGCGTCTTGTTCATAAACTAAGACCGGGTCGCGAGCGAGAGCTTCTTCCACCTCCTCAGCCTGGATCCGGTGTGCCCTGATTTTCCTCAGGTTGTTCTGATCCCAATCGAACACCACCATTACCATTGTATATGCAATGCATGACCAGCAACACTCAGTAGCGCGCTAGGCTTGGAAAGCGGGGCAGCAAGATACCCGTATCATAGAATCATGGCTATAAAGCCGACGACGGACAATCGAAGCATTGCGGATGAGGTACGCCACCGCTCTAACTCCAGATATTCCGAGAAAGCACAGAAAAGTGCTTCCCAAATAGCTCGGGCGCACAGACTTGGTGCACTGGCGAAGGCTTGGGAGAAGCAGCGAATTCCGTTTACTCACGTGCGCGAGGCTGGTTACTGCACAAAAAAAACGCGGAGACTGTCTGAAAAGTCTCCGCGCCTGTTGTCTACTCGCCCGATCGGTTATGCTGCGTGGATGATCGGCCGGGTCTTGTTAGCGTTCATCCGCTCGCTCAACTGTGGAATCGCCGTCTGCAGGACGTCTTCCACCCGGCTGGCGAAGATGAACTCCATTTCTTTGCGAACTTGCTCGGGAAGATCGCGCAGGTCCTTCTGGTTGGCCTTGGGCATGATCACGGTATGGATTCCAGCCCGCCGCGCGGCCAGCACCTTTTCTTTGATGCCGCCAATGGGAAGCACCAATCCGGTCAGCGTAATCTCACCGGTCATCGCGACATCGCTGCGAGCCGGCAGCTTGGTGTAAAGCGAAGTCAGCGCGGTGGCCATGGTCACGCCCGCCGACGGTCCGTCTTTCGGGATGGCGCCCGCCGGAACGTGCACGTGCACGCCAGAGGTCTTGAACAGCGCCGGATCGATGTCGAAGTCACCGGCGTGCGACCAGATGTAGCTCTGCGCCGCTTTCACCGATTCCTGCATCACCTCACCGAGTTGTCCGGTCAACGTCAAGCCCTTGCCGTCCGGCAAGAGGGTGCCTTCGATGTACAGCACGTCGCCGCCTGTTTCAGTCCAGGCCAGGCCGGTTGCCACGCCCGCCGGCAGATCGCGCCGCGCTTCTTCTTGATTGAACGGCTCCGGCCCGAGCATCTCTTCGAGCTCAGGGAGCGTTACGGTAAACGGTCCGCCTGTTTCAGAAAATGCCCTTTCGGCAAATTTCAGCGCCACCTTGCGCGTCACGCCGCCGATGGCCCGCTCCAGCCTTCTCAAGCCCGCTTCGCGCGTGTAGCCCGAGATAATCTTCCGTACGGTCTCGTCCGGAAGAATGCACTGCTCCGCCGTCAGCCCGGTTTCCTTGAGCTGTTTGGGGACGAGATAGCGCTTCGCGATTTCGAGCTTTTCTTCTTCGCTGTAGCCCGCCAGCCGCAGGATCTCCATGCGATCGAGCAACGGCCTCGGGATGGTGTCGAGCGCATTCGCGGTGGTGACGAACAACACCTTCGACAGGTCGAACGGCAGATCGAGATAATTGTCGCGGAACGTCTTGTTCTGCTCCGGATCCAGGATCTCGAGCAAAGCGTGCGCTGGATCGCCACGGAAATCGTGACCCAGCTTGTCCACTTCGTCCAGCATCAGCACTGGATTGTTCGCGCCCGCGCGCCGCATGGCTTGAATCACGCGACCGGGCAGAGCGCCTATATAGGTCCGGCGATGGCCGCGCAGTTCGGCTTCATCATGCAAGCCGCCCAGGCTCATGCGCTCGAACTTGCGGTTCAAAGAACGCGCGATGGATTGGCCGAGCGAAGTTTTGCCGACTCCGGGAGGGCCGACAAAGCACAGAATCGGCGCCTTGGCATTGGGATTGAGCTTCAGCACGCCCAGATGTTCGAGAATCCGCTCCTTCACATCTTTCAATCCGAAGTGATCCTCATCCAGCACCTGGCGAGCCTTGGCGATGTCGAGCGAATCTTCGGTGCTCTTGGTCCACGGCAGCTCCAGCACGTAATCCAGATACGTTCGAATCACGTTGTAATCCGGCGCGCTAGGAGGCAGTTTCTCCAGCCGATCCAGCTCGCGCTTGGCTTCCTTCAGGATGTCTTCGGGAAGGCCGGCTTTTTCCAGGCGTTCGCGCAACTGTTGCGCTTCGGCCTGTTCGCCGCCTTTTTCGCCCAACTCCTGCTGGATGGCGCGCATCTGCTGCCGAAGCAAATAATCGTGCTGCTCCTTGCTCATTTCGGTTCGCGCTTCGGTGTTGATCTTGTTCCGCAGCTCGAGCACCTGCACTTCGTGCGTCAGGTAACGATGCATCATCCGCAGAGCTTCGGCCCGCGTGGGCGCTTCGAGCAGCGACTGCCCTTTCTCCGCGTCCAGGCTGAACATGGCGCTCAAAACGAACGTCAGCCGTAGCGGATCGTCATTAGTTGCCAGCAATCCACGCAATTCTTGCGGCGTGTTGGGCTGGGCCAACGTTAGCGCCTCGCCGGCCAGTTCCACAAGAGCGCCCTGCAGCGCTTCAATTTCCGGACCTTTATCCTCAGGCAGCGGCAACGGCACGGCGCGTCCCTTCAGGAAAGGCTCCGCGCTATCCACTTTCAAAAGCGTGACGCGCTCCATGCCCAGAACCATCAGTTCGAGATGGCCTTCGCCGGAACGGTTCATTTTGCGGATGACGGCCTTGGTTCCAATGGAATAGAGGTCGTCCTTCGAGGGCGAATCAACGTCGGCATCGCGTTGCGTGAAGATCAGGATCTCCTTCGACTCGGTTGCGAGAGCAGCCTCCACCGCGGCGATGGACCCCGGACGCCCGGCTGATAAAGGCATCAGCAGGTAAGGGAACAGCACCGCGCTCTTCAGCGGCAGCACTGGCAGTGTGTAGACAACAGGTTGTTCAGACATTTTCTTCATTTCCTTCCGTGATCATCCTCACCAGCAACAATCCTTCTCGCGCCGCGATGGTCACCCGTGCGTTTTC
>JBEKLB010000640.1:0-3126 GCA_050010415.1 Bryobacteraceae bacterium | reverse complement strand
TCGGCCTTTCCGGAAACGTGCTGGTCGTCGCCAATCAAGCGCTCAAGAAAGGTCAGAAAACCGCCGGCCTCTGGGTCCTGGATGTATCCAACTTCGCGTCACTCAAGAACGCCAAGCGCCTGGAAGATCTCGAACTCTCCTTCTTCGATACCTCCGGACCCAACTCTCGCGGCATCCATTGCGTTTGGTTTGTCGACGGCGAGTTCGCGCACCTCACCACCGGCGCCGCTGATTTCGATCCCACCAATCCGAACGACGACCAGTTTTACATGATCTTGGACCTGCGCGACCCGCGACACCCGCGCGAAGTGGGCCGTTGGTGGTATCCGGGCACGCGTAAGGGCGACACCTGCCTTCCGGATTGTTTGCCCAAGCGCCATCCCAAGTTCGACGACGGTTACCGGCCCCATCAAACAGAAGTGTGGCCCGATCATCCCGATCGCGCTTACGTCGCTTACATCGATGGCGGGGCGCTCATCCTGGATATCTCGGGCCTCGCCGAAGTCAAGGCCGGACGTGCGCAGACCTTCACTCCCAAGGTGCTAGGACAAACCAGGTTTTCTCCGCCCTATACCGCTTGGACCCACACCTTCCAACCGATCTTCAGCCGTGGCATCGCGCTGGTGTCTGACGAAGACACGCAGGACAACTGTAAGGATGCGCCCAAGCTGGTCTGGCTGCTCGACATTCGTGCCGAAACCAATCCCATGGTCATCGGCACCGCTCCGCTCCATGCCAACGACGGCGATCTCTGCACGCGCGGTGGCCGGTTCGGCGCGCATAATCTGCACCCCAATTTTCCCAGCCCCACATCCGCCAATCTCAAAAACACGACAGTGGCCAGTTGGTTTAACGGCGGTATCAGGATTTTCCACATCGTCGACGGACCCAAGGGCGTTACTGACGCGCCTCCACACCTGGAGGAAATCGGATTTTACATTCCGGCCGCGCCTCCCAAAAATCCCACGCCAACCAGCCAGATGAATCACGCCATCGTGGACGAAAAAGGTTTTATTTACGCCAATGACCGTTTTACCGGCGGCCTCTACATTCTTCGATATACCGGCACGATACCGTTGGATTAAAAACGCCCACCCGCATCGGCAAGAATCGCATATGATAGACCCGATGCGATTCTGGCTCATCTTGTTCACCATTTCATCGGCGCTGGCGCAGGAGGCCGGTGCCACGCACAGCGACTGGCCGAACTATGGCGGCACACAATTTTCGTGGCGCTACAGCGCGCTCGATCAAATCAACACCAGCAACGTGAAAGCCCTCACGCCGGCGTGGTTGTTCCAGACCGGCGACTATGCGGAGAACCTGCAAACCACACCCATCGTCGAGTCAGGCGTGATGTACTTGATCACCGCACGGGCGCGAGTGTTCGCGCTCGACGCCGCCAGCGGGCGCGAAATTTGGAACTACAGATATCCCGAGCCAGGCCGCAGCGTTCCGGGCTTCGTCGGAAATCGCGGACTGGCCATCGGCGATGGCAAGGTCTTCTTCGGTACTAAGGACAACTACATGGTCGCGTTAGATCAAAAGACTGGGCGATTGTTTTGGCGAGTGAATATCGACGACGCGCGTCAATGCGGCTGCAACATAACCGCCGCGCCTCTTGTGGTGAAGGACAAAGTGATCGTGGGCGGCACCGGAGGCGATGGCGCGCATCGTGGCTACATCACCGCTTTCTCCACCAAAAACGGACGCCTGGCCTGGCGCTGGTATGTCATTCCCGGCCCCGGAGAAAAAGGCCATGAGACCTGGAAGGGCGATAGTTGGAGATTCGGCGGCGGCGCACCGTGGCTCACCGGCTCCTTCGATCCTGCGCTGAATCTCGTGTACTGGGGGACCGGCAATGCAGCCGCCGATTTCTACGATGCCGAGCGTGTGCCTGCCGGCGCCGACAAGAGCAAGGACCTGAATCTTTTCACCGCGAGCGTAGTGGCGCTGGACGCCGACACGGGAAAGCTGCGTTGGTATCACCAGGAAATTCACGATGATTTGTGGGACTGGGATTCCGCCTACGAAGTCCTGCTGATGGATCGCGAGATCCATGGCAGAATGCGGCAAGTTCTGGTGCACATGAATAAGAGCGGATTGACGTCCGTTCTGGATCGCTCCAGCGGTGAGTTGCTCCAAGTATTCACCGTTCCTGAAGTGCAGAATTGGATTTCAGGCGTCACCGAAGACGGTAAGCTGGTCGGCCGGGTTGAGCCGCAGCTGGGCAAGACGACAACCATCTGCCCCACCGCCGCCGGCGCGAAGAGCTGGAATTCCATGGCGTACTCGCCGCGCACCGGTTGGTTTTACGTACCCATCAATGAGCTGTGTGAGGACATAACACCGAACAACTCGGCGCCCGAGGAAGGGCAGAACTATATGAATGGCGATTTCCCCATTCACTTGGCTCCCGGACGCGCCACAAATAGCCATGTGGACGCCTGGGATCCCGTGACCGGCAAACGCATCTGGAGCATGCCGTACAAGTACGTTCTTCTGGCGTCGATGCTCGCCACGGCCGGCGATCTGGTGTTCACCGGAAATCCGGAAGGCGAATTTTTCGCGTTGGACGCCAAGAGCGGTAACAAACTGTGGAGCTATCAAACCGGCGCGGGAAATCGCGGAGGGTCGGTCGCATATGCCGTGAATGGCCGCCAGTTCATTGCCACGTCCACCGGATGGCACGTCTCGGTGGTCGGCGGAGCGCTTCTGGGACTGTTCCCGGATCAGGACTGGCGGCTGGGCTCGACACTGGTGGTATTTGCCCTGCCGGAGGGATCGCGATGAGGTTCTTAGTCATCATGTGCGCTGTGGCGCTGTCCTGCGCGGCGCAGACTCAGATCAAGCAAGGCGAGCAGGTATTTGCGAAGACCTGCGCCACCGGATACTGCCACGGAGTGAAAGGCCAATCGAGCGGCGCTCCGCGCTTAGCGGGCCGTGGCTTCAACCAGGCGTACATCAATGGCGTGGTCGCGCGCGGCATTCCCGGAACAGGTATGCGATCCTTCGCCACAGTTTTGTCGCGGCCGGATCTGGTAGCGGTGGTCGCTTATGTAGCCTCACTCAACGGCGTCGCCAATCCCAATCTCGGCTCGGACGGTGAGGCCGCGGGTTCATCGA
>JBEKLB010000639.1:0-3129 GCA_050010415.1 Bryobacteraceae bacterium | reverse complement strand
ACGGCACGCCATTGTTGCGAAGGTAGCCCGGCTTGATGTGCGTGGTAACCACCTTCAACGTACCGCCCAGTTTGCGGGTGTCCGGCGGAGGCGGGGGTGCCGCCATGCTGGCGTCCCTGAATCCAGGTGTGTTGGGATCTTGTGCCGATATCTTCGACGTATAGGCGCGGATGGATTGCGGGGTCTGCCATAGCGCAACCGAAGTTCCTTGCAACGATGGCTCGGCTTGCGCCGGCGGCGGCGAAAACAATAACAACCGGGTCTGTTTTCCCGCGTCGATCTCGATTTTGAGCGTGTTGTCGTTGGTCCAGGTGATGTGCAGGCGCGCCGGCTGGCGCATGATGTTCGGCGCACCGTAGCTCATACATTGCTTGCCTGCCGCGATGTCCTTGGCGGGATCCCAGGTGTCGGCCACACGCTTGCCTTCCGCGTTCAGGGGGATGCTGTAGTAATCGCCCTTGGGTGCGTTCAGCATGCGATAGCGCCAATCCTCGGTCACTAGCGATACCCAGTACCCGGTGAGATCGACTGGGGAGCTCGCCTTCGGCGTCGGCGGGGCTGGGGATTGGGGGCTGGCGGGCAGGCACAGGGCCGCGAAAGTGAACGCTGTCGCCATCCCGCGCCGTCTCATTGGTGCCCTCCCAGGCTCTTGTAAATGGATTCGACGAACATGTCGCCGGTCCAGGCGCTGGTGCTGTATCGCCGATCGTAATCCCGGCTCAGCTTCGCCGCCTTCACTTCCTCCAATGTCTTTCCTTTATGCAGCATGTTTTGGACGCGATCCCGAATGATGGTGAGCATATCGCGGTAGTCGCTCACTTCGGATTCGTCGCACAGCCGTCCGTGTCCAGGAATCACCAGTGTTCCTCCTTCCTGCATGGAGCGGGGGACGGTGAGATCGAGAATGTGGTTCAAGGCGCGAATTTCACCCTGGATGCTTCCGCCGCGCTCCAGATCGATCACCGGGTAGCCTGTGGTGAGGAAAATATCCCCGGCGCTCAGCACGTTGGATCCTCGAAACAGCACGATGCTATCGCCGTCGGTATGAGCGGCCTGTTCGGCGAACGTCTGAATTGCCTCGCCATTGAACGCGAAGCTCTTTCCCTCCAGGTACGTGAGCGTCGGCCAGGCTCCCGAGGGAACGAGGGACCCTTCGCGGCTCTCGCGCTGCAGCACATTGTCTTGGGCGAACAGCGCCACTTCAGCCGGCAGTTGGTAGGTGCGGGGAGGTTTCAGCAAAACTGCGTTCGAACCGATATGATCCGCATCGGCGCTGGTGTTGATGATGAAACGCACCGGTTCAGTGGACAGTTTGCGGATCTCGGCGAGCAGCGTTTCATGCAGTTGCGGCGCACCCGTGTCCACCAGCAGCACGCCATCATGTCCCGCGTCTTTGCCGATCTGGATGGTGACGTTCCCGAGTGTGCTGGCGAATATGTAGACGTTGCCTTGGACGTGACGAACCTCATATTCCTGGCCCGAAGCGGCGAGGGCGACTAACAATAGCGCGGCGATCCTCATTGCTTCGCCCCTGCGGAATCCGAAGCTGTCTGCTTTTTGTGCTCCTGCTCAAACTGGACATCGAACACTTTGGCGCGTGGAATTTCCATTTGCTTCAGCTTCTTTCGATACTCCGGATACATGGTCTCCGCGCCGCCCCGGCTAGCTTCAAACGGTACGCCGTATTCTTTCGAAAATTCCTGGACCACGGTGTTGGTGCCCGGCAAATGATGCGGCACCCAGCCATAGGGCCGCGGGATCTCGGGAGTGGGCAGGCACGAGCCATAGCCTGCGATCGGAGTGAAAACCTGGTAAGGATTCCAGACCCAGCTTTCGGTGCGCACCAGCGGCTCGGTCAGGTAAACCGGATCTTCCGCGACCGTGGTCAGCGTCAGGTATTTATCGTGCAGGTCTAGAAACTCGGTGAGTTTCGCAAGGTCTGAAAACGCGATGCCATTGCGCCGCAGATAGCCCGATTTGATATGCGTGGTCTCGATGCGCAGCGTGTCGCCTTCCCAAGCTCCCGTGGAGAATCCGGCCCAACTGTGAGGCGCAAATTGAGATGGGTGCGGGCGTCCGTCCATCCAGATGGTGCGCGGGCCGGTGTATGTGCCGTCGATGATATACGCGACGATTTCGCCCGACGCTGGATCGTTGACCGTGGTGACTTTCAACGCGGACGGGGCACGCATGGCGTAAACCGCCGAATGCGGGATGCACTGGTGCTGCAACACCGAAACAAGATCGCCATCCCATGTATCGGCACGCAGCCGGGCGTCGTCATTGATGGGAATGCCCAGATAATCGCCGGCCGGAGATCCAGGATCGGTGCGCTCCAGTTCATCCTCGTGATACATCGCAGTCCACATTCCGGATGGGTTGAAGCCCGCGCCGCCTTGCGCGAACAGGGGCGCACTCGCTAGCGCGGCGAGCGCGAAGAGAAAAGGAACTCTGGAAACCACAGCGCGTATTGTATAACAGTCGCGAAAACAAGGAACGAGCGCGCCCCGCTCGCCGTATGCTCTTCATACGCCGCTTCCGGCGATACTGAAAGAATCTATGTTGAGCCGATGGCAAAATGCGGTTTTAATCCTGTTCGTTCCTCTGTTTTTGGCGCCCTTTGCCGCCGCGCAATCGGAGATCACCGTTCAATCCCCGACCGGGGGCTTGGGTTGGCTGACGCATCCTTATCAAGCGGGCGGCGTTCCCCCCATTCGCTTGACCAACTCGCCGCGCTTCAATGACCTGATTCGGGCCGGAAACCTCTATCTCACGGCGCAGGACGTGGTGGCGCTCTCGATCGAAAACAACATCGACGTCGAAGTGCAACGGTACGGGCCGCTGCTGGCCCAGCAAGTGTTGCGGCGCGCCCAGGGTGGTGGAGCTCTGCGAAGCGTCGGGCTGGGCGTGGCCGCGGGCCCGGAAAGCGTCAGCCTGCAGGGCGTCAGCGTGAACAACTCCGGGTCGGTGGCGCTCTCGGGAGGCAACGGCGTAAGTTCCGGCGGCGGCATCGTGACGCAGTTGGGTCCCAGCATTCCCTCGCTCGATCCGTCAATTTTGGTGTTCGCTAATTTCCAGCACGCTACCGCGCCGCAAAGCAATACTCTCCTCACTGGCACCACCGCCCTG
>JBEKLB010000638.1:0-3130 GCA_050010415.1 Bryobacteraceae bacterium | reverse complement strand
GACAACTTACCACGCCTGCATGTCTTAGTTCGAAGGCACGTTACTCTTAGTCTTCGAACCGGAGCTGCCGCTCTTATGCGAGCCGGTGCTCTTGTGGTGCGAATTGCGGGACTTATGGCCGCTATTTTCGCTTTTCTTGGTTTCGCCAAAGGCCGATACCGACGCGCCAAGAATCAGGGCGCCAGTGAGGAGCAGAGAGAGATAAGTTTTCATACCTTACAGTGCGGCATGCGCTTGGAAAATCGCAGATGTTTCGATGACCGGACGTTAATGAACGGTGTAGCGCGCCTTCAGCCCAAAGGGAGCGATCTCGATTTCAAACCTTTCGCCGCCGGCGCGTACCATCTGATAGGTCCCCCGCATTAGGCCGGTGGGGGTCTTCAGCGGGCACCAGGAGGAGTACTTGAAGGATTCGCCAGGAGCCAGTACGGGTTGCTCGCCGATCACGCCCGGACCTTTTACCTCTTCCACGTGTTCCAGGGCGTCGGTGATGATCCAGTGACGGCTGATGAGTTGCACCGTGTCGGTTCCCTGGTTGGTAATGCGGACCGTGTACTCAAAAATCCACTCGCCCTGCCGCGAGTTTTCGGGAGAGTGCCGGGATAAGACTTCGACGCGGATGGAGTGTGTGACGGCGTCGGACATCGGAGCGTGCTCCGAGTGAAGATCAGGCATAGTGCATGCTCATCATAGCAAGGCGTTCGATAGAATAGCAGCAGGGTTCCCTATGTCCGTCATTACGAATGCCCCACCGGAAATCGCCGCCGAACATTTGCCGGCTGTACCACTGACGCTTGAAGGCGCAAGCATGTTGCATCAGATGCTGCGCGTCCGCTGGACCGCGTGGAAGCAACTGGCCCAGGCCGATCGAGCCGGCATCGCGCAGGAAGCCGCCGATGCGCTGGCCGGGATGGAACGCGAAGCGGGTGGACAGAGCGCTGTGTTTTCGCTGCTGGGACACAAGGGCGATCTGATCCTGGTGCATTTCCGGCGCTCCTTCGATGCACTGAATAAAGTGGAGCGGACGCTGGCGGGATTGCGGCTATGGGATTATCTGGAACCCACGTCATCCTACTTGTCGGTGGTGGAACTGGGATTATACGAATCCAGCTTGAAAACATACGCAGCCTTGGCCGAACGCGGGATCGCTCCTTTTTCGCTAGAGTGGACGGCTGGGATCGAAGAGGTAATGGCGCGGCAGCGCGAAGCCATGGCGCCACGCCTGTTTCCGGACATGCCTCCGCACAAATACTTGTGCTTCTATCCGATGGATCGGAAGCGCGGCGAGTTGAAAAACTGGTACCGCTTGCCGATGGCGGAGCGGCAGCGGCAGATGCACGAACACGGCATGGTGGGGCGCAGGTACGCGGGCGAAGTGAAGCAGGTCATTTCGGGATCAATCGGATTCGACGATTGGGAGTGGGGCGTGGATCTGTTTGCCGACGACCCGCTGGTTTTTAAGCGCTTGATTTACGAAATGCGCTTCGATGAGGTTAGCGCGGATTACGCGCTCTTCGGCACGTTTTATGTGGGGATTCGCTGCCCGGCAACGGATCTGGGCAACTGGCTGAACGGTTGACGCAAACTGTCAGTGCGCGGCTTTGAGATCGGCCGCCGCGCCGGCTGCGTCGCCCAGCGCTTTGCGCGTCACGGCACGGTTCTGATACGCATTCGGATAGTTAGGTTGCAGGCGAATGGCATCGTTGAGATCGGCCAGCGCGTGCTGATAGTCGTGCTGGCGCATATAGACGTAGCCGCGGGCGTTGTAAGTGTGGGCCACATTCGGATCAAGCTGGATGGCTTGGCTCAGCTCGGCCAGGGCTTCTGGAAATTTCTCGGATTGCGTGAGTGCCCGCCCACGCGCCTCGTGCTCTTGTGCGGTGCCTGATGAGGACGGCTTGGAGGCTGGCTTTGGAATAGGCACTGGCGCCGGTGCGGGTTGCGAGACAAGCGGCTCAACCTTGGCAATGGCATGGGCAACAGGAGGGGGCGGGGCCTGAGTCGCTGGCGGGGCCTGCGGCGCGACATTCCTGGCTTCCTCCACCTTGGTTTGCTCCACCTTGGTTTGCCCCACCTTGGTTTGCCCCACCTGCTTTTGCGCCTTGGCGTAAACCTCGGCCGCCTCTTTGTATTCGGGCCGCAGGTGCACGGCCTGCGCCAGGTCAGACTCGGCCTTGGCGTAGTCTCCCAACAGATAATAGGCGCTGCCCCGCGCGAACCAGGCTTCGGGAAGCTTCGGATCCAGCTCGATTGCCTTGCTGCGGTCCGCCAGGCCTTTTTCGTGCTCACCCAACTGGTGGTAGGAGCCGCCGCGCGCCAGATACACCTCGGCCGAGTTGGGCGCCAGCTTCACGGCCTGTTCACGATCCTCGAGCGCCTCAGAGTGCCGCTCCAGTTTCACGAAAGCCGCCGCACGAGCCAGGTAGAGATACACCTCCTGCGGCGTCAGCTTCATCGCGGCCGTGAAGTCCGCCACTGCACCCTCGTTATCATTCAACCGGAAGTGCGCGGCTCCACGCAGGGTGAGGGCCTTGGCGTTATCGGGCCGCAGTGAGAGCACGCTATCGAAGTCCTGGATGGCACGCTGGTACTCGCCGAGCTGGCCCCAATCGAAGCCTCGCGCCAGAAGCGCCTCGGGATTGTCCGGCTTGAGCCGGATGCTTTGGTCATAGTCCTCAATAGCGTCGCGATAGCGGCCCAGCGCGGTGTAGAGGTCGCCGCGCCTGCGGATGGGTTCCGGATCGTCCAGGCGCAGCTTGATGCCCTGCGTGAAGTCCGCGGCGGCTGCATCGTATTCCCGAAGCTCGGTGTGCGCGGTTGCCCGGCCGTTGTAGACGCCAGCGCTCTTGACGCCCAGTTCGATCGCCCGGGTGTAATCGGCGACGGCCTTGCCAGGGTCGTTCATGCGTTCATCCAGGTCGCCGAGCAGCAGGAAAGCCTCGGCATTCTTGGGATCCAGTTCGGTGGCCGAGCCAGCGTCCTCAAGGGCGTGAGCGTAGTCACCCGCGAAATAGCGGACGTGCGCACGATGGTAGTAATAAACGGCGTTGTTCTGGTCGGCGGCGATGGCAGCCGAGAAGGCCGCTTCGGCCTCCTTCCACTGGTTCGCTTCTTCCAGGCGCAGCCCGTC
>JBEKLB010000637.1:0-3143 GCA_050010415.1 Bryobacteraceae bacterium | reverse complement strand
GGAGAACGGAGAGGCCATGAAGATCGTAACCGCCGATGAGAGCCGGGCCAACGAACGTGATGTCTATGTCCCGAAGGCCGGCAATATGGCTCATCGATCCTATCTTTCCCCGGATTCCAAATGGGTCCTTGTAGCGGAAATGAGCGCAGGTGGTTCCTTCACTCCGTGTCGATTGGTTCCCTTTTCGGGGGGATCGGAAGGGAAGCAGGTTGGACCGATTCCGTCTGAGTGCACCGAAGCGGCCTGGGCGCCGGACGGGCGCTGGATGTACTTCGCCGCCAATGCGGGAAGCGGGTTTCACCTGTGGCGGCAGCGATTTCCGGATGGGGCTGCCGAGCAGCTCACCTTGGGAGCAACGGAAGAACGCGGAATCGCAGTAGCGCCGGACGGAAAGTCGCTGGTCACCTCCGTCGGTTCTCAACAGAGCACAGTCTGGGTCCACACTCCCGAGGGTGACCAGCAGGTTTCCATGGAGGAGTTCGCATACTTGCCTTTCCTGTCTCCCGACGGCCACACACTCTTCTATCTTGCCCGCAAACACGTCGGCAAGATGCTGAGTGGCGAGCTGTGGTTATCGGACTTGAGTTCCGGTCACAAGGAGCAGCTGGCGCCTGGCATTTCTATCGCCCGTTACAGCGTCTCACCCGATGGGAAGAAAGTGGCATTTACCCGGGCTGACAGCAATAGCCCCGGTATCTGGATCTGGTCTCTTGAAAGGTACGCTTCCCCGAGGCAACTCGTAGCTGGGGCGGCGGATAGTCCCATTTTTGCTCGCAATGGTGAAATTGTCTTTTCCATGAAGGAAGGTGCATTTAATCACATTTTCCGCATGAGGGAAGACGGAACAGACTTACGTAAGGCGATCCCAGACCCGGTTGCCCGTCTCGTCAGCCTGTCTCCTGATGACCGATGGATTGTGGCCATGGTTGACTCTGGTAATTCAAGCGGCTCGGAAATCGTCTCCGGCTATTCGACGCAGGGAGGCACCCAACGAGTCTTGTGTCGCGTGTGTGATGTCGGGTCATTTGACATTGATCCGCCGATCGTCAGCTGGTCTTTCGACCAGAGGTCGATGTATATCTCTTTGAGTCATACAGGAGCCAACGATCAACCGAAGACGATTGTGATTCCCGTGAATCCTCACGATGCCTTTCCGTCATGGTGGAATGAGTTGGTCTCAAATCCAAAATTGCCACAGATGCCGGGCGTACATACGCTTGAGATTCCCAGCGTGTTCCCCGGACCGGATGCCTCGAACTACGCGTTCTGGCGATTCAGTACCCAACGCAACCTATATCGCATTAGTCTTCCTTGACCGCAACTATCTTTCCCACACTAGCAGCAGAAACCGCATTGCCCCAGAAATACCGCCAGTGTACCCATGCCGCCATGCCAAAGCTTGCCCTTACGGGAGGGATGGAGCGCAGCTTCGCGACCGCAAACTTTTGCCCCACATGTCTGTAAGATTCCGTCATGAAGCGCGACTGTAGTTAACAGCGGTTATAAGAATGTGGCCGGAGCGGGATGATCGAACTCGGGGAGATCGTCAAAGTCCATGCGGCGATGGTACGCCGCATCGCGACTGTCTACGAACGCTATCCCGACAGGGTCGATGATCTTGTGCAGGATGTCTGGATCGCTGTGTGGCAGGCTCTGCCCCGTCTGAACGATCAGGCTATGTTGAAGAGCTACATCGCCCGCATCACGCAGAACATATGCGTCACCCACATTCGCCGCGCCATTGTTCGGCAAACTCAGCCGCTTACCGACCGCCTGGCCGATCCTGCGATTCCGCTTGATGAAGCCGCGGCTCATACTGCACGACTTGCCCGCCTTGTGGAGGCGGTGAGAAATCTACCCGACAATCTTAAGGCGGTTGCGAGCCTCTATCTCGAAGACATGCCGATCAAGGACATCGCCCTGGCGCTGGGCATCAGCGAGAGCAATGCTTCTGTGCGATTGCACCGTGCCAAATCCGCAATAAGGCTCAGCTTTGGGGAACCTTCATGACCTCGATACCACGTGACCCACTCGCCTCCCTCTGGCAGACTGCGCCGGAACCCGACACGCATCACCTTCTCCAGGATTTGCAACGGCTGAACAGGTTGCATCAGCGCCACGACCGCAGCGTCCTGGCGATTGTGTGCGGTTTCGCCGCCCTGCTTCTGTTCGAAGAATCCACTGGGCGCCTCGCATCACACGGCATCGTGAGCGCTATCTGGATTGTTTGCGGAGTGGGCGGCACATTGTGGCAGAGGCGCGCTCGATGCAACCGGCTGGATGCGCTGACCATGGACACCGTGACACTACTGAAGGCGATGATCGTCCGAGCCAGGAGGGACCTGTTTGTGGCACGATGCCTCTACGCCGGCGTTCCCCTCGGCGCTGCCGTCGGCTATGCAGTCTCGAAGTTCGCCGGCATCGGCGCTGCGGCGTCCACAAGGGCCGTCAGCCCCCGCCTCGAACTTATCCAGACCGGCGCCGGTATAGCAGCCTTGGCCGCCATGATGATCGTAGGCGTCATTCTGGCACGAGCCAGGAACCTTCTAGTACGTGAACTTCGCGAAAAACTCAGATCGATTGAATCCGAGCTGTAAGATTCGCCGCACTGGCGCGACTGCAATACTGACGCCTGTGCGATACGGCATGCGATCAGTTCTTCAGGAGGAACCATGTCTAAGAAATCAGTTCGGATCATCATCATCGCCTTGTGCACCAGCGTCGCACTCATCGTTTTCTCCTTCTACCAGAGTCGTGGAGCATCAATTCCTCTATCCTCGGTCGCGTTTTTCATTGCTGCAGCCGCGATCTGCGTCTCGACCGCGGCCTCCCTTTTGCTTACCTGCAAGGTGCAGCGGCCTTCTGGTGCGCGGCCACACGGTGACATCCATTAATCGGGGCACTCGTGTGGCTAGGAAGCGTTCCTACAGCGTAGGGGCCTCAGGCGCTCACTCACCAGCCAGAAAGTCAGTCCGAACACCAATCCCGTAAGCAGCAGACAAACCCCCTGCCGCTGCACGGCGATCATGAAACCCTGAAGAAATGTCTGGTCTTCGACGAAGAGTGGTTTTGGAGAAAGAGACGAACTCCCGGACGCTATGACGATTGTGATTGCGGCGCCAATCAGGGAAAAGTACATCAGG
>JBEKLB010000636.1:0-3145 GCA_050010415.1 Bryobacteraceae bacterium | reverse complement strand
TCAGTGCGGGCTTTGCCACACAGGCATCTACAAAGATTTCTACAAAAACCCGCATTTCAAGTCCCTTGCGTCGGGGAAAGAGTCTCCGGAAAAGACCGGCTGTGAAGGCTGTCACGGCCCGGGAGAAGACCACATGGCCGCGGGAGGCGGAAAAGGAACCATCCGGGTGTTTCCGCAAATGAGCACCACGCAGGTGCTCGATACCTGTCTCGGTTGTCACTCGATGGATCTTTCGAAAGGCAACATCCGGCGTTCGGCTCACACGGAAGCCAACGTGGTCTGTACGAACTGCCACTCTATCCATAACGCCTTCATATTCTGAATACCAGCGTAAGAAGATTGCGCTCCATCGTTGTCAGAGAGATGTTAAATAGTTGTAAGAGTGTGAGTTGAGTCAAAATCGCGGGTCCTCCCTGCTTTCGCCGCTTGCGGCGGCGCTTCTTTGCTTCCGAAAACTGCCGGCCGAAGCGAGGGCACTCTGGTCCGGTCGGCTGGCCGTGCCGGGCTCGCGTAACGAAGTCGTGAAATATCTGGCATCGAAAGGCGCGAAGCTGGACGTCCGAAGCAAATCGGGCCAGACCCTCGCCGACATGGCCAACGGGCCCATGATGAACGCGCATTTGCCGATCGATCATCCCGACACGATTGCGCTGCTGGAAAGCCTGGGCGCGCGCCGCCACCGGAAGTTCCGGTAGCTGGAGCGCCAAACAGGGACGCGGCGCCGCAGCAGCTACAGCAGGAGCCGTCAGTATCACTACCAAATGAGCGGGTTCAAATTCATTCTTGCTTCGGCGCTGCTGGCGCAGAAGTCTCCCGTCCCGGTCGATTTCGAGCTCATGACATGGCCGGAGGTGAAGCAAGCTCTCGCGGACGGCAAGACCACCGCGCTCATCATGAACGGAGGCATCGAGCAGCGCGGTCCGCAGGGCATCAACGGCGCCCATTCGCTAACTAGCCAAGGGCTCCGCCCTTGATATCCCTTTGGGATATGGAAGTCAGGAGTCAGAAGACGAGGAAGCCAGAATGGCTGCGGTGTAAGCGTTGAGCAGACGGCTGGCCTCTTCAAGGGAAGCCAGTATCGATGCAGTATCGCCGTAGCCGAGATCCCGGGCAAGAATCAGGAAGTACCGGGTCTCCTCCAGTGAACTCTCAGCAATGTTGAGAAACCGGGCTTTTTCGGTCCGGCTGCGCCGCCGGAACCCTTCGGCGATATTGGCTGGAACCGACACGGCGGACCGGCGTAGCTGGAGAGACAAGCCGTAGGTCTCCGACTTCGGGAAAGTGGTCGTGAGCGCGTAGATCGTCAGCACCAACTCGTGGGCTTTGCGCCACACGAGCAGATCCTGAAAATTCCTCGCGGGTGGTCGTCGATCAGGCATAACACAAAAGGCGTTCACAGCGTTAAGCTCCTGGTATCTGACCACGCAGGAGAGTGCCATGAACGCCTTTTACGAACATCATAAAGATAGCATCCGATTCAGCTACCGGTGCTTCGACCGGGTCCTGCTGAACGGGCTGATTCAGCCGTTTCAGCAACCGGAACGAGTGATCGGTTTCTTCAATTCTTACCGGCAGCAATATCCGGTGAGCAGGGACGTACTACACGAAGTCGCCAGCCAGTTTCAGAACTGGGTCGTCAACCGCTCGCTGAAGTGGGGCGCGCCGATTCTGGATACGCCGGAAGATCGCCGCGACAAGTTCCTCGACCCCTGGTTCCGGAATGCGAAGCCAAACCAGGTCGTGGCGATTGTGAAGGGCCGTGAACCCGCTCGCATCATGATCGCCATCGGGAACAAGAAGGACAATCGCTGGCATCTGCAGTTCGCGCAGCGCTGGGTCGTGCAGTATAACTTCTACGTCAATGACGAGCGGTGGGGCCGCATGTTCGTCCGCATGTGCCCTTACCTCCCGTTCTCGGCCCGCGTCTGTCTGAATCAACATCACTGGCTGGCTCTGCGCCTGCGCGACGAGGGTATCGATTTTCAGCAATGCACCAATGCGTTCCTGCGCTGCTCCAATCCGGCTCGGTTACAGGAACTGGCCGATTCTCTGACGGCTCGCGATATGTTGACCTGTGGTCGCAAGTGGCTGGCTGCGTTTACCCCGTTCTTCACCGAAAGCGAACGCAAGCACGCAGGCTGCCAGCATCGATTGTTTTTCGCCCAGGTGGAGCAGTGTGACAACCTCATCTTCCGCCGCCGTGCAGCTCTGGACAGGATGGGCGAACGGCTTCTGGATGCCAATCGGACCATCGGCCAGCCTAACAAGATCACCGTGATCTTCGGCCGGAGAATCACCAAACAGTACCGCGGAAAGCTCCAGACCGTCATTGAGGATATGAACCTACCCAATCCCGTCATCCGTAGTCACTATGGGAACGGCTTCGTCAAGCAGTATGTCCGCGATCACGTTTTGCTCCGAACCGAGCCGGCGTCCAACAATGTCAACGATTATGGCTGCAAGAAAGCTATTGAGAATCTCCCGCAACTGCGCCAGAAGATGTCGTCGGTCATAGACAACTATCACAACGTCCAGCAGGACATCCTGGAAACGTTCGTTGATCGCGGGCAACTGCGCAAACTGGCCGAGCCCTCGGTTCTGCCGAATGGCAAACGCCTCCCCGGCCTGAAACTCGACCATCCCCGGCAACTGGCGCTCATGCACGCCCTGGTCCGCTTCAGCCATATCGCCGCACAGAACACGTTCACCACATCGGAGATCTATGACGACGCCCTGGCTGCGCTTGAGGCTTCCCCGAAAGACTACAGTCTGGCTTCGCTTCGATACGATCTTTCAAAACTTCGCGCCAAGGGACTCGTGGAAAAGGTGCCGCGTTCGCGCCGCTATCGCCTGCCGCGCGAAGGCTACTCCGTCTGCCTCGTTTTCCTGAAACTGTTCGAACGGATCTACGCGCCCCTCACCGCCGGATTACTGTCGCCCGTTGCAGGCGACGGTAGACTGCAACAGCAGAAACGCTCTCAACTCGATCGCCTCTACCAACGTGTAATTGACGATCTCGACAAACTCATGGATGCGGTCGGCCTCAAAGCCGCTTGAAAAATGCGTAACGAGAACAAAATTCTCGTTACGCTACGCATAACGGTCTAAACGCCGGGCCGCTCGACGTGTTCGATCACGACGGTGA
>JBEKLB010000635.1:0-3155 GCA_050010415.1 Bryobacteraceae bacterium | reverse complement strand
AGTTCGAGAGCACCGATTTTCGCAGCACGCTGCCGCGTTTCACGCCCGATGCTCTTCAGGCGAATCAGGCGCTGATCCATCTGCTGGCGAGCATCGCCGAACGAAAGAAGGCGACGCCGGCGCAGATCGCTCTCGCCTGGCTGTTTGCCCAGAAGCCGTGGATGGTTCCCATCCCGGGAACCACCAAGCTCCATCGCCTGGAGGAAAACAACGGGGCTCTCTCGGTGGAACTCACTCCCGACGATCTCGGCGACATCGAGCGTGCCGCCTCTAAGATCACGGTGCAAGGGGCGCGTTATCCCGAAAGACTGGAGCGGATGACCGGCCTCTAATTTCAATCACGGAGAAAAGGTGAAGAGGATGGATATCAAAAGAGTTGGATCGCAGCCTTCCGCCCAGGGACCAGCGGAATGGTTCACCGGCACGGTACGTATCGACCCGCTTTTTCAGGCCCCCGATCCCGCATTTGTGCAGGGCGCCAGTGTCACTTTCGAGCCGGGTGCGCGGACTGCCTGGCATACGCATCCGCTCGGACAAACCCTCATCGTTACGGCCGGCTGCGGCTGGGCACAGCGCTGGGGCGGTCCAATCGAGGAGATTCGGCCGGGCGATGTGGTTTGGTTCGCTCCTGGCGAGAAACACTGGCACGGCGCCAAACCAACTACCGCGATGACCCATATAGCCATCCAGGAAAAGCTCGACGGTAAGGTGGTCGACTGGATGGAACACGTCAGCAACGAACAATACCAGGCCTGACCAAGGGCCGGGAAGAAAGCAATAGGAGCATTATTCATGTATCAGACCAAAGCTTATGCCGCGGCCGGCGCCACGTCGCCAGTTGCCGCCACGAAAATTGCGCGGCGCGATCCTGGCGAACACGACGTGCGGATCGAAATTCTGTTCTGCGGCATCTGCCACTCCGATCTGCATGCGGTCCGTAACGAATGGAGCGAGTTCATGCCCACGGTCTATCCGATTGTCCCTGGCCATGAGATCGTCGGGCGCGTTACCACAGTGGGCTCGGCAGTTACTAAGTTCAAGCCCGGCGACCTGGCCGCGGTCGGCTGCCTGGTGGACACGGACCGCACCTGCCCCCGCTGCAAAGCTGGGCTTGAGAATTTCTGCCCGAACCTGACGCTCACCTTCAACTCCCCGGATAAGCATCTGGGCGGCATGACTTATGGTGGCTACTCGGACAGCATCGTCGTCGATGAGCGCTTCGTGCTGCGCGTCCCTTCGAATCTCAATCTGGCCGGGGCCGCGCCGCTGCTTTGCGCCGGGATCACAACCTATTCACCCATGCACCACTGGGGCGTCACAAAAGGCCAGAAGGTGGGCGTGGTCGGTCTGGGCGGACTGGGCCACATGGCCGTGAAATTTGCTCACGCGCTCGGAGCTCACGTGGTGGTGTTCACAACTTCGCCCAACAAAAAGGAGGACGCGCTCCGTCTTGGCGCGGACGAGATCGTCGTCTCCCGCAATGCCGGAGAGATGAGCAAGCATGCGGGCAGCTTCGATTTCATCCTGGACGCCGTCTCCGGCGAGCACGACATCAACGCATATATCAACCTGCTCGGCATGGATGGCAATCTCACTATGGTCGGCGCGCCGCCCAAGCCGCTGAGCGTCTCCGCGATCGGCCTGATCGTTGGCCGCCGCAGTCTCTCCGGCTCTAACATCGGGGGACTTCCCGAGACTCAGGAGATGCTGGATTTTTGCGGCGCACACAACATCACTGCCGATGTCGAAGTCATCCCGATTCAGAAGGTCAATGAAGCCTACCAGAGACTGTTGAAGTCCGATGTGAAATACCGCTTCTCCATTGACATGGCTTCTCTCAAATCGGAGTGAGTGCTATCGAGGAGGGCAAGACGATGCGAGCCGCGGTGGTGGTGGAGGCTGGAAAAGCGCCCATATACGATCATTTCAAGGAACCGGTTCCGACGGCTGACGATGTCCGGGTCTCGGTATCGGCAGCCGCACTCAGTAACGTGGTGAAAAGCAGGGCATCCGGAAAGCACTATAGCTCGTCTGAAAACCTTCCCTTTGTTGTGGGAATCGACGGCGTGGGCCGCCTGGATGACGGGCGCCGCGTTTATTTTGCGCTTCCGAAGGCGCCTTTTGGCAGCATGTCGGAACGAACGGTTGTGCCGCTTTCTCAATGTGTGGTGTTGCCGGACGCGCTGGACGACGTGACTGCTGCCGCCCTCGCCAATCCCGGGATGTCGTCCTGGGCTGCTCTCAGCGAACGCGCCAGGTTGGCCGCGGGGGAAACGGTGCTGGTAAACGGGGCAACGGGCACAGCAGGCCGCTTGGCCGTGCAAATTGCAAAACACATGGGCGCGAAAAAAGTGATCGCGACAGGCCGGAACACGCAAGCGCTCGATATTGGTTCGGTGAGCGGCCCCAATATTACGTTGCCAAGTGCAGCCCTGCGTTCATCGGCAATCGAATTGACGGGAAGCGGCATCGGCAGCATTCCCCTGGATCGCCTGATAAAATCCGTGGAACATTTGATGCAAGCGGCTGTAACCGCCGGCTTTGCCATAGAGACGAAAGTGTTTCCACTCTCGGAAGTCGAAACGGTGTGGGGCATGGCCGGCAACAGCCCCCGTGCAGTATTTCAGATACGTATGCCGGTCTGACATATAGTCTTGCCAGCGGCATCGTTCAGGCCGTGGACGACGATGGGCAACGGTTTGGTGGATACCGATACCACTAACAACCGGCTGCAGATGGCGAGCATCCAGGTGGGGACACAGCCAAACTTGTGGGGAGTGTGATGACGCTCGGCTTCAATTACGGAACCACCAACAACAATGGCAACCTGTTGAGCCAGACCATCACGCGCGGCAGTTCAAGTTGGGTCCAAAGCTACGCCTACGACGGCTTGAATCGAATCTCGTGCGCCAATGAGAACCCCTCCACGCCAGTAGCATGCGCAGCCAGCACCGGGAACTGGGCGCGGACGTAGGGGTATGATCCGTGGGCGAACGGATGGGTGAGCAACAACACCGGACTGATAACCAACTCGTTCACACCAACTGCGTCCACGAACTTCGACGGTGCCAATCACTTGCTGACCGGCGGTGCGTCCTACTCAGATCCTTCGAACATCTTAACCGGAAATCAAACCGTTATCGGGGGTTACACGT
>JBEKLB010000634.1:0-5617 GCA_050010415.1 Bryobacteraceae bacterium | reverse complement strand
CCTGCTGTCTCCGTTCAAAGACGCCACCGATACCACTCCTCCGTTTATCGGTGGCGTCTATGAACGGAGACAGCAGGTACAGCGGATTCAAATACGCCACCGATAAACGGAGGAGTGTTATCGGTGGCGTCTTTGAACGGAGACAGCAGGTACAGCGGATTCAAATTCGCGGGAACTGCCGCGGTCTTCCCATTCGCGGTCAAGGTCCAGGTCAGCTTCTCATTGAATCCCTTGGGAACGGTGACGGTGAACACACCCCACTGGCGCGCGCCCAGAAAATACGTCGGCTGGCCGCGATCCGGCCCGCCTGGCTCAATGCGATTATCCGGCCCGGCCGGGATATCCAGATTTTGTTTGAGATTCCGGTTGAAATATCCAAACATGATACTGAGGCTTCCGTCCGGATTCTCAAAATAGCCTTCGTATGCGGGAGTAATGCCTTGCCCGGAATCGTGAGGCGGCTCAACCCTCAATTGCTGCTGAGCATATAACAGGGCACAACACGCGGCACAACACGCCACCAGACCTGCTGCCAGGAAGCTCGCGTAGCGTTTCATTCGCAGAGAGACAACTGTCCCCTAGTTACGACGGCTCTGCCGGGTATCCGCTGCCCCGGGCGGGTGACTTGTCACCCACTGCGCATACTCCTCGTCGCTGATATCGGTGACGTTGACCCACGCATGCGCCATCTCATCCACGGTACGATCGCCCCATCCAACCCACTGTTCCGGGTCGGGATTGTTGCGGCTGGCGGCGGTGTTATCGTGCCACGCCACCACGTGGATGATGGTGCCCTTGGGCAGCACGGGCGCCGCATCGTCGGCGTAAATGTAGTTGGTCATCCAATTGAAGTTGAAGTGATCCACGTAGCTCAATGTGCGTTTAGAACCATCGGGAAGGAGGGCTTCGAGCAACATCGCCTTGCCGCGCAGGTGCATATGCGGCTGGAAATTTTCGAGCCGTGCGGCCGAGCGCAGCGTGGTGTAACCTTCGGTCTCCACAATTGAATTGGGCGGGATGTCGAGCTGATACCCGCCGCCGCGAACCGGCGTTCCCGGGAAGAGCGTCAGACGCGTCCGATACTTGGGCGTTTCACCTTTGGGGTAGAGATACACCGCCAATTCGACATGGTCGCGAATCTCTTCGCCCACCGCGTGATAATGCACCTCCCACGAAATCTGTGCACCGGGCACCAGCAGCTTGCCGGTGTTGGGACGATAAATGTCGAATTGCTTGTTCACCGCCCATTCCATGAGAAGGCCCTGATTCATGGCGGGGCCGCCAGCCGAAGCGCCCGTTTCGTCCTGCTGCAAATAAGCGAGCGAATGATGCGTGATCCGGCGTCCGGCTTGTGTCGCGGGACGCATCTCGACGGCGCGAACCCAGCGCGGCTCTGTCACCGGAATTGCCGTCACCGGTCTGAACCACTGGTCCTGACCCTTGGCCGGCATCGTATATTCTTCCGATTTCAAAACGAAGTCCGGCGCTCCAAACTGTTTGGCCAATTGCCAGCCATCGTTCTTCGGCCACTCTTTGGGAACCGGCATGTCTTTGAGATCGCCTTCCGGAGCGCCTGCATCTACCCAACGAGCAACAGTCGCAATCTGGTCGTCATTCAAGGAAATATCGTTTTGGAAATCCTGGATGCCCACCGTCTTGTCCAGATGCCACGGTGGCATTTGGCGAGTGACTACTCTTTCCTTGATGGCCTTGGCCCACGGCCGGGTTTCTTCATAGGTGACCAGTGACATGGGTGCCATCTCACCTTTGCGATGGCAGTTCTGACACTTTTCCTGCAAGAGCGGCGCGATGTCCTTGGTGAAGGTGACAGGCCGGTTGGTCAAACTGGCCGAAAATGCCGGCGCTGGAAGCGCCATCCAGGACGTTAGAAGCGCTACGAAAGCCGCTGCCCGGGCGCTCGTTCGCAAATTCCGCACGCTCAGATCGGGAAGAACTCGACGCATTCTCATCCTCCTCAAACCACGCTGCCATCCGGGGACGTTCTTAACCTGTCGCCCGGTAGGGTACCACAAAGCATATCACAATCAGGCTTGCCTATACTTAAACTATCGCATGTCCTCTGAGCGATAATAATCGATTCACGCAAAATGCGCCCGAGCCGTGCGTTGTCGCCTACTTCCGATACCCCTGTACAAGGTGACATTTCCACGCAGGAACGGGTGCTCGACAAGGCTGCCGAGTTGTTTTGGAAGAAAGGTTATGCGGCCACCACCACGCGCGAAATCGCCGCCAGCCTGGGTATACGGCAAGCCTCTCTCTATCACCATGTCGCGAGCAAAGAGAATCTGCTTTGCCAGCTCTGCGTCACTTCGCTCGAGCAACTTCTCCAGGAGGTCCAGACAGCCGTCAGTGAATCGGACTGGCCCGACGGGAAGATTCGCCTTCTCGTCCAGGCTCATCTCAATACGCTGCTGAAGTACCGCACCAGGCACGCCCTCATCGACGCGCTTTCGGCGGACCAGCTGGCTGAGATCTTCGCGCGTACTTACGTCGAGGGTGCGAGCACGTCCGCGGGACGCGTTTCGCTGGTGCTTCCCAAACTGCGCCTGAGCGCCCGGAACGCAACACCCCGGCGGCGAAGGCCGGCCAGGATATCACGGAAGGCCGGCTCGACACTCCAGGACGCGGCCGCCGCTTTGTTTGCCAAAAAAGGCTACGCGCTTACCAGCACTCGCGAAATCGCCGAAGAGCTGGGCATTCAAAAAGCTTCGTTGTACTATCACATCGAGACCAAGGAAGACCTGCTTTACGATATTTGCAAATCGATATTGAAGAAAATCACCGACGACGTCGAAGAAGCTCTCAAGCAGTCGTCGGATCCCCTGCAGCGAACCGAGATATTGATTCGAACTCACATCGAAAGCATGCTGCGGGATTACGAGAGGCACTCGGCGGCGTTGACCGAGATGTCCTGCCTCTCGAGAGAACGCCTGAATGAAGTGACCGCCCTTCGGGATTTCTACGAAAGCCTGGCGCGGTCCGTTCTGGATGCGGCGCAAAAGGCGGGAGTATTGCGCGCGGATGTGCCGGTGAAGTATCTTTGCCTTGCGCTGCTCGGTCTGCTGAACCGCGTGCTGGTCTGGTTCCGGCCCAATGGGCCCTTATCGCCCGAACAGATCGGCATGTTGTTGGCGCGAATCTATTTGACCGGCGCGGCAGCGGATTCAAATCCAAAGCGTGGTTAATTCTCTCGCTTCCTTTTCATAGGTCACCTCCGCGCGCTTGGAATCAGCTGATGGTACGCGTCGAGTGCTTCATGAAGACTATCAAAAATCCGATTCGCGCCGATGACCTCGGTGAGATGATGACGGTCCAGATCGGGCCTCAGGTCCGATTGCACATGGGCGAACACCAGCTCGACACCACGCCGAGCCAGGTCCTCGTGAAGCTCCCGAACCACCCGCGCGGCGGTGTAATCCACTTGAATGATGGCTCCCGCATCCACCACTAGCCAGCGCAACGAGGAAGGCGCCGGTCCCGCCAGGAGCTCTATTTCTTCCGCGAACCGGCCGGCGTTGGCGTAAAACAGCGGTGCGCCAAAGCGGTAGATTACCAACCCGGGCTCGGTTACGGCGCCCGGAACCACGGGGTTCAACTGCCAAATGCCTCCTTCGCCGCGCCGCAGCACCGCCGTGTGCGGATGATAGCTGTGCCGCACAATTCGCAGCAGCGAGAGAACCATGGCGAATACGATTCCTTGCTCCACGCCCACCACCACAACCACGCCCGCGGTGGTCACCGCCAGCAGAAATTCGCCGGGGCTCTCGCGGCGAATGCTCAGAAGACCGCGCACGTTTACCAGCCGGATGGCGACAATGAACACAATGGCGCCCAACACGCAGCGCGGCAGGTATTGCAACGGTTGGGTTAGAAATAGCAGCACCAGCGCAACCACCGCCGCGGCGGCCACGTGTGCCACCTGGCTGCGTCCACCCGAGCTTTCCACCATCGCGGTTTGCGTTGGGCTTCCGTTCACCACAAACGCACCGCTGAGTGACGCCACGGTGTTCGCCGCGCATAAGCCGGCCAGGTCCGCGTTTTCATCCAGAGGTTGATGATTGCGGGCGGCATACACCCGGGCCGTCGCGGCGCTCTGCGCAACGATCATCACAAAGCAAGATCCGGCCACGGGAACCAGCAGCTCGATCTCGCGCCAGCTCACATCGGGCAAACCAAGATGCGGCAGTCCGCCGGCCACCGGCCCAAGCACCGCCATACCGCGCCCGGCGAAGTCCCAGATCGCACTGGCCGCAATCGCGCCCGCCACCGCAATCAATGAACCCGGAATCTTGGGCGCAAATCGTGCCAGAGTCAGCACGCCCGCCACCACAATCGCGGAGAGCAGCAGCGATAGCACATGCGTGTGAGGCAATCCTTGCAGAACCTGCGCCAGTTGTATGACCGTCCGCCGGGAGTGAACCTCTATTCCGAGCATCTGGCCTAGCACCGCAATTCCAACCTGGAAGCCCACCCCTGTGAGGAATCCCAGCAGCACAGTTTGCGAGAGGAAGTCGGCAATAAATCCGATCTTGAGCAATCGCGCCACCAGCAAAAATCCCGCAGTGAGTAGCGCCACCATTCCCGCCAGCGCCACGTACTTCACGCTGCCCGGCGTGGCCATTCCCGAGATGCCGCCGGCAAGAATGGCGGCGGTAGCAGAGTCGGCGGCCACTACCAGGTATCGCGACGAGCCGAAAGTCGCGAAGGCCAGCAGCGGCAGAAGCAACGTGTAGAATCCAGTAACAGCGGGCATGCCGGCGATGCTGGTGTAGCCCAGGGCCTGCGGTATGCTCAGCGCCGCCAGTGCGATTCCGGCCAGGGCATCGCGGATCGCGCGAGCGCCGTTGAACGGCCGAATGCCTCGGAACAGGGTGAATCCACTGGGCTGATTCATGACGGACTGGTTACAATTGTAAGATCGCACGCCAAGCTTTGGAGTATTCCGGCCCGCAAACGAGTAAAGTAATGCGGAGGAGGTCGCGCATGAAATCTACGATTCCGGCCGGCATCGCTTTTTTCGCCCTTGCCTGTACGGCTGTCTCTCAGAATGTGCCCAAGTTTGAACCCGATCCATCCTGGCCGAAGCAACTGCCGAACAATTGGATGCTAGGCCAGGTGGGCGGCATCTTCGTCGATTCGCACGATCACATTTGGGTGACGAGCCGCCCAAGGACGCTGGATAACAACGATAAGTACGCGGCCCTCGATCCGCCTCAGGCCGATTGTTGCATCCCCTCACCGCCGGTCCTCGAATTCGACGCAGCCGGCAACCTCATTCAAAGTTGGGGCGGTCCATCCAAGGATTACGAGTGGCCTGACAACGAACACGGCATGTTCGTCGACTACAAAGACAACGTCTGGATCGGCGGCAACGGCCCGAAAGACACCAACATCCTGAAGTTCTCGCAATCTGGAAAGTTCCTGCTCCAGATCGGTCACCATGGAAAAACCGGCGGAAGCAACGACACCGAAAATCTAAATCGGCCCGCGGGGATTTATGTGTATCCGAAGACCAACGAAGTCTTCGTTGCGGATGGCTATGGCAACCGACGCGTCATCGTGTTCGACGCCGACACCGGAGCTTACAAGCGCCACT
>JBEKLB010000633.1:0-3157 GCA_050010415.1 Bryobacteraceae bacterium | reverse complement strand
CCATGCTGCTGTTTAGTCCCACCGATAGCCCCGTTGTTGGAACCAAGGGGCGCGTGCTGGATCATGTCGGCTTTGAAGTAAAGGGCCTCGAGGATTTTTGCAAGACCCTGGAGGCGAATGGCTTGAAGCTCGATACTCCGTATCGCAGAACGCCCCAGATGGCGCTGGCTTTTCTGACCGATCCCTGGGGTACCCGGCTCGAATTCGTGGAACATTTCGCGCGGTCAACCAGCCAAAATCAAAAGTCGGCTCAATAGTAGCCGGGGACGTCGCGAGGTTGGCGTAGCGCCGCACTCGGAGCCGTCAGATCGCCACTACGCCATTACGTAGGATCAGAGTGACTCTTGAGGCCACAAGATCCGCGTTACCCTCGTTAGACATGCACGCTCCGCGTAGGATCGAGACAGCACGATTGGTCCTAAGGAAACCGACACTTGCAGATGCAGATGCGATTTTTTCTCGTTATGCGGGCGATTCCCTAGTTACCAGATACATCGGGTGGCCGAGACATAAAACGGTCGAGCAGACGAGGGCATTCCTCAAATTTAGCGACGCCGAATGGAGCCGGTGGCCTGCGGGACCCTACCTTATCGAATGTCCCGAGGATCATCAGTTGCTAGGCGGGACCGGACTTGATTTCGAGTCGCGTTCAATCGCGACGACGGGCTACGTGCTTGCCCAAGATTCGTGGGGGCGCGGTTACGCGACCGAGGCACTGGGGGCCATGGTCGCCCTCGCCCGAGATCTCGCGGTCGAGCGGCTATTCGCCTTTTGCCATGCCGACCACCGGGCGTCGGCGCGGGTTCTGGAGAAGTGTGGATTTCAAATGGAAGCGAGGATCGAGGGCTTCGCGGAGTTTCCCAACCTGAAGCCGGGGCATCCACAAGACTGTCTCCGGTACGTCTGGGAAAGGCACCCGCCTGTGTAGTCGCCAGGTGTAGATCTATGCACGACGCGCGTTATCGCACTTCGCCAAGCGACTTTAGTATAGTAGGCGGCCAGGAGCTTGACGATGACTCGGAGACAGATTGTGACGTCCGCCGGGATGGGCGCCGCGGCGATCGCATTCGGTGGAGCCGCACGCGCGCAGAATTCGGCGCACCCCACGGCAGCGGTGAAGGCGCTGGTCTTTGACACTTTTGGAACGGTGGTGGACTGGCGCGGTTCGATCATCGAAGAAGGAACGGCGTGGGGGACAAGTAAAGGCATCAGCGTGGATTGGGCTCGCTTTGCGGATCGATGGCGGGCCGGCTACGCACCATCCATGGAAAAAGTGCGAAAGGGTGAAATGCCCTGGACGAATCTCGACCAGCTGCATCGCGCGCTGCTGGAAGAGCTGCTCGGGGAGTTTCACATCGAAGGTCTTTCCGAGGAAGAGAAAGACCACTGGAATCGTGTCTGGCATCGCCTGAAGCCGTGGCCGGATGCGGTGGCCGGTCTCACACGCCTGAAGAAGAAGTACACCATTTCGCCGCTTTCGAACGGCAACGTCGCGCTGCTCGCCGATATGGGCAAGCACGCCGGACTTCCTTGGGATCTGATTCTTTCCGCTGAACTGGCCAGGCATTACAAGCCCGATCGCGAAGCGTACCTCACTGCGGTTAATCTATTGGAACTGAAGCCCGAAGAAGTGATGATGTGCGCGGCGCATTCCAGCGATCTGATGGCAGCCCGGAGTTTCGGTTTGGGCACGGGATTCATTCATCGGCCCAAAGAATACGGGCCCACACGTAAAGCGGACGATGCGAAGCCGGGCGATTTCGATATAGTGTCCAGCAGCATTCTGGATCTCGCGTCTCAACTTGGAGCTTAGCGAGGATTCTGCCAGCCACTTATTGCTTGTAAACCTTCCCATCCTTCATCACGAAGCGCACGTGTTCGAGAACACTCACATCGCGTAGCGGGTCGCCGGCCACTGCGATCACGTCCGCATACTTTCCTGGCTGGATGGACCCCAGTTCGCTGCTGCGTCCGAGCAGATCGGCGGCGGCTGAAGTGGCCGACTGGATGGCTTGGATGGGGGTCATCCCGTACTTCACCATCCAAGCGAATTGTTTCGCATTCTGGCCGTAAGCGCATACGCCTGAGTCGGTACCGAAGGACATCTTCAACCCGGCCTCTACCGCTTTGCGGAAATTGTCGCGCTGCAGCTGGCCGAGCTCGCGGTCATGTTCCAGGAAATCCTGCGGAGTTTTCCCGTTCTTGCCATCTTCCTGAATGCACTCCTCGTCGTAAATGTCCATATCTAGATAAGTGCCGTGCTGCCTGGCCAGAGCCAGGCCTTCGTCGTCGATCATGGTGGCGTGCTCCACCGATGCGACGCCGGCGCGAATGGCGTTCTTGATTCCGTCCGGAGAATGCGCGTGGGATTCCACTCGCAGGCCGAAGTGGCTGGCCTCGTCAACGGCAGCTTGGAGCTCCTCGAGCGTGAACTCCTGCGATTTGGGATTGCTGCCATGCGTGAGGACGGCCCCCGAGGAAAGCACTTTGATATGGTCGGCGCCGTCGTGCGCCAGCAAGCGCACTTTCTGCCGAACCTCCCATGGGCTGTTCGCTTCTCCGTAGTGGAAATCCCAGGGCAGTTGGATATCAGGCGCAAAGCCGGTCATGGCGCCCGCGCCGCCGGTGATGGTGATGTAAGCTCCTGCCACGAACATGCGGGGTCCCACGATGTCGCCGCGGTTGATGGCATCGCGCAGCGCAACATCGTTGAGGGCACGGTACACGCCCACGTCGCGCACCGTGGTGAATCCGGCCTCGAGCGTGACGCGCGCGTTCGGCACCGATTCCAGAACCACGCGCGAGGCGCTCTTGGTCAATTGCGAAATCGGATCGCCGCCGCCATGCGCGCCATCCGCCAGATGCGTGTGGCAATCGATCAAGCCCGGCAGCACGGTCAGGTTCGAAAGATCGATGGTGGTTGCGCCGGGGGGAATGGCGAGTCCGCGGCCAACCGCTTCGATTTTATTGGCGCGGATGAGGATGATCGTATCGGCGAGCGCTGTGCCGGTGTCGGGATCGATCAGGCGGCCGGCCTTGATAGCGATTACTTGCGCGGCAGCTGACGTGCATCCGAGCAGCACGCCAAATAAGAAAGTGGCAGGCTTGCGAAGCACGGAATCAGGCGCGCACGTATTTGTTGAACCAGTCGATGGTG
>JBEKLB010000632.1:0-3720 GCA_050010415.1 Bryobacteraceae bacterium | reverse complement strand
CCCATGATATTTTCCAGAATATAGTTGCCGCGCAGAACCACCGAGGTGCGGTTGGCGTAGGAGGTCACCATGAGAATGGCGCCCTTTCCGAGCAAACCATAGCGCTTCGAATCGGGCAGCTGTACACGGCGGAATTCATCACCGCGCACCCCTGGGATACCGTAGTGCAACGCCAGCCGCTCGTTCACGAAAGTATAGTTGGCGTTCAGCAGATCCAGCACGCTGCGGTCTTCGCGCTGGATGCTCGCGACGAACAATTCCACTTCACGCCGGAATGCCGTGCGCAGGCTGGGGTCGAAATTCGGATAAATAAACGGATCTGGATCGATGGTATCGATGTCGCGCAGCTTCAGCCATTCCGCGCCGAAGTTGGTTACCAGGGATCGCGACCGGTCGCTCGAGAGCATTCGCCTGACCTGCTGTTCGAACACCTTCGGGTCTTCGAGCTTGCCTTGTTCGGCTACGCGAAGCAGCTCGGCATCGGGAACCGTGCTCCACAAGAAGAACGAGAGGCGCGAGGCTAGTTCGATATCGCTGATTCGATAATTGGTTCCCGGCGCCAGGCCGGCCGGCGGCGGCTCGGCACGGTAAAGAAACTTCGGGCTGGCGATGATCGCGATGATGCTGTTCTGAATTCCACCTTCAAAATTGCCCGAGTCCGCACGCCCTTGCTTGAAGAACTGCATGGGCGCTACCAGATCCTTCTGGGTGACCGGCCGGCGAAACGCCCGCTCCGCGACGCCCGAGAGAATCCTGGCCGCGCAAGATTCTTCTTCGCTTTCGCTGGGCGGCTTGCAAACAAAAATGCGCGCGCGGCTCTCTGTCAACACCGGCTTGCCGCTCGGATGGAACGGGCCGATGATCTCGATACTCGGCCCAGCGGGAGCGCGCCGGCCACCAGGGCCCGCGCCACCAGGAGCGAAACCATAGCCGGGGAAGGCGCGGCCGGGAACGAACGACTGCAGCATTCCTTCGGGCTCGGCAAAACTATGTGCCGCCGCCGTGAGGCTCAGCTGATGCGTGCCGGCCTTCACCTCGACGAAGCCGTTCGTGGCCGTCGGCAGACCATCGATGGCCAGCACCGGGTTCGGTCCTGTGATGGTGAACTGGTAGTCACCGTCGTAGGGGAACAAATATTGGGCGACGATGCCGCCTTGGGCGCCGAGCGGCAGACTAGCGGGATCGGCGGGCTCCCCATGCAACACCGCTTTTAGCGGCTCCGCTGGCGGAGGATGCGAGATGGCCTGGTGGCTCACCGCGCGCGCCGCGGCGATGTATTGATCCAGGAACGAGGGTGACACTTTCAGGACGTTCGCGATATTGTCGAGGCCGTTGCTCACGTCATCGCGAGGCAGCAGCGCGGCAGCGTCGACATCCACGCCCAAAACATCCTTCATCGCGTTCTGATACTCGGCACGATTCAGCCGATGCAGCGCTACCGTTCCAGGATTGGGAGAAGCCAGCGCCGCTCGATCGAGCGAAGCTTCGAGAAACGTCACGAAGGAATTCACCGTGGCCGCGTCCGGACGGGGCATGCCCGGCGGCGGCATCATCCCACCACGCAGCTTGCGCACCGCGCGTTCCCACACTTCGGCATCTTTGCCTACCTGCGCGAGATCCATGGTGTCGAACGTCACGTTCGCGGTCTTGGCTTTTTGGTTGTGGCAGGTGACGCAATACTGATCGAGCATGGCTCGATGCGCGGCGAGCGAAGCCTGGGGCGTTGCGGCAAAAACCGGCGCCACAGTCAGCAACGAAACCGCCACAACCCAGTGACGCATGTCTTAATCTGTCTCCCTTAAACGATCCCGCCGAGCTCCCGAACGTGTCCCCACATGCCGCGATAGGCCAGCTCGATGAACAGCTCCGGATTGCCCCACTTTTCGTCGAAGTCCTTGGTGGGCGCGGCCGCGATCATTTCTTTGGGGCCCATCCCCTGCTTCATCAGCTTCGCGAACCGATCCTTGAGCGTCGCCAGCATCTGGTTTTCGGCCTCCAGATCGGCCGTGCTCATGACAGGCCCATCTCCTACGACGATACGCGTCGAGGCATTGGTTACTTTTAGCAAGGCCTTCTGCCCCTCGATCATGCCTCCCAACCAGCCGCCGGTGGTGTAATCCACGATCGGATAGGCGCCGATGGACACCACGTCGCCGGTTGCCAGGATATTTGGCCCCGGGAAGAAGACGTAAATGTCTCCATCCGTGTGGGCCTGCGGCATGTAGCCGTATTCGACGGGCTCCTTGCCGAACGTCATCTTTTGAACGCCGGAATAGAACGTCTGGTTGGGCAGGGAGACCTTAGGATTCGGCTCGTAGGTCCGCTTTTGCCAGCCGCAGTCGATTTCAGTGCCCAGCCAGAGCTTGGTATTTTCGTGGGCGATAATCTTCGCGCCGGCTTTTCCAAGCGCTTCATTCGATCCGGTGTGCTGCGGATGCCAGCAGGTATTGAATAGAACCTGTACCGGCTTGCCGCCGGACTGATCTTTCACCAGCTTCAGCAATTCGTCGGACCGTTCGGCCGAGCCGCCATTCACGAGCAGGACGCTCTCGGGTCCAAGCACTGCCAAAACATTTCCGCCAGCGCCCGTAATCAGCAGGAGATTATCGGTGAGTTTGTTGACTTCGAGCGGCGTGTTCCCGGCCAATGCGTGCCGGCAGAGGGCAACACCGGCCGCACCTCCAGCGATAGTGCGCAGGAACGCACGACGGTTGGATGAACGGAACACCACTATCAGTTTACCCTTGCGGCAAGCGCGCCGGGTACACGGCCTCAAGCCGGATGTGCTGGCTGACCGCGAGTTCCACAAATCACCGTAGCCGACTATACGTCAATGTGAATTGTTTCCGGATTGCTAGCCCTGCTCCGCTGGTGCCGGACCCGAAGCACTATGGCGTGTCTTGTTGCTTGTGCCTCTTTGTGGTTCGGTAGACTTAGGTAGCTACCCATATGCCCCTGCCCGTAGGAGAGCGTGTCGGCCCCTACGAGATTCTTGCGACGTCGACCCAAATTATCTGGTCATGGAATTGGTTGAGGGGCCGACGCTTGCGGAGCGCCTGAAGCAGGGTGCGATTCCGCTGGACGAGTCGTTGAACATCGCCCGGCAGGTTGCCGATGCGCTGGAAGCCGCGCACGAGAAGGGAATCGTGCATCGCGATCTAAAGCCCGGTAACATCAAGATCCGGCCGGACGACACGGTAAAGGTGCTCGACTTCGGATTGGCGAAGGTGCGCGGGACGCCTTCGGTGCAAGGTGAGCATTCGCCCACACTCACTGTGGGTCCCACCGAAGCCGGTATGATTCTCGGCACCGCCGGTTACATGTCGCCCGAGCAGGCCAAAGGAAAGCCCGTCGATCAACGCGCCGACATCTATGCGTTCGGTGTGGTTCTGTACGAGATGCTGACCGGCGAACGGCTGCACCATGGCGAGACTACAACCGAGATCCTGGCTTCGGTGATCAGAGAAGAGCCGCAGTGGGACAAGGTGCCGGTCCCGTTACGGCGGCTGTTGCAGCGGTGCCTGGAGAAAGATCCCAATAAGCGGCTCCGCCACATCGGCGATGTGATGGCGCTGGTGGACGATCAGCCCGTTGCTCCCACCGGCGTGCCAGCTCAACCAACCGCCGGCGATCGATGGTTGTGGCCCATGTCCGCGGCCCTGGCTGCAGCGGTTCTGGTGGCGGCAGGGTTTGCATTCCTATATCTTCGTCCGAAACCTG
>JBEKLB010000631.1:0-3170 GCA_050010415.1 Bryobacteraceae bacterium | reverse complement strand
TGGAATCCGCGACCTTTCTGCGTGAGCACGTGCAGCAACACCGGATGGTCGATGGTCTTGAGGAACTTGAACGTCTCGACGAGCAACGGAATGTTGTGCCCGTCGATGGGACCGAAGTATTGCAGGCCGAACTCTTCAAACAGCATCGAGGGCCAGAGCATGCCTTTGGCGGCTTCTTCGGCGCGGCGCGCCACTTTGAGCACGGTCTTGCCTCCCAGCCGCTCGATGATGCGGTGGGCAGAATCGTGCAGGTGCTTGTAGTGCTCGTTGGTGACGATGCGATGGAAGTAGCCGGCGATGGCGCCCACATTGCGGTCGATGGACCACTCATTGTCGTTGAGCACGACGATCAGCCGGCGCGTCTGCGCGGAGATGTTGTTGAGAGCTTCAAAGGAGATGCCGTTGGTGAAGGCGGCGTCGCCGGCTACGGCGATCACGTGCTCGCTGCCGCCGGCCATATCGCGGGCCACGGCCATGCCCAGCGCAGCGGAGAGCGCGGTGCCTGCGTGGCCTGCGCCATAGCAGTCGTGCTCGCACTCGGTGCGGAGCATGAAGCCGTTCAACCCGCCCGGCTGGCGAATGGTTTCGAAACGTTCGAGGCGGCCGGTGAGGATCTTGTGCACGTAGGCCTGGTGGCTTACGTCGAAGAGCAGTTTGTCCTGCGGGGTGTTGAACACCGTGTGCAGAGCGAGCGTGAGTTCCACCACGCCGAGATTGGGGCCCAGATGGCCGCCGGTCTTCGACAGCGTTTGAATGAGGAATGCGCGGATTTCACTGGCCAGCTCGGTTTTCTGGGCGTTGTTCAGGCGCTTCAGGTCGGCGGGCGAATGAATCGTCTCCAACAGTGTTCCCATGCACGTCCTTCACCCGGCACCGGGCCGGGCAATCCAAGAAAAAAGCCCCGTTACGGCCGGGCAGGTTCACCTGCGAGCCCAGTCCGTTGCGGGACGGCGATCTGTATCTTCCATCGTGTCGGCGTGCTGCCTGCGCCTGCCCGGCCGGCCTGATTCAGTTGAACCCGGCAAGGCAAATACAAGTTGCGACAGGTGTTCTGGCATGTCACGAATCGCAACGACGATACACCATCCAGTATATCAATCCGCCGGGTTGAGCGGAGGAGGCAGTGCGCTCCTCACTTGGACGCGGCCTAAGCCCGCGGATCTGCCTGGCGGCAGCGGTTGGCTCTGTCCGAGGAGGGTCCGGGGGCATTCCGCGACGGCGCCGAAGTTGTACGATGGCAGTATCGAACGAAGCGGGAGAACGAGCTTGGGTGCGCGTTTCCAGTCGATTTTGCCAGCGATTTTGAGCATTGCCATGGCTCCGGCCGTGCTGGCCCAGTTGCCCGAGCCGGGCACGCAGGCGGCAGCGCCGAACCCGCTGACGGATACGACGGTCAAGCCGGGGAAGGTATTGCTCTTTGACCTGGAAGCGCGGTTTGCCAAGGACGTGGCCGAGCGCGGAGGCAAAGCCTTTGCCGACTGGTTTGCCGAGGATGGTGTGGCGCTGGGCAACGGGCAGGCGCCGGTGATCGGCAAGGTGGCCATTTTGAAATCCGCCAACTGGTCGCCCAAGGACTATCAACTCACCTGGACGCCCACCGATGCCGCCATGGGCCCCTCCGGCGACATGGGATACACGTGGGGCCATTTTGAGGGCCATAGCAAAGATGCAAACGGCAACCCAGTGATCACGAACGGCCGGTATATGACGATCTGGCGCAAAGAGCCGGACGGCCAGTGGAAGGTGGTTCTGGATGCGGGGAGTAACGAACCAGCTAACAGCGGTGACTGCTGCAGGCTTCCCGTCGGCCGTTAATCACATCCAACGTTCCGGCCCATCTGTCCCAATTTGCTTTTCAAGCGGCCGGTTTTCTTCCAGAATGCGGGTAACCGTGTTTTTGATTACTATTACGCAAATTCGCTCAGTACTTCAGTCGTACCCGGTTCTGCACAGAACTGACCATTTCGTGTCAGAAGGGACCGGCTCAAATTCCTCGATACTGGGGATGGCTGGCTGATTATGCAAACAGCGCAGGCTGAACAATTCGGCGGCTCCCACCTGACGGTGGCTCGCCCGGAGTTCGACCTTCTGGATCGCAGCCCCGACCCCGCACTCGACGAATTGACCGGATTGGCGGCGGTGCTGTGCGACGCGGACTATGCCTACGTTGCGCTGGTTGACGCCAACCGCTTGTGGTTCAAGGCCCGCCACGGCTTTCAGGCCGCCGACCAGGTGCGCAGCCAGACCGGCTGCCACTGGATGCTCGAGGCAGGTGCTCCGTTCCTGGTGCGCGATGCCACGCAGGATTCGCGCTTTCCACCGGAAGGGATCGGGCTGGCCGAAGCCGCGCGCTGCCGCTGCTACGCCGGAGTGCCGCTCATCGGCGCCAGCCAGGAGATTGTGGGCACGCTGGCCGTGCTTTCCCGCGAAGGGGAAAAATTTACTGAAGAGCACCTGCAACTGCTTGAGATCCTGGGCCGCCAGGCGGCGACGCGCCTGGAGCTCTACAACCGCATCAGCGCGCAGGAACAGGCGCAGCGTGCGCGGGTGCGCACCGAACGGGCGCTGGCCATCGAGCGCAACTTTGTGGCGGCCACGCTCGATTCGATCCCCGCGCTGGTAGCTGTTCTGGACACCGCGGGCCGCGTAGTAAGGCTGAATTACCCGTGCATGAAACTGACCGGCCTGAGCCTGGCCGATTCCACGGGCAGGCCGTTTGTGGAAGAAGTGCTGGAAGACGCAGACCGCGCCTGGACCGGGACCAAGCTGCGCGAGGCCGCCGCGGGGCAGATTTCAGGCCCGCACGAAAACTCATGGCGCACGATGAACGGCAAGAGCCGCCGCGTGAGCTGGACGCTGCGCCCGCTGGCCGGACCCAACCAGGAGGTGCAGTACCTGATTGTGACCGGGCAGGACGTGACCGATCAGCGCCAGGTGGAGAAGGCGCTGCTGTCGAGCGAGACGCGCTACAAGCAGGTGGTTGAAAACAGCCTTGGATTTCTCTTTACCTGCTCGCTTGCCGGGCGCCTGACGTCATTAAACGCATTTACAGCGGAAACGCTGGGCTACCGCATTGAAGACCTCACCGGCCACTTTGTCTCGGAGTTCCTCGATCCCACCGGCATGGCCGAGTTCCACGACGGCCTCGGCCTTCTCGATTCCGGCGAGGA
>JBEKLB010000630.1:0-3176 GCA_050010415.1 Bryobacteraceae bacterium | reverse complement strand
TAGCCATCCTCTCTTTAGCGCTTGGCATCGGAGCCAACACCGCCATCTTCAGCCTGATCGACTCTGTCATGCTCAAGACCCTCCCCGTCCTTCACCCCGAAGAACTGGTCCAGGTGACCAATCAAAATCAGGAATTCTTCACCAACCCCATCTGGGAGCAGCTTCGCGACCATCAAGACATTTTCTCCGAAATGCTCGCCTTCAGCGGCCACCGTTACAATCTCGCCGTCGGCGGCGAAGCCCGCTACGCCGAAGGCAGCCGTGTGAGCGGCCGATTCTTCGAGACGCTCGGCGTCCATACCGTGCTCGGCCGGGAGCTGACGGCTTCCGATGATCAGGCAGGCTGTGCGGGAACCGCCGTCCTCAGCTACGACTTCTGGCAGCGCGCCTACGGCGGACGCAAAGACATCCTCACGCAGCCCATTTCGCTCGATGGCCATCTCTTCTCGATCGTCGGCGTAGTCCAGCCTGGATTTTTCGGCCTTGAAGTCGGCAAGACCGTGGACGTTTTGACCCCCATCTGCACCGAAGCGATCATCTACCCGGAGAACAATTCACTCGACCGTCGCCTCGATTGGTGGCTGAGCATCATCGCCAGGCCGAAGCCGGGAATCTCACCCGCGCAGGCTGCCGCTCGCCTCAACACTCTGGCGCCGCAGATCCTCGAGGAGACCACCCCACCCAACGTGCGGCCCGACGTCCTGAGCTGGTATCTCGGCACCAGATTCCAGGTTGCGCCGGCCGCCAATGGAATTTCCTCGCTTCGATTCGCCTACCGGCAGACACTCCTCATTCTGATGGTCGTGGTCGGCGTCGTGCTGCTCATTGCCTGCGCCAATGTCGCGAACCTGTTGCTGGCCCGTGGCGCCGCTCGGCAGAAAGAGCTTGCCATCCGCATGGCGCTAGGCTCCGGACGTACCCGCCTCATCCGCCAGCTTCTTACCGAGAGCCTGTTGCTGTCGCTCCTGGGCGCAGCTTTGGGCGTGCTATTCGCGCAATGGGGCGATCAGCTTTTAGTGAGCCTCCTTTCGAACTCACGCAATCACGTGACGCTCGATCTTTCGATCGACGCTCGCATGCTGGCCTTCACCGCCGCCGTCGCCATTCTCACCGGCTTGCTCTTCGGCATCGCCCCGGCTTTGCGATCAACAGCGATGGAGCAGAATGCCCGCGGAGTGATCGAAGGATCCCGTTTCGGACTCGGCAAGGCGCTGGTCATGGCGCAAGTCGCGCTGTCGTTGGTGCTGGTCGTCGGCGCGGGCCTCATGCTGTCAACATTTTGGAAGCTCACTTCAATGGATCTGGGATTCAACCGGCAACAAGTAACCCTGGTCCGCGTCGACCTGCCGGAGCGCCGCACAGGCGTCTGGCAGCGAACGCTCGAGCGCATCCGCGCCATACCCGGAGTGCGCTCAGCCAGCATTTCAGGCATCACGCCCATCGCCGGAAACAGTTGGCAAGCGACCATCGTCGTTGGCTCGCAACACGCTGATAATATTTACCTTAATCCCGTGAGCCCGGGCTATTTCCAAACCCTGGGAACACCATTCGTGGCCGGCCGCGATTTCAATGAGCACGACACCATCGAGTCTCCTCCGGTGGCCATTGTAAATGAGACGTTTGCGAAGCGATTCGGGGGCTTGGGCACCACCTATCGGACCATGACCGGCAAGACGTTCGACCCGCCCATAGAGATCGTCGGAATTGTGAAGGACGCGAAATATCGTTCGCTGCGCCAGCCGGTTCCTCCCACAACCTACACTCCGGACAGTCAGGAAAAGACTCGCCTTTTCAGCAATTTCGAGGTGCGATCGGACATCAATGTCATCACCGCGATCAAGGCGGCCATGGACAAGGACGCCAGTTTGCAATTCACTACTTTATCGAAGCAAGTCGATGAATCGCTGACCCGGGAAAGAATGCTGGCCACTCTTTCTGGATTTTTCGGAGCCCTCGCGCTGCTGCTTGCAGCCATTGGATTATATGGAGTTATCTCCTATAACGTGGCGCGGAGGCGCAACGAAATCGGCATCCGCATGGCGCTCGGAGCCCAGCAATCGCGCGTGCTGCGGATGGTGCTCGGCGAGGTTGCGGTGCTTATTTTCTTTGGGTTAGCGGTTGGGCTGGCCGTAACCTTGGGCACCACCCGCTTCGTCTCCAGCTTCCTCTTTGGGTTAAAGCCGAACGATCCCACAACCATAGCCGCGGCAGGCGCGGTTCTGGCGATTGTTGCCGTGATAGCGGGATATTTTCCGGCTCGGCGGGCTTCCCGGCTTGACCCCATGACCGCGCTTCGCGAAGAATAGAAGAATGAGCGAGTTAAGATGGCATCCGCTGCTGGAGCAGTGGGTGGTGGTGACGGCGCACCGGCAGGGGCGTCCGCAGATGCCCGCTGACTGGTGCCCGTTTTGCAAACTGCCGCCTTACGATGTTTATCTCTATCCCAATGATTTCCCGGCATTTGAGGGCGGTTGCGACGTGGTTTTGTATAGCCCGGAACACACCAAACTGCCTTCGGAGCTGCCGGTCGAGCAGTGGGAAAAGGTGATCGCGCTGTGGACGCGCCGAACGGCGGAACTACAGGCGGATCAGCGAGTTAAGCACATTATGATCTTTGAGAACGCGGGCGAAGCGGTGGGCGTGACCATGCCGCATCCGCATGGTCAGATCTACGCGTTCCCGTTCGTGCCGCCGCGAATTGAGAAGGAATTGGCGTCGGTTGCCAAATCCGAGGAATGCTTATACTGCCTTATTCGCGCAAAAGAGCGGGAAAATGACGCTCGAATGATCCTTAAAGGGGCATATTTTGACGCTTTCGCACCCTACTTCTCGCGCTTCCCTTACGAGAGCTGCATTTACGCCCAGCGCCACATCGCCAGCCTGGTCGAATTTACACCCGCGGAGCTTGCTGATTTCGCCATTGTTTTGAGTAAGATGCGCAAGAAGTACGATGCCCTGTTCGGGTTGCCGATGCCGCTGATGATGGTTTTGCATCAAAATGTGCATTTTTACGTCGAATTTCTGCCGTTACAGCGCTCCGCGACCAAGTTAAAGTACCTGGCGGCGGTGGAGTCGGCGGCTTGGACGTTTTTGGAGGATGTGACGCCGGAGGACGCGGCGGCTCAGTTGAGGAGTTTGTAGCCGGATTGGCCCAGCAGGCTTTGAGCGGTGGCTTC
>JBEKLB010000629.1:0-3198 GCA_050010415.1 Bryobacteraceae bacterium | reverse complement strand
AGCGAAATTGCCGTGTATGTCACCGATTGCGACCGTCGGCATTGTTCAACTCAGGCGGATTATAGACTGTTGCCTTATTCAACGGCCAACTGTCAGCGCACAGCTAACCTGACATGTCTGATTAGAGCTTTTACCAGGACTTGGCAATAAATTGGCCTGTCTGCTGGCGGGCGATTCTTGATTATTTGCCTGCAAGGCATGGGAGGGCCGCCAGAGCCGCTCAGAACATCGGGCGGCTCTCCTCATCTTTCGGTAGTATTGACGCCGTGAACAAACGTAAGTCAAGTCGGATTACGGGCGCATTTGTCATACTGTTCGGTTTTCTGCCACTCCTAAACAGCCTAAGCAATCCTCGCCTCGCATCTGCGCACGGTTCTGATCGCTTACAACTGATCGCCGTAGGATTGTGTTTCGGAATTGGCGCGTGTCTATTGGCTGGCTTGTTCCGCTTTCCGGGTGAGTGATACATCGCTTGGGTTAGCTAGCGTAGTTATTACCTTTCCGCGTCCCATGCTACACCGACACCCTCCCAACTCTGATAAGTCGCGTTACCGGACATCTGTTTTTTCGATTGAATTTCACATGTCCGGTTGATGTCATAACGACGTCGGCCTCGCTTTGGCCTGAGTAAACCCTTCGGTGTTCCAGCTATCCAGTCCTCCGAATAAGGCCGCCGGCGTGGCCGCCAATGTTGGCAGAGAAGGATTACGGCGGACCTCGCCACAGGCGCTTCTGCATACCGCGTTCCCGGTAGAGTTTACAGCCAGTGATTCTGTTAATGATGTAGATGCAACATTTTTGAATCCTTGCAAGGAGTCTCAGTGAGTAACCTATTGGATCTTGCGGTGAAGGCGCACGGTGGGCTTGAGCGTTGGAACAAAGTGAAATCGATAAGAGTCGCCGCATCTATAACTGGAGCGATTTGGTTCGTCAAGAGTAAGGGTGACGCTCTCAAAAACGTTGTCATGACGATTGAGACCAAAAATGAGCGGCTCACCACAGACTTCCCCGGCCAGGATAAGCGCTCCATCTTCGATCCGGCTCGTATCGTCGTCGAGAAGATGGATGGCACGTTGATCGAAGCCCGCAATGACCCGGAGAAGTCCTTTCAGGGGCAACAAAGAGAAACGCCGTGGGACGACATCCACGTAGCTTACTTTTGTGGCGAAGCATTGTGGACATATCTCAATACTCCCTTTCTTTACACACATGAAGGATTCGTGACCGAGGAGCTTTCGTCTATTCGGGTTGAAGGAGAAACGTGGCGGCGATTAAAGGTGACCTTTCCGGACAGTGTGAAAAGTCATAGCCGCGAACAGATCTCGTGCTTTGGGCCGGATGGTTTGCTGCGCAGGCACGACTACACGGTTGACATTCTCGGCGGGGCTACAGGTTTGAACTATGCCTCGAACTATCGCGATGTGGACGGCATCATCGTTCCGACAAAGCGCCGGATTTATGCGTACGAAGGCGACTATCAGCTTGTGAAGGAGCCTCTGCTTGTGGCCATTGACATGGCCGAAGTCAGTCTCAATTAGTGGTTCTTACCGCGAGCCTATGAGAAGCGGATGAAAGCACGATGACCAGGAGCAGCGCACATGTCCAAAGACGTGCTCTTCACCCCTTTACGGCTGGGCGCGATCGAACTTCCGAATCGAATTGTGATGGCACCGCTCACGCGAATGCGCGCGGGCGCGGGAAACGCTCCCACCGCATTGAACGCTGAGTACTACGCGCAGCGTTCCTCTGCCGGACTCATTATTTCGGAGGGGGTTGCCGTCAGTCCTCAGGCGCAGGGCTATCCAAGTTCTCCAGGGATCTATACAACCGAACAGATTGCCGGGTGGCGAGGCGTAACAAACGCTGTGCACGCGCGTGGTGGTCGCATGTTCATGCAGATCCAACACTGCGGTCGAAACACGCACTCGTCGCTGTTGCCGGCTGGATCCCTTCCCGTTGCACCTTCGGCGATACCTCCCAATCTTCCGGGGTATACAAAGGACTTCAAGCAAGTGCCCATTGAGATACCTCGGGCTTTGGAAAGCACGGAAATTCCCGAAATTGTCGGAACCTTCCGGCAGGCCGCCCTCAACGCGATCGAAGCTGGCTTCGATGGAGTGGAACTGCAAGGCGCAAACAGCCACTTGATCGAGGAGTTCCTGGAAGACGGGACGAACCAGCGCACCGATGCCTACGGCGGATCCAAAGAAAATCGAGTTCGATTCCTGCTGGATATCGTCACGGAAGTTGCGGCTGCGATCGGGCCGGATCGAGTGGGCGTGCGCCTATCTCCATTCGGTCAGTACGGCGGCATCCGTGACAGCAACCCACTCGAGCTGTTCACATTTGCGATTCGGGAACTCGATAAGCACCCGATTGCCTATCTGCACCTGATCGAAGCCAAAGGTTCCGAGATGGGCTTAACGGACGAACTACACGAGGACGCGCTAGATAACGCGGCGCTCTTCCGCGATATGTTCCACGGGCCACTCCTTTCGGCAGCCGCATACAGCCCGGAAAGCGCCGCATTGGTCATCAAAAACAAGCAGGCAGACGCGATTGCGTTTGGTCGTCTGTACATCGCAAATCCGGATCTTGTATGGCGAATTAAAGAGGGGCAACCGCTCAACGCCTACGACCGGTCCACTTTCTATGGCGGCGGGGCGGCCGGGTACACCGACTACAAGACTCTTGGAGAGCAAGCCGTAACGGCTTCAGTCTAGCGCTGTATACCAAGCCAACTCCTATGTAGTCACGTTACGGGACAAGTGCCGTCCTAGAACTTCACATGTCCGGTAACGGCGTTTATCAGGACTTTGGTCTACAGGATTGACTCGTCGTCAGTGGTGAAACGTGACGGAGGTTGGTCTCCCCGCGTACATGCCGTGGCCACACCGCTAGTCGCGAAGGTCGCGAAAGAAATGTCACGTGATTGTTTACGAAGATGTGACATTTCGGTGGCAACCCAAGTGTGACCTAGCGTCAAGCTCCTGCGCCGCCGGGGACAGCACTCGTGCCAAGGGGGAATCCTGATGGAAGCGTTTGAAGTTAGACTACTAAACGGTGCTACAGCGACCCTCGTAGCTGACGCAAAGCCCCTTTATTTGATCCTAGGCGCTGGCTTTTACACTGTTGAGGATTTGATCGTGGGTGGGAGACCATATCTGCAAGAGGGGTACGGCAAATCCGCACGGCCCG
>JBEKLB010000628.1:0-3199 GCA_050010415.1 Bryobacteraceae bacterium | reverse complement strand
GGGATCGGGGATGGTTCGAACCGGATTGAGCACGCGCTCCTCGGTGATATCCATGGCGTGGTTCATGATCTCGAATAGAATTTCGTCTTTACTCTGAAAGTGATGGTAGAGGCCGCCCTTGCTCAGCTTGAGCGCTCCGGCGACATCGTTCATGGAAGTAGCGTCGTAACCACGCTGCTGAAACAGGCGTGCGGCGGTGCGCAGAATTTCCTGGCGGGAATCGACTAGGGTCTCGCGGGGCATCGGCTGACATGGTAAACACTTGCTACGCGGAATGCCAATGATGCGGTTCCTCGTCGCCGATTAACGGAGGCTGTGAGTTACGCAGGGACTGCATCGGATCGATCTCCGGTACATCGTCCTCGCATCGATCTGGTCTTCAGTACCCCGACCCTTCGTTACTGTCCGCACCGGGCAGCACCGGTTTAGGATCGTCCCACTTCTCAAGTTCAAGGAGACCTCAGCGAAGTGGGCCTGTCCCATACGAAAGCGGGACTACTGGCGGAAATGAGCCTGCTGCTGTTGCTTGCCATTGCTCTTAGTGGCTGCAACGGGTTCAGCTCTGCTGGTGCGACTTCTGCTAAAAATCCTACTTCTCCCACTGCTCCTGGGGCTCCAACACCTGCGCCGCAAACCAGCCCTAAAATCGGGAGATTTGTTGCAAGTCCGGCGGCCATTACCTCCGGGCAAAGCGCCACGCTGACATGGCAGACCAGCGGAACAACCAGCATTCAGATAAACAATGTGACAGCAACGTTGGCAGCATCGTCGTCGTCGATTGTAGTGACGCCGTCGGCGACGACTACCTACACGCTTACCGCAACCAATTCAGCGGGATCGACGCAGCAAAGCGCCACCGTCACGGTATCGGCGGTGCCTACCATCGCAGAAGTCCAAATTGATCCAGTCGCAACCACTCAGCCGATTTCACCGAACTTTTTGGGTTTAGGACATGTGATGGGAGACGTGTTCTCGATGATAGGCACCTCGGCGAGCAACATGAATCCGATTTACGAAAAGCTGCTGAAGAACCTAACGCGGTACGCCAACGCTCCGATCCTGATTCGTGAATTGACCGAAGGATCGGATCCCACAGACTTATTCGCGGCGCCGCGGCTGGCCGCGCTCTCGCAGCTCAACGCCGATGTCGGCGCGCAGTACATGGTGGGCGTCGACTTTTTGGACGATGACGTCACGACGGCCGTGACGGAGACGCAGCAGTTGGTGGCTGGGCTGCCGCACAAGGCGTTTAAAGCTATCGAACTGGGAAACGAGCCCGATCTCTATGGAGCAAATGGTCAGCGGTCGGCGACATGGGATTACAGCGAATATCTGGCGGATTACCAGAAGTTCGCGCCAGCCATTCTAGCGGCCTCAGACGGGGTGAAGTTAGAGGCGCCGGTGTGGGCGGGCCTGACGCCCGGATTCATGAACAATCTGAATTCGTTCGTTGCCGGGCAGGCTTCGCAACTGGCCTTCGTTACAGTTCATCATTATCCAGGAGGAGTTTGCAACGGCTCGACGGAGCCCTCCGATTACCTGCTGACCGAGGCAGCAGTAGACGGAGATATGCAACCCTTCACGGGCCCGGTGGAGATTTCGCAATACATGACTGCGGCACAAGCCGCTGGAATTCCCTTCCGGATTGGCGAACTGAATTCGATCAGTTGCGGCGGTCAGCTCGGGGTGACCAACAGTTTCAGTTCCGCACTGTGGGCCATGGATATTTCTTTCGCTTACGCGAATGTTGGTGTGAGCGGGGTAAACTTTTTCGCTCCGGGAAATCCTTATACCGTGAACCCCTACGCGCCCTTCGATTTCACCTCTACCATTGGTAAGGGTGGAGTAAGGACCTACTCCGTGCGGGACATCAACCCTCTGTATTACGGACTCCTGCTTTTTGCGCAAGCGGTCCAGAACAATGCACAGTTGTTGCCGGTGACTCTCACTACGCAAGGGAACATTAAGGCCTGGGCGACCATCGATGCCAACCGCACGATTCGGCTGCTGCTGCTGAACAAAGACGAAACCGCTAGCGGGCCGGTTTCGATCTCCCTCAGCGGATATGGACCAGCCAGTGTCACTCGGATGACCGCTCCCTCTTATTCTTCGACCGCGGGCGTGATGCTAGGCGGGCAAACCTTCGATGGCAGCGCGGACGGAACTCTGCAAGGGACGGCGTATTCCGAAAGCAACGCCGCCTCCAGCGGCGTATACACGGTCACGCTTCCGGCGGTGAGCGCGGCTCTTGTCACCATTCAACCTTGAGTAACGGTGGACAAACAAATCCCTGCGGGTTAGGTGCTTATTGAGTCTCCGCGATCTTATAGCCGTCCGGAATCTCGAAGAAAGCTGGATCGGGCTCGGTGCGGGCGATGTGAGAAACAGTCAGAGTGACGGTTCCGGTGCGTGGATCGGTGTGCTTGACTACCAGGTTGATCCGAAGGTCCTGCGAGTACCAGAATTCGTCGGTGACGACGATCTCCTTGCCTGAGCTGTTGTCTTCGGCCGCGATGGTTTGAGTCTCGCGGACTCCGCGCACCTGCACGCCCTCCACGTCATGAACTCCCAAGTCTTCTTCTTTGGAGAACTCATTCTGCGAGAGACCATCGCCGTTGGGTGAGGCATAGCGAACCGTAGGCGGCTCGGTTGAAGGGGGGTGGTGGACGGTTTCTGTCCAGAAGATTCGTTTCTGGGGATTGAGATACGTGGATATCCGGTTCTTCGGGTCATACAAATGAATGCGCACGAGCGGTGGGGTCTGGGAGCTGGAGGCGGGCACCAGCGCCCTCGATTCGTTGTGAATGCGGCCGCGGCTGTCGCGGCCAATGTTGCGGATGGTCTTCAAGTTGAACGTCGTGCCATCGGGCTGAGGACGCGAACGCTCTACAGTGACGACTGCGGAGAAGGGCACGTTGGGCACGGGCGTTACAAAGATGTCCTGGGCGAAAACGCGCGGGGTTGAGATTGCGAAGGTGAGTAGAACTAGCCGAGGGACGGCATGCGGAGTGAATGGCAGGCGCATCTGCGGCCTCCAAGGAGATTTCGGTGAAAGCTTACTCTGGATGTTTTGAATTGGCAAGAAATGTGGGAGTTTCGGCAGTGCTGTTTTCCGGCGCAGGAGAACGGGGTACAGAGATTCGCTTGACTGGACAGCTAGAGGCAGCGGTCCCTCCATGGGCATTTTGGAATTAGTTGG
>JBEKLB010000627.1:0-3209 GCA_050010415.1 Bryobacteraceae bacterium | reverse complement strand
AATGTTTTCGGCCCGGGTACGAGGCGTCTGAGGTTTGAACCTTCTTAGTACTTACTAACCCTCAGCGCCCATGCGCCGCGAACCCGATTTCTTCCAAGATCGAGAAATGGATCTGGTCTACATCGCCAAGAAACTGCAGGAGGCTTTGCGGCTGGAATCGGCTTTCACTGAATCGGGCGTGGATTATGCCGTCGAACCCGACAAGTACTCGGGCGGCGTGATCTTTCGCAGCGAGCGCGTGGGCGCCTTCTTTTATGTTTTGCCGGAGGTTGCCGGCGAGGCCCGCCGCATCATGCAGGAACATGGCTTTCGATTCATGAGTGGGGAGAGCGCATGATAAGCTGGCGCGTGATGAACAAGGGCAGAATTGTATTCGTGGCCGGCTCCGCGCTCGCGGCTTCTCTTTTCGCGCAGAACGCGGGTACGCTCACCGAACAATACCGCGATCCGGCTTCCAAACTCATCGACGCGTCGCTGTCCGATCAAGGCGGCATGGACAAGCTGGCGTATCTCTGCGACCGTATTGGGAATCGCTTGAGCGGTTCCCCTGGGCTGGAGAAGGCTGTCACTTGGGCCGCCGCGCAGATGAAGGCCGACGGGTTGACGAACGTGGTTACGCCGCGCGTCAAAGTTCCCCATTGGGTGCGGGGCAACGAAAGTGCAGCGCTGCTCGAACCGGTAAACAGACCGCTCACCATTCTTGGCCTGGGCGGAAGCATTGCGACGCCCAAGCGAGGGATTACGGCCGAAGTGGTGCCGGTGGCGAGCTTCGAGGATCTGGATCACAGGAGCCGCGCCACGATTGAAGGCAAGATCGTTCTGTTCAACGTTCCTTATGAAGGCTACAACCGCACGGTGGCTTATCGAACCACCGGACCTTCGAGAGCCGCGCGTCTGGGCGCGGTTGCGGCGCTGGTGCGCTCGGTCACTCCTCTCAGTCTGCAATCGCCCCACACCGGTGCGCTCGAATACTCCGAAGGTTTTCCGAAGATACCAGCCGCCGCCGTCACCATCGAAGACGCGTTGCTGATCCAACGCCTGGTGGACACGGGCACTCCGGTGGTGGCGCATCTGGAGATGGAAGCGCACACGCTGCCCGACGCCGATTCGGCCAATGTCATCGGCGAAATCCCGGGACGCGAGCGGCCGGACGAAATCGTAGTCATCGGCGGACATCTGGATTCCTGGGATGTGGGAGCGGGCGCGCAGGACGACGGCACCGGATGCATTACGGCGCTCGAAGCCGCGCACATCATTCACGCGCTTGGACTCACGCCCCGCCGGACGCTGCGCGTAGTGTTCTGGACCAACGAAGAGAACGGCGGAGCGGGCGGCGAGGCATACCGCGCCTGGGCGGGCGCCACTGTCAAGAATCACGTGGCCGCCATTGAGATGGACGGCGGCGCCGAAAAGCCCACCGGCTTCGGCCTCAGCGCCAACGGCGATCTGCAAGCGGTGCTGGGACGCGTACGCGAAATCGGAACATTGCTGGACCGCATCGACGCCGGGTCTATCCAACCGGGCGGTGGTGGCGCCGACATCGCGCCTATCATGATTGACGGCGTTCCGGGGCTCGCGCTGCGCACCGTGGGCACGCATTATTTCGATTGGCATCATTCGCGCGCCGATACTACTGACAAAGTGAAGATCGAAGACCTGCGCGCCAACATCGCGGCCATGGCGGTGATGGCCTACGTACTGGCCGATATGCCGGCGCCGTTGCGCCAGATCACGTCATCGACTCGCTGAGACGAACTCCAGCTCCTTGTTGATCACCAGTTGAAGATCGGGCCACATCAATCCGCCGATCTTACGGCCATTGATGAACAACGTCGGTGTTCCTCCCACGCCCAGCGCCTGGCCCTCCGCGATACTCCGATTCACTTCCGGCTCGGTGGCTTTTGTGTCGACGCACTGGCCGAGTTTTACCGTATCCAGACCGTTCTCACCGGCCCACGCCAGCGCCTTCTGGTTGAGAGTGTCGACAGTGATCTGATCCTGGTTCTCGTAGATCCAATCGTAGAATTTCCAGAAGCCGGCTTCTCCCTGGTGATAAACGCAGCGCCCGGCGATGGCTGCCGCGCGAGCCCAGGGATGGACGGATTCCAGCGGATAATTCTTGAAATACACCCGCACCTTCCCACCGAACGCATCGGTGAGATCGTGCCGCAGGACGGGCGCTTCCATCTTGCAATCGGGACACTCAAAATCGCCAAACTCAACGATGGTGACGGGCGCATCGGCCGGGCCGAAGCTGGGCTGATCGGCGAGCGTCAGCCGGTCCAGATTGGATTGAAATGGAGACTTGCCGAGATTGAAAACGTCACCCCGGATGATGGTCTGGCCATCCGCGGAAATGTAGAACAGCTCGTCCTTCTCCGCGGAATTGAAAATGAGGTGCACCAGCACCTCAGAGAAGCCTGGCAAATACTTAGAAGGCTTCGCATCGTCGATCTGAAACATCACGTCGCCGCGAAAGAGTTCGACGTGACGCAGATATTTTTCGAGGGTTGCTTTGTCCAGCGCTCCCTTGCCGGGAGCAGACCAGGCAATGGAAGACATCAATAGCAGAAGAGTGGCCGAGATTTTCATGTCGATCGGCAACCATCTTATCAACGTTACGCGAATGCAGCCGTTACTTGGCCAGCTTTCGCCATGCGCGGAGCGCGCCTGGTTGGTCTGAAAAGATGAGCGCGTCCGCTTCCGCCGGCCCCTCGGATCCGGCGGCGTAGTTGGGGAACTTAGGAGGCGGCAGTTGCGCCCAGGCTTCTTCGATGGGAGTGATAATCCGCCACTCAGACTCCACTTCGTCGTGACGGGTGAAAAGCGTTGCGTCGCCGCGCATGGAATCGAGCAAGAGCGTTTCATAAGCCGGCGGCCCCTTGGAGCCGAAGGCGGCTTCATAGGAGAAATTCGCATCGATGGTGAGCGCTCGCATCTGATTGCCGGGGCGTTTGACGTCGAAGGCGATGCTGATCCCGTCGTCCGGCTGGATGCGCAGTGTGATCACGTTCGGACCCAATTGCTCATAAGGGGTGCTGGAAAAAAGCGCCTGCGGCGTGCGTTTGAAGTGCACGCGAACTTCCGATGCCTGGCGCGCCAGGTGCTTGCCGGTGCGGATATAGAACGGCACGCCCGCCCAGCGCCAATTGTTCACGTACAGCTCCACCGCGGCATAGGTTTCGGTGGAGGAACCGCTCTTCACTCCC
>JBEKLB010000626.1:0-3210 GCA_050010415.1 Bryobacteraceae bacterium | reverse complement strand
CGAACTTATCTTCAAGTTACCGAACTTATCTTCAAGTTACCGAACTTATCCATCGAGAAGCTCCAGCCGGGCGGGATCAGCGTGGTGGATCCGTAATCGAGGACCAGCGCCGGACCTCGGAGCGCTTTGGAAGAAAGGTTGGAACGCGGAAAGACGGGAGTATCGCGCCAGGCGCCAGCGGAGTGAATGCGCCGGATCGTGGGTTTGAGCGAGCTATGCGACGGCGGGCGTTTCGAGACCAGGTTCGGCTTGTCCACATTCACGCGGGCTCGGACGCGAACGGTCACGATTTCGATAGCGCGCTCGGGATTCGAATAACCGTACACGCGCTGGTGTTCGCGATGAAAAGGCGCGCCGGGATGGGCTGCGTCCCAGGGCACCGTAAGCTCATAACTCTGGCCTACGTAGCGAATATCGGCGGAGCGGATCAGGTCAGCGCCCGGTAGTTCTCTGCGCGCCGTCCGCTCCAGCCGCAAGAATTCGCGCTCGAAATCCGTACGGTTCAACACACCGGCCGCATGGTCGCGCATTTGGCTCGCGAGCAACATGCCGAGCGCGGAGAGCGCGCCCGCGTATTCGGGAACCAGAACCGTCTGAATGCCCAACTCGCGTGCCATCTCACAAGCGTGCAGCCCGCCACAGCCGCCGAAGGCCACCAGCGCGAAGTCCCGCGGATCGTGACCGCGTTCCACGGAGACCAGACGAATGGCCCGCTCCATATTGGCATTGGCCACGCGCACAATGCCCTGCCCCGCTCGAACGCGGCTGATACCAAGCTGACGCGCGAGGGAATCGACGGCCGTGGCTGCCCGCGCGGTATCCAGCTGCATTTCCCCGCCGATCAATTGGTCCGCCGCGATGCGCCCCAGCACGACGTGCGCGTCCGTTACCGTGGGTTGGCCGCCTTTGCCGTAGCAAGCCGGTCCAGGGTCGGCGCCCGCGCTCTCCGGCCCGACACGCAGCAACCCGCCTTCATCCATGCGAGCGATGGAGCCGCCGCCCGCGCCCACCGTGTGAATATCGAGCATCGGCACCCGCACCGGAAAGCCGTCGATGGAAGCATCCAGCGTTTCGCGCGGCTGGCCGTCGCACAGGCTGACATCGGTAGACGTGCCGCCCATATCGAAGCCCAGAATGCGCGAGAAGCCCGAGAGCTTGGCTACTTCCAGCGCTCCTACCACGCCTCCGGCGGGTCCCGACAGCACCGTGCGAACCGTATGCCGGCGCGCTTCCCTGGTGGACATAAATCCGCCGTTCGATTGCATGATCGCGACGCGATGGCGGCTGGCGCCCTCCAGCTCGGCCAGATATTTGTCCATGAGCGGACCGACGTAGGCGTTGATCAGCGTGGTGGAAGAACGTTCGTACTCGCGAAACTCAGGGCAGACATCGTGAGACGTACACAGGTAGCCCGCGCCTTGGAGCACCGCCGCCACGCGCTTCTCGTTCTCGGGATTGCGATAGGCGTGCAGAAAGCAGATGGCGATGGATTGAACCCGGGCACGGCGCAGGCGGGTCTTCAAGCGCGCAATTTCGGCGTGGGAAGGCGAGTGACCGATGACGCCATCGAAGTAAGCTCGCTCGCGGACGCCGAAACAAAGGGTCCGGGGGATGATCGGCGCTGGCAGCTGCGGCGTCAGGTTGTAAAGCTCGGCGCGATTCTGGCGGCCGATATGGATCACGTCTTCGAAACCCGCCGTAGTCACCAGCGCGGTTCGCGCGCCCTTGCGCTCCAGCAGCGCGTTGGTGGCGACGGTAGATCCGTGAATCACCTCCGCGCGGCGCTGGCCCGTGGCCTGAGCCAGGCCGGCCAGAATTACACTAGCCGGAGACCGCGGGTTTGACCGCAATTTAAAGGTCTCCAGCGCGCCGCCATCGTGAACCACAATAAAGTCGGTGAACGTTCCACCAGCGTCAATCCCGATACGCATTGATTTTCGGTCATCATAGCAGGAGGGTGATCTCGCTCTCCAACGTCGGCAAAATATTCCAAGGCAAGAGCACCGTCACGGCACTGGAAAATGTGGATCTGTGCATCGAGCGCGGCGAGATGGTGTCCATCGTCGGGCCGTCCGGCTCGGGGAAATCGACGCTCCTGAATTTGATCGGCGGATTGGATACCGCGTCAACGGGTGAAATCGAAATCGATGGCCGCAGGCTGAGCGGGCTCTCCGACGATGAATTGACGCGCTTGCGCCGCGACAAGGTTGGGTTCATTTTCCAGTTCTTCAATTTGTTGCCCACCCTGAGTTGCGTCGAAAACGTGGCCATTCCACTGCATCTGCGCGGCTGGCCGAAGAAGAAAATCGAAGAACGATCGAGCGGGCTGTTGAACCTGGTCGGCTTGTCCGCGCGCCGTGAGCACCTACCGGACGAGCTTTCGGGAGGCGAACGCCAGCGCTGCGCCATTGCCCGCGCGCTGTCGGTCTATCCGCCGGTTCTGTTAGCGGATGAGCCCACTGGCAACCTCGACACCCATACCGGCGCCGAAATTCTGGCGCTCATTCGCGATCTGCATGAGCGGCTGGGCTCCACGGTCCTGATTGTGACGCACGATATTCACGTGGCGGAAAGTTGCCCCCGCCTGGTGGCCCTGCGCGACGGCCGCATTGAAGAAGATCGCGCGGGCAAAGCCGCCATAACCGCTCATGATTCTGCTCAAACTCATTAGCTGGCCCTACGTCCGCCAGCATTTGCCGCGCTGGCTGCTGACCATCGCGGGAATCGTGCTCGGTGTGGCCGTGTTTGTCGGCATCCACACGGCAAATCAATCCGTGGTGTATGCGTTTCACCAGACCGTGGATCGCATCGCGGGATCGGCGCAGTTGCAGATCTCGGCCGGAGAGACGGGATTCGATGAAAATGTTCTGGATCGCGTGGAAGCCGTGCCGGAGGTGCGCGTCGCGGCGCCCGTGATTGAAGCCGTGGTCAACAATGGCGTTCCCGGACAGGGCAATCTTCTGATCCTGGGTGTGGATATGGCGGGCGACGGCAGCCTGCGGGACTATGATCTGGGGTCGAACGACGATCTCATCGACGATCCGCTCTTCTTCATCGCGGAGCCGGATTCGCTGATGGTTAGCGACACGTACGCACGGGCCAATCACTTGAGCCTGGGCAGCAAGGTTCCCATGACCACCATGCAGGGCCGGAAGGTGTTCACCATCCGCGGAGTGATGAAGGCGGGTGGGCTGAGCGGCGCCTTCGGCG
>JBEKLB010000625.1:0-3213 GCA_050010415.1 Bryobacteraceae bacterium | reverse complement strand
TCGTAATAGAACTTCTTGGAAGACCGGTCAATCTGTACTCCCGGCAACCGTTCCACGAAGTAATCCACCATGTTGTCGCGGCGCGGCTCGCCGTCGGTGACGATGTCTAATCCAGCAATTTCCTGGTCCTTAATCGCTGCTTTGGCAGAGGCATCATAGATCTCGTCCAGATCGTGACGGCTGATTCGCCGGGCAAAATATTCAGTCTTCAGGCGCTCCAGCCAGCCCGGCATGGCGTAGCTGCCGACCATCGTAATAGGGAGAGTGGGATTCATTTAATCTCGTCGGGTTGTATAGAGAACGGAAGTGCGCGATCCTTTGCGGTATTGGAACGGAGCGAAACGCACGTTGTATCCGGCGCGCTCCGCCACCTCTTTTAGTAAAGCACCATTGACCCAATTCAGCAGCGAACCATCCAGTTTTCCTGGACCGTAAAAGCCCAGCCGGTACTGATCCAGATCGGTCACGAAAATATCCTGCACTTGCAGATATCCGCGCGGATGCAGCAGCGGAAGCGTGTTCAGAAAGCTCGATAGCGCTCCCGAGCTCAGATGAAAACGAAAATCGCTGGGCGCTTCCTTGAGGATGTCCTCCACCTTGGTTGCGTCCAGGCCTTGCGGAAAAGGAAAGTCGGGAAGATCCTCCACCAGCACCAGCCGCTCTTCCAGACGGATGGCGCTCCAAAGGTCCATCCAAAATGCAACGCCGCGCGCCGGATCGCCCAGAAACTCGGTACTGCCCGATAACAAGCGGTTCACCGTGGAGCGCAGCTTGTCGGGCGGAATCTCGTACTCTGTCCCCAGCCGCACCACGTCGGCCATGGGAAGATAAGCGCGCACCTGCACGAAATAGAGTTTGCCGTCGCGCCGCACCACTTCTTCGTCCGGCAGGTTGTCGTAAACGTTGGTGGTGTGTACCTGCATGATCTTGTGCCGCAGGAATGACAGCGTCTTCAGCGGATTCATCGCGTCCAGCACCAGGAAGCTGCACAGGTCGGCGTGATCCTCCACCGCGGGCTTGGACATGTCCAGAGTCGCCAGAGAATAATCGCCCAGCAGGACCCGCAGCTTCGGATAATAGTCGGTTCCGCGCTCCTGATCCACGGTTTTGAACTTGGTGAGCCACATGCCGCAGCGCGTTCCCGTCCCCACGCCGATTTCGAGCAGATAGATTTCCGGGGGTAGCTGATTCTTAGATTCCAGATCCTTCAACAAGGTCCAGAAATCTGCCACGCTATCGGCGATGGCCTCCGGATTGTGCCCATCGGAGGCGCCGCCCGGCAGCGCCTGCTCGTAACCCTTGCCGGTCGCAGCCTCCCAATCGTGCAACCTGGTCCAATAGAGCCTGTTGAAGTCCCACACGATGCTCGACTTCATGGATTGGAACTGTTCCAGCGGTAGCCGATCCTGATTCTGGGGTTCCGGCGCATTGCTGTGGGCTAGGGCGCGCAGCAGCGCGGCACGCAGGCAGCCCGGCACCACCTGCCGTGTGTCCACATGCACGTCCATGATCGGAACTTGTTTGCCTTGTTGGTTATAGCCGTGGGTGGCGATTACCACTTCGCGGAAGTTCTGCTTGTATTGAATCCAATCCAGCTCTATTTGGAGGCGGGCAAACTGGGACTTCTCAATGTGACCTTCCTCCAATAGCGTGTACATGGTTCCAATTACATCTTGGGCGCTGGTAGCTGCCGCTTTGCCTTGGAGGTGATTGAGTTTGACAATCATAATTCTTGCGAGAGCGTCAAAGTTATATGCTAGCGCCACTCTGCATGCAAAACTGCGGGTGGCTCGGCTATTTTATCTCATCCGGCGCGTCCAAGGTCTTTGGCGGCGCGGGGCAATTCGCACGACGGAGCGCTCAAGCGCCTGCAAGAGTTAGTTAGCCGACGCCTTCGTCAGGATCAATATGTGCTGCCGCGGCAGCGTCTCAATCACCTGGCTCAGCACCAGCCCCTGCGGCTCCAGCTCCGCCTTCACTTCCGCCACGGTCATCTTGTGTTCTTCGCGAATCGGCACTTTCGGATCTTCCTTGCGATATTCGAGCAGCACCAGCCGCCCGGTGGGCTTCAACGACTCGCGGATTTTGTCGATCATCTCGCGCGGCTTCGAAAACTCGTGATAAACGTCCACCAGCAGCACCAGATCCATCCGTCCCGCCGGAAGCTTCGGATCGGCTTCCTCGCCCTGCACCGTCTCAATATTCGTGATGCCCGCCTTGGCCGCATTCTCGCGCAACCGCCGCAGCATCTCCGGCTGAAGATCGTTCGAGTAGACCTTGCCGGTTGGCCCCACTCGCTTCGCCATCCGCAGCGACATATACCCCGTGCCTGCGCCGACGTCCGCCACAACCATCCCCGGTTTGAGCGCCAGCGCATCCAGCGCGCCTTCCGGATTCTCTTCCTTCTCCCGTTCAGGCCGGTTCAACCAGTCCGCGCCCTGCACCCCCATCACGCCCGCGATCTGCCGGCCTGTAACCGGATGCTCGCCCTGGCCGAACAACAAGCTCGCCGCGCCCAGCGCAAGCAGACAGGAACGCCGCGTCATCCACATACTGGCGTTGTATCATAACGGCATGGGGCGCCGTTGGACCCTCATCGCCGGCCTTTTTCTCCTTACCGCCGCCGCTGCGCCCGCTCACGACATCATCACCACCGCCATCACCTGGGATCGCGAGATTTCCCGCATCGTATACGAACGCTGCGCCTCCTGCCATCACGAAGGCGGCCAGGCTTTCTCGCTGATGACCTATGCCGAAGCGCGCCCCTGGGCCGTCGCCATCAAAGAGGAAGTGCTGGAGCGCCGCATGCCCCCCTGGGGCGCGGTGAAAGGATTCGGCGATTTCAGTAACGACCAGGCGCTTACGCCCGAGCAGCTCGAGCTCATCACCAGCTGGGTGGGCGGAGGAGTGCCGGAGGGCGAAGCCAAGGATTTGCCGCCGGAGCCAAAATTCGATCAAGCCAGTTGGCCGATTCCATCGCACGGGCTCGTCGGGGTAGACGGAGAGTTCCAACTGCGCAAGGATTTCTTGCTTGACGGCTTGTTCCCAACAAAGGTGCCTGAAGACGCGGCTTTTCAAATCACAGCCGAATTGCCCGACGGCAGTATTGAGCCGTTATTGTGGTTCGTACATTACAGCGTGAAGTTTGCCCATGTGTTCCACTATCGCAGCCCGATCGAGCTGCCGGCCGGCACGAAGATTCACGGCGTTCCG
>JBEKLB010000624.1:0-4914 GCA_050010415.1 Bryobacteraceae bacterium | reverse complement strand
ACCGCCTTGTCGTTATTCGGCGTTTGGCTCGCCCAGACGAAATCGTTCAACCACATTCCGGATTTGGTCATCTGGTTGATAGCGACTTCTTTGCTAATTGCCTCTCTGTGGGTTGCTCTGAAGAATTCCAAAGCTGAACCGTCGGCTGTTGTTTCGTCGGTTCTTGCGGCGGGCGAGCTGCTGTTTTGTCTGTATGTCTTGGTGGATGTCTTACACCATCTCCACTCCTTGTAGTATTGAGCAGTCTGCTGTGGCATCGCGCCCCAAGATCGCGATATACTTGGAAGCGTCTCACACTGTTGAGTCGGTGCTGGGGTGTCCGCAGTCGATTGGCACAAAATTGGCACAACGGGCTCAAGACCTCACGAGATTGACAATGGTTCTTTTGGTTTCTCAATGGTGTAGATTGTTTGGACAGGTGGCCGAGCGGTTAATGGCAGCAGACTGTAAATCTGCCGCTCCTTGCGAGCTACGGAGGTTCGAATCCTCCCCTGTCCACCAGAAAAGGTTTCGGCCGTTGTAGCTCAGCTGGTAGAGCGCGTCCTTGGTAAGGACGAGGTCACCGGTTCAATCCCGGTCAACGGCTCCACTTCTTCATTGAGGTTTACGACGAGGTTTACGACGAGGTTTACGACGAGAGGCTCTGAGATAAGGTTCTGACATGGCGAAGGAAAAATTTGACCATGGCGAAGGAAAAATTTGACCGCAGCAAGCCGCATGTGAATATCGGGACGATCGGGCACATCGATCATGGCAAGACCACGTTGACGGCGGCGATCACCAAGGTATTGTCCAAGCACAACCCGAAAAACAAGTTCCGCTCGTTCGATTCGATCGACAATGCGCCGGAAGAAAAGGCGCGTGGTATCACGATCGCGGTGGCGCACGTGGAGTATGAGACGGCCAATCGGCATTACGCGCACGTGGATTGCCCGGGCCATGCCGACTACATCAAGAACATGATCACCGGAGCGGCGCAGATGGATGGCGCGATTCTGGTGGTTGCGGCCACCGATGGTCCGATGCCGCAAACGCGCGAGCATATCCTGCTGGCTCGCCAGGTGGGCGTGCCTTCGATTGTTGTTGCGCTGAATAAAGTGGACATGGTGGACGATCCGGAGCTGCTGGAACTGGTGGAGCTGGAAGTTCGCGAGCTGCTGAGCAAGTATGAGTTCCCGGGCGACGATCTGCCGGTGGTGCGGGTGAGCGCGCTCGGAGCATTGAACGGGGAAGAGAAGTGGGAAAAGTCGGTGGACGAGCTGATGGCGAAGGTGGACGAGTATGTCCCAATGCCGGCTCGCGATATCGACAAGCCGTTCCTGATGCCGGTGGAAGACATTTTCTCGATTCAGGGCCGCGGCACGGTGGTGACGGGGCGCATCGAGAAGGGGATCTGCAAGGTCGGCGAGGAAATGGAGATTGTGGGCTTCAAGGACACGCGCAAGACGGTGGTCACGGGCGTGGAAATGTTCAAGAAGCTGTTGGATGAAGGGCGCGCGGGAGACAACGTCGGATTGCTGCTGCGCGGAATTGAGAAAGACGACGTGGAGCGCGGGCAGGTGATTGCGAAGCCGGGATCGATCAAGCCGCATAAGAAGTTCAAGGGCGAGATCGTGGTGCTGACCAAGGAAGAGGGCGGGCGGCATACGCCGTTCTTCAAGGGATACCGGCCGCAGTTTTATTTCCGGACCACGGACGTGATGATTACGCCGGTGGCCATGGACAAGGGATTGCGGTTTGCGATCCGCGAAGGTGGCCGGACGGTGGGCGCGGGAACGGTGACGGAGATTATTGAATAAAGGCGGAATACGAGGGAGACAAGGAATACAAGGAATGCTCGGCATTCCTCGTCTTCCTGGTGTTCCCTGTATTCCTTCTTCGCGACTGAAAGAAGCGAAATAAATAATGGCCCTACAAGAACGCATTCGCATCCGCCTTAAGGCGTACGATCACCGCATCCTGGACCAATCAACCAGTGAGATTGCCGAAACGGCCAAGCGGACCGGGGCGCGGACATCGGGACCGATTCCGCTGCCAACCATCAAGAATCGCTATACCGTGCTGAGGTCGCCGCACGTGGATAAGAAGTCGCGCGAACAGTTCGAAATTCGGACGCACAAGCGGCTGCTCGATATTCTGGAGCCGACGCAGGATACGGTGGATGCCTTGATGAAGCTGGATCTGCCGGCGGGCGTAGATGTCGAAATCAAAGCATTCGGTCGTGGAAAGTAACGAAATGAAATTCAGGAATACAAGGAATACCAGGAAGACGAGGAATGCATGCCATTCCCTGCATTCCTTGAATTCCTCGTGTTCCCAGAGGTGTTCATGAGCCCAGGGATTTTAGGCAAGAAGATCGGGATGAGCCAGGTGTTCCGCGCCGACGGGCAGGTTGTTCCCGTCACGCTGTTGAAGGCCGGACCTTGCGTGGTGGTGCAGCGCAAGACCCCGACCACCGATGGTTACGACGCGGTTCAGCTCGGGCTGGTCGAATTCGCGAAAGCTTCGCGCGCCACCAAGCCGATGGCTGGACATCTGAAAAAGGCCAGCGCCGATGGCGTCAAGTTTCTGCGCGAGGTTCGCATGCGGCCCGGCGACGACGACCTGAAACAAGGCGATCGTGTACTGGTGGATCAGTTCAAGCCCGCCGACAAGGTGGACGTGATCGGCGTGAGCAAAGGACGCGGTTTCACCAGCATCATCAAGCGGCACCACTTCAAGGGTGGTCCGGGCAGCCACGGATCGATGTTCAATCGCGCGCCTGGATCTATCGGAGCCTCGAGCTTTCCCTCGCGGGTGTTTCCGGGAACCCGCATGGCTGGTCACTCGGGCGACCAGCAAGTGACCATCCGAAATCTGGAAGTGGTGGACGTGGTGGCCGAGGATAACGTGCTGGTGATCAAGGGCGCGGTGCCCGGTCCCAATGGCGGCTATGTGCTGGTAAGAAGGGCGAAGAGGTAGCCATGCCGAGTGTAGACGTTGTCGATTTGAATAATGCCGTTGTAGGTTCGCTTGAATTGTCGGACGAAGTCTTCGATGCTCCACTCAACAAAGACCTCCTTTATGAGGCCGTGCGGCATTCGCAGGCTGTGCGCCGGGGCGGAAACGCCAAGACCAAGACGCGCCATGAAGTGTCGGGCTCCGGCAAGAAATTGTGGCGGCAGAAAGGTACGGGCCGGGCGCGCATGGGTTCTATCCGGTCGCCATTGTGGCGGCACGGGGGAACGACACACGGTCCGCAACCGCGCGACTACAGCTATAAGCTGCCGCGCAAGATGATGCTGGGCGCGCTGCGGTCGGCACTGTCGGCCAAGTTGCGCGATGGCGAACTGCGCGTCGTCAGCGAATTCGCGCTGGCCGATCACAAGACCAAGGCGATGCGCGCGGTGCTCGATGTATTGGGCGCTCCTAAGACCGTCTTGGTGGTTGACAACGGGGAGAATCGCAACCTGGCGCTGGGCGCCCGCAATCTGAAAGGCGTGACGCTGGTTTCGACCAAACAGGTTGACGTTTATTCTCTGCTGGGCCATGCCGGTGTGCTGCTCTCGCAGGCGGCGGCGCAGAAACTCTCGGAGGCGCTCGCAAAATGACCATCTACGAAGTAATCAAGCGTCCCATCGTGACTGAAAAGGGCGTCGCCAAGAAAGATAGCGAGAGCACGCTGTGCTTTGAAGTAGCACCCGCTGCCAATAAGACCTTGGTGAAGGCCGCGGTAGAGCAGCTTTTTAAAGTAAAAGTGGCCGACGTTCGCACGGTGAATATTACCGGCAAACTGCGGCGTCGCGGAAAGTTTTCCGGCTATCGTTCGGATTGGAAGAAAGCCTATGTCCGGTTGAAGCCGGGGCAGAAGGTTCCCGAGTACGCCGAGATATAAGGTAGGAGCGATCAACCCATGCCGATGAAGAGCTACAATCCGACGACGCCATCCCGGCGTTTCATGAGCGTTGTTTCCCGTGACGAAATCACCAAGCAGACTCCCGAAAAGTCGCTGGTGGTGGGTAAGAAGCGCTCCGGCGGACGCAACAGCGAGGGTTTGATCTCGTCGCGTTTCCGCGGCGGCGGAGCCAAGAAGGCTTATCGAGCCATCGATTTCAAACGCGACAAGTTCGGCATTCCCGCCAAGGTTGCGTCCATTGAGTATGATCCGAACCGGACGGCGCGCATCGCGCTGCTCAATTACGCCGATGGCGAGAAGCGGTACATTGTTTGTCCGGTGGGATTGACTGTCGGCCGCACCGTGAATTCGGGCGCCGATGCTGACATCCTGGTCGGAAATGCGCTGCCTCTGAAGAACATTCCAGCCGGCACCGTGGTCCACAATATTGAACTGCGTCCGGGCAAGGGTGCGCAGATGGCGCGCTCGGCGGGTGCGCAAGCCCAATTGGTTTCGCGCGAAGGCGGAATCGCCCTGCTGAAGCTGCCCTCCGGTGAAATTCGCCGCGTGCCGGTGGAATGCATGGCCACCATCGGGCAGGTAGGGAATGTAGAGCACGAGAACGAAGCGCACGGCAAAGCGGGCAAGTCCCGCTGGCTTGGAAAAAAGCCGCATAATCGCGGCGTGTCGATGAACCCGGTGGATCACCCGCATGGCGGCGGCGAAGGCAAGACATCCGGCGGCCGGCATCCGGTGACGCCCTGGGGCCAGCCGACGCGCGGATTCAAGACGCGCAACAACAAGCGAACGGATAAGTGGATCGTGAGCAGGAAAGCCAAAAAACGAGGCTAGGGGTTGGGGATTAGGGATTAGAAAAAATGAGCCGATCATTAAAAAAAGGGCCCTTCACGGACGACCACCTCGCAAAGAAGGTGGCCGACATGAACGCCAAGAACGAAAAGAAAGTATTGCGGACATGGTCGCGCCGCTCCACCATCGTTCCCGATTTTATCGGGCACACCCTGGGCGTCCACAACGGC
>JBEKLB010000623.1:0-3220 GCA_050010415.1 Bryobacteraceae bacterium | reverse complement strand
ATAGGCGGTACGGAACAGCGTCTTGTAGTACTCGTCAAAAACCTTGTTCTCGTTGTGCGAGATATTCGGGCGTTGACAGTGCCACGCCATCACGCACTTGCCGAACGAGGATGCATCCATCACAAGCTCTGGAGCCTTGACCTTGTCCTCAGGTGCGAGTTCGCCACGTTTCGTAAGAAATGCTCCGGATGGGTATCGCGTCTCGAATGCTTTCTTCAAGCCCACCATCACGCGATCGTTGCTGCGTAGATCGCGCTGTTTAACGGCGCTTTGCGAGTTGGTATTGATGCTGATGTGGTCGCCAAAGGCGCGATCCTTGATCTCGTAAAACCGAAAGAGGATGTGGGCGTCCTTGGCCTCGGGAGCGCGAACTCGCTCGGAACATGTGTAGATCGTGCTTAGTGATTGGCAGCCGTTTACCACGCTCACGCCCTTGAGCGTCAGCTTTGTTCCGTCGGCGCTCACAGTCATGGAGTCGCAGATCGCAGTGATTCCATTGTGGTAGAACATGAAGTCCCGGACACGCTCGCCATGGACGGTCCGTTTCAAGGCGCGATTGACCTTGTTGTTGCTTCCGAGTGATTGCCGTACGTTCTTTGCGAACAGCCGCCCGTCGGTAATTCCCGGAAACTTGAGGCATTCGGTTAGCGGGAGCATGGCGATGATGGTGTTTGCGCTCGGAAATAGTGTGTTAACCATCTTGGCAGGATCGAGCGTGACTGTGTGCTCTAGCGATGGAAGCACCGTGTTTTCCGCCTCGGCAAGACGCGCGGTCAACATCTCAGTGTCGATCAGGTGCAAACTCGCCGAAAAGTCTTCAAACTCCGATACCTGCTCGGCGAAAGCCTTGAGGTCGGCCTGCGCGGCCTGAGTGAGCGTACCGGTGGTTAGCAACTCAAACTCCACTCGGTAGTCCTCATCCAGCGCCGTGCGGATCGCCTCGATCTTCTTCTTGAGCCGCTCGTTGCAGTCCTTCTGTAGCGAGTCCAACTTCTGGATCCTTAGCCACGCGGTCAGGACTTCCTGAATCGGGCCACCATCCACTTGACCCGCTGTGATGAACTTGCCCTGAATCACAACGATACGCTGTTCCTCCTCATCCACAATCACAGCGTCAATTTCTTTGTCGTTCGGTCCGTCCGTGATGTCATCGCGGGTCTGCGCGTCGTCACGTAGGAGCACGCGTCGGAGGTACCAGGCGATGAACCGCTGCCCATCGTTGTCGAAGTTGTTCCTGTAGTACGGGTCCTGGGCAATCTCTCGCTGGATCTGCGGAAGCATTTGCAATCGTCTCCCTCTGAAAGCCTGCGGCGCCTTCGGTGTGCTATCAGTTCCAAATGAGCCGCGCGCCTCGGCTACAGGATCGCACACGTCGGGCGTGGCGCGACGGCTCCATTTGCGTGTTACGCCTGCCGGCGCGGAATGTACCCCAGCGTGAGCGACACTTTCGGGTGATGTTGTTCATGAGGCTCAGATCTTGACGCCTTATGTGTCACGATCTCACCGGCAGGCATCCGTTCCGTACGAGTGACGCACAACTCGGGAAAAGTTAATTTGGGCGGTAGCCTGCGGCGCGAATTCAGAACGAGCGACGCGCCTAGTTCCGTCGGTCCATGCGGGCGTATCGTCGCAATGTCGGACCTTGGCGGACAGCCTTCAGGCGCAGAAACGACGGTGCGATACTTCGGAGATGGAAGTAGGTCTGTTTCCCAACCCCCTCAGGCCCGGAATTGGCCTGCGACCGCGCCGCGAGGCGCAGCGCCCTCTTTTGCCGCAGCACGCCAGACTGTGTCCGGTGCTCGAAGCCGGAAGCAGCATAGGCTTCATGGTCCATCCGCCGCTGGCTGAGAAAGAGACTTTTCAAATCGGGTATGACGGGGAGGGACGTTATCAGTTTGTTTACTCGGTGAACAGCAAAGGAAAGAAGTGGGACCGGATCTTTACCGTGACGTATCAGCTGCCGGTGGGCGGGATCGGCGCTACCAAACGGGAAATCAAGATGCACATCCAAGACACGCCGGAAACCCGTGAGATCGCCCACTTGATGCCTGGCATGTTCATCTCCCAGGATGACTTGGGGACACCGGCCGGCGCCGTGACTCTGCGAGGCGCGTGGAACTTCCAGACACCGCAGGGCTGGGACACGGTCTACACTCCGATCTTTAATATGATCGAGCGGCCCATCGCTCCGATGCTGGTGATCCGTGTCGAGACCGATTGGTTCGTTCACGACTCCGAGTTCCGCTATGTCCTGCAGCCCGGCGAAACAATTTCCGCGTCACACAGCATGCCGATCGGGCAGGTGATGTTTGTGCCACGAGAAGAGATCACCTTCCGCGACGGCACGGAAGAGCAGATCGCGGCGCGGCACCAATCCAGTCTGGCGTTCCACGACGAAAAGTCGAGCACGAAGGTCAAGACGCCATACGGGCTGGAGTACAGCCCGCACTATCAGCGCACCAGCCGCCGGAATAACGCGACGACCGAACCGCGGGGCGGGGACGCGGCAGGCGATCCCACTGCTTAGTATCGTCGTCCCTGCGCGCCAGGTTTCCAAGAAAGTGCGCTAAATCCGCTGATATAATCAGCTCGCTGGAGGGACGGTAATCATGAAAATTCGCTGGCTGGTATTCCTGTTGGCTTCCATCGGCTGGGCCGCAACGCCGGACCGGTGCGCGGACCTCGCCAATTTCAAAATTCCCGGCGTTCCGCTGGTGATCAGCAAGGCAGCCGTGATTCCCGCGACCTCTTCCACAGGCACAACCACCGCGGAAACGTCGGCGACTTCGGCCACCATTCCGGCGCACTGCCAGGCCGACGGCATGATCAACGAACGCACGGGCGCTGACGGAAAAACTTACGGCATCGGCTTTTCGCTCGCTCTGCCGGACAACTGGAACAACCGGTTCCTGTTCCAGGGAGGAGGCGGCTACAACGGCAGCATCCGGCCTCCGGTCGGCTCAGCGGCGGCCGGCGACAATCCTGGATTGGCGCGCGGATTCGCGGTGGTCTCCACCGATACGGGCCATAAAGGCGCGACGTTTGACCGAAGCTATGACGTCGATCAGCAAGCGAGTCTCGACTTCGCGCAGGTGGCGGTGGATCGCGTGGCGGAAATCGCGAAACAGATCATCGCGCACTATTACGGGCAGCCGGCACGCCACTCTTACTTCGCGGGCTGCTCCACCGGCGGACGCGAAGGGATGCTGATGACGCAGCG
>JBEKLB010000622.1:0-3224 GCA_050010415.1 Bryobacteraceae bacterium | reverse complement strand
GCGTCGGCCATTGGCCTGCCCAGTGGGGGTGCACTCGTTCAAACCACGGTGATGATTCACGCGCCGGATAAGGACAACATAAACGGCGAGTTTTGCAAGGTGACTGGCATCGTCAAACCCCACAATCCCACGTCTCCGAACCTGGAATTCGAGGTCAACCTCCCGCAAGCGTGGAACCGGCGCGCGTTGCAGATGGGCGGCGGCGGATACGACGGCTCGCTGGTGACAGGCCTCACCCTTTATTCCAATCAAACACCCAACAGCGATTCGCCCCTGAAGCAAGGCTACGTTACACTCGGCGGCGATGGCGGTCATAAGGGCAAAGCCGGGTTCGACGGCAGTTTCGGGCTGGACGATGAAGCACTGCTGAACTTCGGGAAACAGTCCGTGAAGAAGGCCCATGACGCGGCGCTGGCCGTCATTCAAAAGGCATACGGACGGCGGCCCGATAGGTTTTATTTTATTGGCGGCTCGCAGGGCGGCCATGAAGCGCTGGATGCCGCCGCACGTTATCCGCAGGATTACGACGGCGTGGTGGCGCACTATCCCGCGTACAACGTCACGATGCTGCACTTAGGATCGCTGAACGTGGGCAAGGCCCTTTATGCAGATGGAGGAGCGGCGTGGATCAATCCGCAAAAGACCAAGCTGATCGGTGACGCCGTCTACGCAAAATGCGACGCGCTGGACGGAGCAAAAGATGGAATCATCAGCAACGTCGCCGGGTGTAATTCCGCGTTCGACGTGTCGGCGCTGCGGTGTCCGAATGGAACCGACACGGGCGATACTTGTCTTTCGGACGCGCAGATCAAGGCCGTTCGAACCATCACTTCCAGCTATAAACCAGGCGTTACCATCGCCGGCCTGGAGACCTTCCCGAAATGGGCTCTGCTCGAAGGCGCTCTCTTTCAAGGGCCGTCGAACTTCGGCCAAGTGTCCCAGCCGTCTAACCCGCTCTCCGGGAAGGAAGCCTTGCTCTATTCCGCCGGCGATCAAACCGTGAAGTTCATTATCACGCGCGAGCCAAAGTACGATCCAATGAAGTTCGATCCGAAGCAGTGGCAGCAGCGTCTGGCAGCGGTTGGTTCCATCATGGATGTGACAGACGTGAGCCTGGACAAATTCCTGGCCCGGGGCGGCAAGATCATTCTGACCCACGGCACGGCGGACGATTTCATCACGCCCCATAACTCGATCGAATATTATCAGCGGCAACTCGCCCATTTTGGTCAGGAGCGTCTGAACAGCTTTCTGCGGTTTTACCTGATTCCTGGCTTCGGCCACGGCTTTGGCCGCTTCAACGCGAAGTTCGACAGCCTGGTTGCACTGCAGGATTGGGTCGAAAAAGGCCAAGCGCCCAGTGGTCTCACCGCCATGGACGCGAATCCAGGCGCCAATCGCACGCGGCCCCTCTGCGAATGGCCGAAATGGCCAAAATTCACGGGAGCGCCGGGAACGGAGAACTCCGCGGCCAGCTACAGCTGTGTTCGCGAATGATGGTGCGGCGGGGAAAGGCTTTTGAAATGAAACGCACTGGTTGGATTCTCACGCTGCTTGTTTGCCTGGCCGTATCGTTGTTTTGCGTGGCCTATCCGACCTACGTGATACGGCCGTTCCGTGCCCAGGGTGCGCGCGAGCTGCTAGCCGCCCTGTCGGTGCTGCGCTATCGCAACGCGGTGACCATCTTATCGGCTCTGGTTGCTATCGGCTCTGCCCTGGCCTATTCGCGCAGGACGACCGAGACTCCCTCGCGCCTGGCCGCGGCGTTGGGCGCGCTTGCTGTGTGCGTCTTGGCTGCGCTGGCGCGCGTGAATGTGTACGAGCAGCTCATGTTTCATGCCGTGGATCGTCCAGCGTTCCAGGCGGCAAGCGAGGCGAAACTCGACCGCGACGACAAGCTGATCGTGGTGAAGATCGGCGGAATCGCCCGTGGCTACCCAATCCGCGAGATGGGTTACCACCACGTTGTAAACGACGAAGTGGGAGGGACGGCGCTGGTCGCCACGTATTGAACGCTCTGTCACACCGGTCTGGTGTGGGGTCGAGAGGTTGGTGGAAGGCGGCTCACGTTTCATTTGGCGGGCATCAATAATCAGAATTTTCTGATGCGCGACGATGAGACCGGCAGCTACTGGCAGCAGATTAGCGGGCGCGCTGTTTCCGGGCCACTCAGCGGAGCACAGCTTAGCTTGATCCTCTCCGATGAGTTGACGTTCGCAATCTGGAAAGCCGAGCAGCCGGAAGGCACGGTGTTGCTGCCGGTGTCGAGGTACGCGTCCGAATATGAGCTGAAGGATTGGGACGTGCGGATGGGCCAAAGACCCGTAGTGATCGATTTTCCGGGGAGCGGCATGATCCCACGCGATTTGATCCTGGGAATCCGGCTAGAGAGCGGCAGCCGCGCATTCCCGTACGCCCGAGTGATCCAGGAGAAACTGATGAAGGACCGTATAGGAACGGAGCCTGTGCTGCTGGTGGTGGGGCCGGATGGCGCATCGGTGCGGGCGTTTCGCGATCGGATTCCCGGCTTGGATGGTGAGCCCGATTTTTATCGCCTGGCAGCGGACTCCCCAGCTGTGATGAAAGACGCAGCTCTGATGATGGACTCGCCTTCTGGCAGCGAGTGGAATTTTCAAGGCTGCGCTGTGTCCGGGAAGTGCAAGGGCTTGTGCCTGCAGCGCATCCCGATGCTTAAGGACTACTGGTTCGACTGGCGAAATTATAATCCGCAGACCACCATTTTTGGTAAGCCCGGCGGTAAGACCCCTTAGAAAGCCAGTCCCCGTTCCAACGACGGGGACCGGCCTCAATTGCTTTGCGTCAGTCAATATGGGGCGACCAACCCGGTTCGCAGTGTCGCGGGTTACGCTGTGAGTCGGATAAACCGCGGCGCAGAGCCGCATACGAAAGGAATTGGTCGCATGTCTAAAATACGATTTGTTGGTCTGGATGTCCACGCGGACACCATCGCGGTGGCGGTAGCTGAGCCGGACGGCGAAGTCGGTGCGCTCGGGATGATCCCCAACCGCTTGGAATCGATTCGCAAGCTGGTCGCGAAACTTGGACCGGCCAAGCAACTGAAGGTCTGCTACGAAGCCGGTCCGACCGGTTACGCATTGTATTGGCAATTAACGGCTCTGGGAGTGGCTTGTGAAGTGGTGGCCCCGAGTTTGGTCCCGGTGAAGCCGGGAGACCGGGTAAAGACCGACCGCCGGGACGCCACG
>JBEKLB010000621.1:0-3582 GCA_050010415.1 Bryobacteraceae bacterium | reverse complement strand
AGATACCGATGTGCGTCAAGCGTTGGTGTTCTCCGGAGGATGGGATCTCCCCTTCGAGCGCGCCTGGCAGCGTGGTCCTAAACTGCTCACCAAGGGATGGAGCCTTTATCCGATCATGACCTGGCGCACCGGCTTCCCACTGGATGTGCTCGCCGGCTTGCAAGCCACCAATACCGATCCAGGCCCGGCGGGAGACGGAGATCCCAATTTAGTGCGCGCCGATCTGGTATTGCCGAATGTTGCGACCTACAACCCTCGCAACCAGCAAACCATCAACGGGGTCACGGGCAATTATTTCTTCAACGCGGCAGCTTTCTCCGCGGCGCCGCTGAACGCGCTGGATGGAACCGCGCAGTCCAATGCGGCCGCCCTGGCCGGAATGTTCACCGAGGGTACGCTGGGCCGCAATGCGATTCGCGGACCAGGATTCGTCAATCTGGACATTTCCCTCGCCAAGCATTTCAAGTTCTTCGACATGGACAAAGTGGACGCGGAACTTCGCATGGACGCATTCAATGCCTTCAACCATACGAATTTTGGTGCGCCGAGCACCGGCAGTTTGGGCACCATCACCAGTCCGAATACCGATATCAATAGCCCTCAGTTCGGACAGGTCTCGACGACGGTGAGCCCGCGCGTGGTCCAGATCGCGTTGCATCTGCGCTTTTAGTGGCGCAAACCAGGATGCACCATGGCCGGCATGTTACTAACTGTCGGCACGGAGTGCGGTGGCCAGGTCCACTGCGGCGGCGCGGCGGGCTGGAATCCAAGCTGAAATCATGGTCAGAAGAATGAGCAGGACAGCGGCGCTCGCGAGCGACAACGGATCGAGCGGCGACAGCCGATAGACGAAGCTCTTCATCACGCTGGAGAATATCAACGCAAGGAGCAGGCCGGACGCCAGTCCCGGCGCGATAAGGGTCGCGGCTTCGCGCAGGATCAGCGCGACCAGATCCGTGCGCGTGGCACCCACCGCGCCCCGTACTCCGAACTCACGGACGCGCGAGTTCACCGAATACGCGAGCAAGCCATAGATTCCGGCGACGGTAAGCAATGCCGCCATCGCTCCAAAGATTCCGAGCAGCGTGAGCGCGAAACGACGGCGAGCCAGCGAGTCCGCCACGTTCTGCGCAAGAGGTTGGATTTTCGAAATCGGAATGTCGGGATCGACAGCTTGAATCGCCTGGCGAACAGCCGGCGCGAACTGAATTGGATCGGCGGAGGTCTGGATGAGAACCGTCATCACCGGACTGGTGGAAATACTATAAAACATCGGCTCCACTTCTTGATCCAGCCCCAGTTCCCGGACGTCGCCGACCACTCCGGCAATCTCAAGCGAGCTTTGCTGGGAATCCAGGACGCCCAAGATCAGGCGTTGCCCTACCGCGTTTTGACGCGGGAAGAAGCGGCGCGCGAGCGTTTCATTGATCAGGACACGGTTCTGATCGCCTTCCGACGAGGTGAGCCAGCGGCCCTGGCGCAACGGGATTCCCAGCACCTGAAAATAGTCGGGCGTCGACCAACGGATGAGACCCACCGGGAAGCTGCCTCTCTCAAAGACGCGGCCCTCAATGCCGAATCGTGTTGCAAAGCGGCTGTGCTCGGATGGTCCCAAGCTCATGGGCGCGGAGTTTACACTGGCGACAGCTCGCACGCCCGGGAGCCGCAAGAGCGCGGGAGCAAGCTTGTTGTCCCACTCGCCATCGAGCGGAAGATTGGGAATTTCAAGCACTCGCTGGGCTTCGAAACCGGGCGCCTCGGCGAGCAATCGGGCGAAGTTCCGCGCGAGCAACAGGGCGCCGGCCAGAACCAGGAAGGCCATGGCGACCTCGCCCGCCAGCAGCAGAAATCCAAGCCGCGACCGTCCGCGCGCTACCGAACGCGTGGACACGTTGAGGCGGCGTTCGCGCAAGACGTGCCAGCAAGCAGGCACACCGAACAACACACCGGCTACCACCGAGATTGCAATCGCGAACAGCCACACCGGCGCTTGCCACCCGCTTGACGCTTGCCACCCGCTGAAATCGTAGGGCAGCAGCCGTCGCGTGCCAATCGCCAGCACGACACCGAGCACTCCGCCGCAGCCCGCCAGCGCCAGGCTTTCGCTAAGCATCTGACGGATCAGATGGAGTGATCCCGCGCCCAACGCCTCACGAATGGCCATCTCTTCGCGCCGCTCCAGCATTCGCGCCAGAAAGAGATGCGCGAGATTGGCGCACGCCATCAGCAGCACCAATCCAACTGCCACCCACGCCAGCAACAACGCAGGACGGACATCGCACGTCATCTCGCGCGCCAGGGGAATGATATACGCGCCTATGGTTGCATTTGTGGCGGGATACTCCTGAGACAGCCGGCGAGCCACGGATTGAATTTCGCTTTGAGCCTGGTCGACAGTGACGCCGGGTTTCAGACGCGCCACAACTTCGAGAGGATGGAACTTGCGGCTTTCGTCGAGATCGGATCCCAGCAGAGAGAGCGGCATCCAGAAATCAGCCCACTCCGGAAAAGTCTGGCGCTTGGAGACCACGCCGAGGACGGTGAACGACTGCTTGTCGATGCGAATCTGCTTGCCGGCGATCGCGGGGTCGGCCGCGAATTTGCGCCGCCAAAGGCTTTCGCTGATCACGGCCACTGGTTGCTTTGCGCGTTCCTCGGCGTCGCTGAAGTTGCGTCCCAGGATGGGTTGAATACCCATCGTAGAGAAAAGATTACTCGACGCCATGGCGCCGTGAACTATCTCGGCCTGGCCTTGGCCCAGCAATGTAGCCGTGTTCATGGCCGAGAGCGTGTGCCCGGCCACCGCGTCGAAGCTGTGGGTTTGAGCGCGCCAGTCGCGAAAATCGGGCGCAGCGACCTGCAACTGCGGGAGAGCGGGATGAGTTTCCCAGATGCTCACGAGTTTGGCGGGATCGCGAAAGGGAAGCGGCTGAATGAGGACCCTGTAAATGACGCCGAAGAGCGCGGTGTTGGCTCCCACGCCCAAGGCAATGGTGAGAATCGCGGCCAGCGCGAAAGCGGGCCGGCGGCGAAGGGAACGCAGCGCGGATCGCACGGGACATAGGTTAACATTGTTCAAACCTCCATGCCCCTAGCCACCGGCACGCGTCTGGGACCCTACCAGGTTCTTGCGCCTTCCGATCGCGTTCGCCGGTTCGAGCAAGAAGGGCGCGCGGCAGCGGCGCTCAATCATCCCAACATCGTAGTCATCTATGACGCCGGTTCCGAGGGCGACGTGTTTTACGTCGCCACCGAGTTGCTGGAAGGGGAGACGCTGCGCGAGCGGCTTGCTACTCACGCGCTGCCTGTCCGCAAGGCCATCGATTATGCCATCCAGATCGCGCGCGGGCTGGCTGCGGCCCATGCAAAAGGAATCATTCATCGCGATCTGAAACCCGAGAATCTGTTTCTGACCAAGGACGGTCTGGTCAAGATTCTCGACTTCGGGCTGGCGAAACAGTCTGGGCTGAAACCTTCAGGCTCTCATCCCACCGAACTTGCCACGCAGCCGATCGAAACCAATCCCGGCATGGTGCTCGGCACCGCAGGCTATATGTCGCCGGAGCAGGTGCGCGGGCAAGT
>JBEKLB010000620.1:0-3246 GCA_050010415.1 Bryobacteraceae bacterium | reverse complement strand
TGGGTGATTCAGGGTCGTTGGAAACCGATGATCTTTCGCCGTCTCGGTGGAGGGGCACTCGGGTTTGGCGAGCTTCGGCGGACCATGCTTGGAGTGACAACTAAGGTTCTGCGACAACAATTGCGCGAACTCGAAGCTGATTGCCTCGTGACCCGATCGGTACAAAAGAAGCCATCCCTTCAGGTCAAATATCAGGTAAGTCCTCACTGCCAAACTCTTGGTCCCGTCTTTGAAACATTGTGGACATGGGGTACGCTGCATCTCGCGCACGTCGGAGATGCAGCCACATATTCGCAGGAGCACAGGGTTCAAACAAGTCGCCCTTGAGAAGTCGGCAAGAATGGAACTATCCTTCGCCGTTACTCACGGGCAATCCGGAATCCACTTCCTCCCATCCCGCTATCGCCTCATTGCGGCTGCGGTGATGGTAATGCGTCCCTCGTAGTTAGCTTCAAGTTTGTTGACGTAGCGCCGTCAGTCACAGTAACCGGCGTGCCTAGTTTGAGAATGATTTCGGGAGGTAGCATCCCTGGACCGTCCATGGCGACGACATAATATTGTCCAAGCGGTAGTCCTTCAAACGAGAATTGTCCCTTATCGTCCGTTACTGCCCTACGAAGTTGGGCTGTTTCGCGTATCGCAATAACAAAAATCCCTGGCCCCACTGGACCATTAGAATCGCTCACCACTCCGCTCAGGGTTGCCGTGCCGCGGGAGACAACAAGCTCTAAAGATGCGGCCGACGATGCGCCTAGATCTATAGGGCCATCGACATCTCGCCCATTGAAGCGCATTGCCTTTACGTACAAGGGCGGAGGCATAAAGCCGACAGTCACGTTATAGGCTGCGGGTTCCATCCCCGTCACTCGGAATTGGCCATCCGAATCAACCATCGGCGAATCAAGATAATTCAGTCCATCGGTGGGCGTCAGAGTGATTTGAGGCCATGAAGACAACGCCGAGCCTTCGACGGTAATCTTACCTCGCAGTTCCATCGCTGGTTTCATTTCAACAACAACACGGTCGAGATCGTTATTACCGACCGAAATGGGTTTCCAGGCGACTAATGCGGGGCGATCCTCGGCGTCGACGTTTGATTTCGCCTCCAAAAAGTAGTTACCCGGTAAAATTCCATCAAACGAGAATTCCCCGCCAGCGCTCACACCCACATAGCGAGCTGATAAGCCGGGCGGGCGGCTGCCCTGACGAATCAAGGTCAGCCTGTCAGGGACGGCGAGGCCGCCCGAAACTGCATTTATGACCTTCCCGCTGAGCTTGAAAACCGCAACCTTTCGTAGCTTCAGCTCGAGTGCTCGCACCTGCGCACCGGCGGCGAGATCAACCGGAGTGGCGTCGGCGCGATCCGCGGCATCGGGATAATAGGTTGTGACGTAGATTTCTTGCCGGGGGTCCTATTGCCGGGCATCAGGCGATGCCGGTGTGACGGCTGGCGACATTTTCGCGGGCGCCGTCACCGACACCAGATATCGGCCCGGGTTGAGTCCGCCAATCGAGAATGCGCCGTCTGCGTCTGTTGTTCCCGTGCCGCTTCCGCCCGGAACCATGCAGGCAGTGCAGCCGGTAGGAGGTGAGTACATGCTGATATTGACGGTCGCACCGGGAAGGATTTCGCCTTCGTCATCAACCACCCTGCCGGCGATGATGCCTTGCGGAATCATCTTTATGACCAGGCCGGTGATTCTTTGCCCGCTCGTAATTTTCACCATCTGGACGTTAGTCAGGTAACCAGCGCGCTGTGCGTCGAGCAAATAGCCGCCTGGTGCAATATCGTCGAATATAAAATGTCACTCCGCGTCGGTTTCTGTGCCGCGATCCGGAGCTGTGGCCTCGGTCGCGATCGCCCCGTCCGGACGTAATGCTATCTGGGATGCGAGGTGAACCGTAGCGCGGCGGAGGAGCTTGCCGTCTGTTCCAGAGACGACGCCGGAGACACTCGCCTTCTCAGCAGGAACGGGCGGTTGAGCCAGCGCGATGTTGAGGCAAACAACTCCCAGGACTGTCAAAGTGGCTACGCGCGTTTCAGATGTCATCGTGCCCATCACGTGCAAGGAAGCGCTTGATTTCAGTGAACGATCTTTTAGACCATCGTATCGAATTGAGCTCCTGGCGTGTCTGCGCCGTAACACATGAGAAAATCGGTAGCGCATGGCCATCCTCGTTACCGGGAGTGCCGGACATCTTGGTGAGGCGCTCATGCGTACACTACAGGCTTCGGGTTACCAGGCAATTGGCCTTGACGTTAAGCACTCGGCCTTCACCCATCGAGTGGGTTCGGTTGCCGATCGCGGCTTTGTGAAGACATGCATGCCAGGGGTACATGCGGTGTTGCACACTGCAACGCTGCACAAGCCCCACATCGCCACGCACACCCGTCAGGACTTCATAGACACCAACGTCACAGGCACTCTCAACTTGCTGGAGGAAGCGACAGCAGCCGGAGCGGGCGCCTTCATCTTCACGAGCACGACGAGCGTATTTGGGAGGGCGCTGGTCCCACAGGTTGGGCAGCCGGCCGCGTGGATCACAGAGGATGTCGTGCCGTTACCGAAGAACATTTACGGTGTCACTAAGGCCGCCGCTGAGAACTTGTGCGAGTTGTTCCACAACATTCGCGGTCTGCCTTGCCTCATTCTGCGAACGTCACGATTCTTTCCCGAACCGGACGACTCCAGGGAGATTCGACAATCCTATGAAGATTCCAACGCCAAGGTGAACGAGTTTCTGCATCGTAGAGCGGACATTGAAGACGTCGTCAACGCGCATCTTCTTGCTCTGGAGAGAGTCCACGCTATCCGGTTCGGGCGATACATCGTGAGCGCGACCACGCCCTTCACCCGCGAAGACTTGGAAGAAGTCCGCACGAATGCAGATGGGGTTGTGAGGCGGCGAGTGCCGCGCTACCAAGAGGTGTACGCCGGCCTCGGATGGTCCATGTTCCCCGGCATCGACCGGGTCTACATCAATGACCGGGCGAGGCGGGACCTGGACTGGAGACCGAGGTACGACTTTGCTCATATCATCGATCTTCTGCATGCGGGCGAGGACCCGCGCAGTTCGCTAGCCCGAACGGTTGGATCCAAAGGGTATCACGCCCATGCGTTTGCGGACGGACCATATCCGGTCGAATAGCCGCGATCCGTTGGGAGCAGTCGGGAAAGAGTTCAGGAGCCGCCAGATCCGCTAAAGCACTCCACGTTGGTCACAGGCTACACGTCTACCTTAAGG
>JBEKLB010000619.1:0-3265 GCA_050010415.1 Bryobacteraceae bacterium | reverse complement strand
CCAAGCGTGCCATTTACGACTGGGCCGTTTCTGTGGGACAAGACCATAAGCCTGAGATCCTCGCCGGAAAGACTCCTACTTCGCGCAGTTGGAAACTGGCCAATCGCCTCGTGTTTTCGAAGATTCGCGAGGGCATGGGTGGTCGGATCGAGACTTTCATCTCGGGCGGCGCGCCGCTGGGGCGGGAACTCGCAGAGTGGTACGCCAAGATGGGCATTCGCATTCACGAGGGCTACGGCCTCACGGAGACCTCGCCCGTCATCGCGGTGAATACGCCCAGCAATCACCGCATTGGGACTGTGGGGAAGATTTTGTCGAATCTGGAAGTGCGCATTGCGGAGGACGGAGAGATCCTGGTGAAGGGACCGTCGGTGTTTAAAGGCTACTGGAATCGGCCGGAAGAGACGAAGGCCGCGTTTGTCGATGGCAAGGTAAACGATGGCAAGATAAACGACGGCTGGTTCAAGACCGGCGACATTGGCAACATTGACGCCGACGGGTATCTTTCTGTTACGGATCGCAAGAAGGATCTGATCAAGACGTCTGGCGGAAAATTTATCGCGCCGCAGCCGATCGAGAATTCGCTGAAACTCAATCCCCTGGTTGGGGTGGCGGCCATCCTTGGCGACAAACGGAAATTTGCGTCCGTGCTGGTGTCTCCCAACTTTGGACCGCTGGAGGAATGGGCGCGGGAGAATAACGTCGCGTTTGCATCGCGAGCGGAGCTAGTCGCCAATCCGAAAACCCAGGCGCTCTACGAGGGGATCGTCGACGGCATTAACGGGAATCTGGCGCGCTTCGAAAAGCTGAAGCGCGTCATGCTCGTAGCCGATGAATTCACCATCGACAACGGCGTCCTGACGCCGACCTTGAAACTCCGGCGGCGCGTGATTGAAGAGCGCTACAAAAAACAGATCGATGAGCTGTATGCGCAGGCGGAAGCCACGGCGGTGCCACAAAGTTAAACTTTTTCTGTCATCCTGACGAGAGCGACAGCTCTCGGAGGGACCTTACGAAACGCAAGGCTTGACAACAGCGCCGGCGGGGGACGGCACTCTCCATCGCCACGGGCATTCCCATCCACATCATCAAAGCGTTTACTGTCGTAGGGTCCCTCAATTCGCCTTCGCCGGATTTCAGGTTGACATCGTTTCGGAGTATTACAATAGGCGAATGCAGGACGCACTCGTTATTGCCGGACGCTCCTTCCGCTCGCGCCTGATCGTGGGCACGGGAAAATACAAATCCTTCCAGGAAACCGCTCGCGCACTCGAAGCCAGCGGCGCCGAGATGGTCACGGTCGCCGTGCGTCGCGTCAACCTTGACCGCAGCAAAGAATCCCTGCTCGATTACATCGATTCAAAGAAGTATTTTCTCCTGCCCAACACCGCCGGTTGCTACAACGCGGACGAAGCGATCCGCGCGGCACGCCTGGGCCGCGAGGTCGGCCTTTCGGATTGGGTCAAGCTCGAAGTGATCGGGGACCAGGCTACACTCTACCCCGACGTGCAAGCCACGCTCGAAGCCACGCGCGTGCTGGTGAGCGAAGGCTTCACGGTTTTGCCCTACACCTCCGACGACATCGTCTACGCCAAGCGTCTGGTCGAAGCCGGTGCCGCCGCCGTGATGCCGCTCGGCGCGCCCATCGGCAGCGGTATGGGCATTCAGAACCAGGCCCATATCCGCATCCTTCGTGAGATGATCACGGGCGTGCCGCTGATTGTCGACGCCGGGGTGGGCACTGCATCCGATGCCGCCATCGCGATGGAACTCGGTGCTGACGCCGTCCTCATGAACACCGGCATCGCCAACGCGCAAGATCCCGTGCTCATGGCTGAAGCGATGCATCACGCGGTGCTAGCCGGACGCCAGGCCTACCTCTCAGGCCGCATGCCAAGAAAGCTGTACGCCACCGCCAGTTCTCCGCTCGAAGGCGTAGTAAGGTAGCCGTAGCGCCGCTGTGCGGGCAGCGTCCTGGCTGCCGGCCTCGACTCCAAAAAAGCGGCAGCAACGGCAAAAGGGCGGCCGCAGCCGCCCTGGTGACTCCCGAATTCCTCTTACAGCATCTTCACGCTGTCCACGTGAATTGAATCCTTACTCACCGTTCCAGTCACGGCGACGTGGTGCCCGGCATGAGCCGTAACCGCGTCCTGATTATCCACGGCCAGAACCTTCGAATCGCCGTCGGTTACGACTACCAACTTCTGGCCCGCGGCGGCGCATTTCTTAGTGCACGCCTCGCCCGTAGCGCTGGCCATCTTTGCCCCGCACTTTGCGTCAGTAATCCAACCGTTGACCGTTGTGCTCTTTCCCATATTATCGAACGCCAAAGCCGTCAGGGCGAACACGAAACAACTCGCAAGACATAGCACTAGAACTTTTCTCATGGCCGGTTTTTCTCCTTTTTTGATGTTCCGCTCGCGGCCCCAAGCCGCAGCAATAGTAGAAACTTTAATCGTACGTCCGGCAGCAACTCAACACCACCAGTTGTCGATCAACGCCCGAACTATACCACAGGGAAACTCTGCGAGTGTCACGCTCTTGTAACCCAATAAAGGGATGCGACAACGCCGCATGTGCGGCGTTACTTCATCGCCGAGTGGGTGGCGGGCGCAGGCTGATTTGCCGCAGCCGGCGGGACGTACACGTACTCCCCGGGCCGCGCATAGCGCAACTGCTCGCGGGCTTCTTTTTCGATCGCCTTTGCGTCTGTCTTCAATGCCTGAATCTTCTGGGTATAGAGATCGTTCTCTTTCTGTTCTTGCGCGATCTGCTTCTGCAGCGATTGAAATTCCATCCGCTTCTGCTTGTATACCATCATCCCATTGGCGCCGAGCATCACATGCCCAAACAGCAAACCCGCGAGCACCGCGACCGTGATCGTCGCAATGCGCCGCCGCAAGACGTACACACGCGTCGCCAGCGGTCGCACGCTGAGTATCCACGAGGCCGCCAGGGCCTCAGCCTGCGGCGCCCTTTCGGCCATGGCGCGCAAACCGTTTTGCGGGCTGGGAAATCGCCGAATTCTTGAAAGATCCTTTACTCGAAAATCCATTGTTTCTGGCCCCAAGACAAACTCTGCGGATCGAACCTCAGCCTCTCAGTGGACTTCCACCCAGCTCAGACGTCAAGCGGAAGTTGTGACTTGTGATGCAGCAGGAACCAACTTGGTTATAGCGGGACCTTTTCACCCCTAGGTGCTACCCTCTGAGCTGCGTTCTCTGGCTGCCGGCAGCAAAATAGCCACCCAACCGTTTCCCTATGA
>JBEKLB010000618.1:0-3289 GCA_050010415.1 Bryobacteraceae bacterium | reverse complement strand
ACTTCAGCGCGGCTAGATCGGCGAATCCCAGGATGCCGGTAAATGCAAAAAAGACCAAGAGCGCTGGGGTCACTTGTTGTTGACCTCCTTTTGAAGCAGCTTGATCCTTTGCCGGGCCTGCCACTCCTGGTTCGGATTTTCACCCTGGCTCATCTGTAAGAAACGCTGATAACTTTCGATGGCCGGCTTTAAATCCCGGGTTTTATCTAAGACAATGGCGCGCAGGAAAACGTGGCCCGGCTTCTCGGCCTTCAATGCCGCGATGCGGTCGAGCGCGGCCAGGGCGGGCGGATAATTCTCGGCCATCACCAGGACCCCGGCCAATTCGCTCCAGGCCTGCTCGGAGTCGGGCTTCAGCTTGCTAGCGCGCTCGAACTCGGCTGCGGCTTCGGGGAACTTGCGCTGGTCGCGAATCAGGCGTCCATGCAGCATGCGGATCTCGAAGTTGTCGGGATCGGCGGCAAGAATTTGCTCCACCAGCGGCTGCGCTTTGTTCGGTTCATTGTTCTTGAGATAGGCTTCGGCCAGCGCCGCGCGATTGGCTTCGGTGGGCGACTTCGCAACCGCAATCTGGAAGCACGGGATGGCGTCGGCAGCTTTACCGGCTTTGAGCAGCAGATCGCCCAGGCGCTCCTGCGCACCGGGATTGTCGGGAAACTGCTGGTAGATCGCCATGGCCTGCTCGGGCTGCTTGGCGGTCTCATACATGGTCGCCAGCTCCAGCAGATCGTCGCGATAAGCGGCGTTCAACTCGGCGGCCTTCTTGAAATGAGTCGCGGCGTCTTCGAGCTTATTCTGGCCGGCGAATGCATGCGCCAGGCCCAGCTCCGCATCGGGTGATTTCGGATCGATGGCCAGCGCGGCTACATAAGACTGCTCGGATTTCGAGAAGTCGCCAGAACCCAGCAGCGCCGCAGCCAAGTAGTAAGTTGGCCTGTAGTCATTGGCTTTTTGGCCAGCGGCCGCCGTGAAATAAGGAACGGCCTCGGACGCCCGGCGCTCCCGCAGCAGAGAGATTCCGAGATTCAGCTCGGCTTCGTAAAGATCCGGCTTCAGCTCCAGCGTCTTCTTATATTCCGGAATCGCGTCGGCATGCTTGCCCATCAGGCTGAAGGCTAGCGCCAGGTTGAAGTGCAGGCTGTAGTCTTTCGGATCGGCTGCGATGGCTTGCGTTAAGCTTGCCACGGCATCGGGATAGCGCTTTTCATCCAGCGCTTTCAGGCCCTGTTCTGCGAGATTGGTCTGAAAGGCGAGCAGGGTTACGAGGGCAATACCAGCGTACATAAACGGCTTTCTCTATTTTCCCCCAGAAGGCTTCCTCTTATTTTCCCCCGGAAACCAGGCGGGCGATACCGAACGCTGCCGCGGCCGCCAATCCTCCGATAAACGCCGTTCGCATAGCGCCCGCTCCCAGCGGCATTCCCGTGTATTGCGCCTTCACCGCGCCAAAGATCGCCAGAGCCAGGATGGTAGCAACCACGGATACGATCAGGGCCGTGGAGGCCGACGCCAGCAGCATATAGGGCGCGAGCGGAATCAGGCCACCGGCAATGTAGGCGCCCGCGATGGTGCTGGCGCTGCGCACGGCGCGCTTGGGATCCGGCTCTTCCAGGCCCAATTCGAAGCGCATCATAAAGTCGACCCACTGTTTGGGGCGCAACCGCAAGGAATCGACAATGGGAACAGCTTCGCCGTGCGTCAGTCCGTAAGTTTCGAAAACTTCCAGTACCTCTTGCGCCTCCACTTCCGGAAGCTCTTCCACTTCGCGCTCCTCGCGCTTCAACTCGCTCGCGTAGTGATCGGCATCGTTCCTGGCAGCCAGATATCCGCCCAGGCCCATGGCGATGGACCCGGCCGCAATCTCGGCCAGGCCCGCGACTACGATGATGCGGGTGGTGGTGTCGGCGCCCGATAATCCAGCGGCCAGCGCGAAGGGCACCGTGAGGCCATCCGCCATTCCAATGACGATGTCGCGTACGAATTCCGAGGCTGTGAAGTGCGACTCAACGTGCGGCGTCTGCGGCATATTCTTTCTTAGGATACTCGCGCGCGCAACGGACTCGCCTTGGGGCGGCGACTTGCAGGAGTCTATCGTTCATTGGGCGCCGCACTCGGCGGCCTGTGCGCTCAGGTATCGTCCAGTGTAGGAATTCCGAGCCGCCGCAATGTGCTCGGGCGTTCCTTGCGCCACGATCTGCCCGCCGCGATCGCCGCCTTCGGGTCCCAGGTCGATCACCCAGTCGGCACTGCGAATCACGTCCAGGTTGTGTTCGATGATCAGGATACTCCCGCCGTTTTGGATCAATCGCTGGAATGCCGAAAGCAATTTGGCGATGTCGTCGAAGTGCAGGCCGGTGGTGGGCTCATCGAAGATGAACAGCGTACCGGCGCAGGTGGCCTGCGCCAGGTGCGATGCCAGTTTCACGCGCTGGGCTTCGCCGCCGCTCAGCGTGGTGGCCGATTGGCCCAGCCGCAAGTAGCCCAGGCCCACGTCGGACAGGACCTTCAGACGGGTGACCAGACGCTTCGATTCAGAGAAGAATGAGAGGGCTTCTTTGACCGTCAATTGCAGGACTTCATGGATATTCAGCCCTTGGTAACGAATATCGAGAACGGCGCTCTTGAAGCGCGTGCCTTTGCACTCTTCGCACAGCAGCTCCACGTCGGCCAGAAACTGCATCTCCACCGTGACCGTGCCGTCTCCCTGGCAATGCTCGCAGCGTCCGCCGGGGATATTGAACGAAAAGTGCCCGCCATTGTAGCCGCGCTTCCGCGCGTCCGGGGTGGACGCAAAGATTTCGCGAATGAGATCGAAGGCTTTGATGTAAGTGACGGGATTGGAGCGCGGTGTTCGGCCAATGGGTGATTGGTCTACCAGCACCACTTCGCGCACCAGCTCGGCACGCTCCACGCGGCGGCAGGTGACTTTCTCGGCCTTCTGGTCCTGGTTTTCATCGAATCCTTCGAGCGCCGACTTACGAAGGCGCTGCATCAGGGATTGAAAGATTACATCGTGCACCAGCGTCGATTTGCCCGATCCAGAAACGCCCGTCACTGCGACCATCATATTCAGCGGAATTTCGACGTCGATGCCCTTGAGATTGTGGGCGCGAGCGCCGAAGAATTTAACCGTTTTGCGGGGGTCGATCTCCCGGCGCTCGTCGAGGCTCTCGGCGTGCAGGTCGCCGCGCAGATATTTCGACGTCAGCGTACCTGCGCCGTTACCCACAATCTTGCGATACGAACCCTCGAATACAACATGTCCGCCCAGTTCGCCGGCTCCCGGTCC
>JBEKLB010000617.1:0-3299 GCA_050010415.1 Bryobacteraceae bacterium | reverse complement strand
ATTGCGGTTGCACCCATCTATTGATCGCGGGAACTGCGCCCCTATGTCGAAATCGAGTGTGGTGGTTGGAAGTCTCAATATCGAGTTAGTAGCGCGAGTCGATCGTATCCCGGTTCCGGGAGAGACGATAATCGGGCTGGATTTTGAAGTGTTCAGTGGCGGGAAGGGAGCGAATCAGGCAACTGCGGCCGGCCGGCTGGGCGCTCCGGTGAAAATGATCGGCAAATTGGGGAGGGACGGCTTCGCAGCCCAGCTGCGAGACGGTCTTGAGAAATCCGGCGTGGACACGAGTTATATCGAGAATGTTGCGGGCCCTTCGGGTACAGCGTTGATCGAAAGTGCGGCCGATGGCGAGAATAGTATTGTTGTGGTTCCCGGCGCAAACGGGCAATTGCTCCCCGGGGATATCGATCAATATCGGCACGAGATCGAACAGGCGGCGATTATTCTGGCGCAATTAGAAATTCCCCACGAGACAACGGAGCGTCTTGCGGATGTGGCGCAATCTGCCGGCGTTCCTCTCCTTCTCGATCCAGCGCCTGCTTATCTTTTGTCGCGCGAGGTTTTATCCTGCGTGACCTGGCTTACGCCGAATGAAACAGAGACACGGTTGCTGCTGGGCCTGAACCCCAACGACGCATCATCCCTTCCTGCGCCTGAAGCGGCTGGCAGGCTGCTGGATATGGGGGTCCGCAATGTGATTCTGAAGCTCGGCGCAAGAGGCGTGTATCTCGCCGGACAGGACGTTGAGGCGGCCGTGATCGAGTCGTATGAAGTAAAAGTTGTGGATACGACCGGCGCGGGGGACGAGTTCAACGGAGCGTTCGCGTTTGCTCTGGTTCACCGTGGAATGGAAATACACGAGGCCGCAAAGTTCGCATGCGGCGCCGCAGCTCTCTCGGTGACCCGCGCAGGGGCCCAGGCATCCATGCCTACCCTCGAAGAATGCGAGTTATTCCTGAATCGATGGAGGGCGTCGGGGAGTTAGATAAGACTTATTCTGCTGACTCGATCAGCAACCCCCGGGGGGCAGACTTATGTCCGAGGGGGGACGGCGAATCACCGTGAGATAAGTTCATCACTCATAGGTACTCGCCTTTGCAAATGAATAGTATCGCCGCCAGCAATTTACACAACGAACAGGCCGAAGACTGAAAAGCACAAGCACGCCGTCGAGCCACTCCGGTTCAGCCGCTTTGAATTCAATGGAACTGCAAAGAGGACATTTCCGCCGCGACCAGAGTAATCGCGGAATAACAGGCGGCCAGTTCAGTCTTGCGGTGTTCATGTCGGTAAGTTCCTCTTCACGTTACGGTGTCACAGGATCGCCGTTGGTTGAATTTGCGTCCAGCCAGGACAGAAGTTCACGGATGCTGCCCGTTGCAAGAGCGACGCAAGAGTCCCCGGCTCCGTAATAGAGATGAATCGTGTCTCCATCCGGACCGATCGTCTGGCCGCAGGGGAAGACAACATCTTTCACATCGCCGCCGCGCTCATAGGGGGCTTCGGGGCCAAACATCCAGGAATCGCCGCGCTGCAGGCAAATCTCCGGGTTCTCCAGGTCGAAGAGCGCAAGACCGATTCGATAGATACTGCCGGAGGCTGTTTGCCGGACACCGTGGTAGAGGGTCAGCCAACCCCTGGCAGTTTCAATGGGAGGCGAACACAGCCCGATCTTGTTTGCATCCCACCACCCGCCGCGACGCGCCTCCAGGATGATCTTGTGACGACCCCAATGTCGCAAGTCGGGCGAATAGGAGATCCACATGTGGGCGCCGAGCGAAGTTACGGGCCGGTGAATCAGCGCCCAGTATCCGTCTATCTTCCGTGGCAGGAGAGCCGCGTCCTTATCCTCTGGCGGCATAATTACTCCATAACGTTCGAAGCTCCGAAAGTCCCTGGTGAGGGCGAGCGATACTCCCGGACCGCCTCGGGCAAAAGAGGTATACGCGATGGCGTATTGCTCGAGTTCAGGGACATAGGTGATGCGGGGATCTTCGATACCCCAGAGCTCTTCGGGATACTTCCGTGGTTCCGCCGGAAAGGTCGGCGTCGCGTCAATGCGCCATCCATCGACGCCATTCGCGGAGCGGGCAACCGTCAAATGCGAGAGCCCGCGCCGGTCTTCCACCCGGCACAAGAGCAAGGTATCGCCGTCAGCCAGCCGGACAGCGCCCGCGTTAAACACGCTGTTGACCGCATAGGGCCAGTTATCGCGGCTGAGGATCGGATTTCCGGCATGGCGGGTGAACAGAAAAAGCTGCGGGTCGCTTTCGTATGGATGGCGATCTACGGAACTGTTTTTCGGCTTTCCAGATGGGAGGAGAGTGGAGGTCAAGGGCAAACGCTCATTTCCTGGCTCTGATGTTTTTCGGTGGAGGTTTCTACGGCTTGCATATCAAGCAGAGCCATGAGGAACGAGAGAGTGGATTCAGCGCCCTGATTTTCATTTACGCGGTCCGGGTGCAGCCCGTCCCTGCAACCTCCGGTGGCAGAATCGTACAGCGCAACCTGCAGGTCATTCTCTCCGAGAAACCAACGGAAGGCCGACCATGCTTCGTCCAGCCAAAATCTTTCTCCGGTAGCCCGGTATGCCTGGAGGCATGCGGCGACCGTGGCGCAGGCCTCAACCGGCTGTTGGTCGAAGCGTGCCTTCTCATTGCCGTTCGTAAAAAAACCTCGGGAACCGATCGGCACGAATACGTGATCTTCGTCGCGATGCTGCTGGGCGACGAGCCACTTCAAAGACTCACATCCCACTTCGACCATCTTCTTGTTTCTGCCGTGCCATCCGGCGAGAATGAGCGCCTGCGAGAGGCGTGCATTGGAATATGCGAGGCTCTTTTCGAACCACCGCCATTCCACGGAATGCGTCCGCTGGTAAAGATCCAGTAACCGGTTGGCGAGGAGATTGCGTGTTCCCTGGATGATCCTGTCTCCCGGAAACCAGTCAAGATATCCCTGCATTCCGAGAACGGCAAAGGCCCATGCACGAGGGCTGGTGAAAGTGAGAGTGGCCGGGACGGCAGCCTCGAATAACTTTCCACTCGCTCCTCGCAGCCCCGGATCTCCGGAACGGCCAAGCACGGTTCCAAGTGCCCACAGGGCGCGACCATGGCTGTCTTCGGATCCGATACTCTCCTGCCATTGACGATCGTAGCCGAGGAAGTTTCTAAATCGCCCGACCTTACTATGAAAGGCAAGCTCAATAAATCCGAGGTAACGCCGGGAAAGATCCGCCGTGACATCGTTAAGGAGTGTAGAGGATGACCTCAGCAAGACAGTTACGATCAGTGCGC
>JBEKLB010000616.1:0-3306 GCA_050010415.1 Bryobacteraceae bacterium | reverse complement strand
GCCTCGGTAAAGATGTGGGGATTTTATGGGCCGCTAGGCGCATTCATCACAGCTTGGGGTGGGGTGGCGATGCTGGTTTCGGCACCCTTCGACGACTGGTGGCACAACGCCTATGGGCTCGACGTTAAGATCCTGAGCCCGCCGCATACCGTTCTGGCCGCCGGCATCCTGGCGATCGAAGTGGGCGCGCTCATCCTGGTACTCGGATACATGAATCGTGCGCAAGGCGCGGAGAGGCGACGGCTGGAGTGGCTGTACCTGTATGTTGGCTCGATGATCCTGGTGGTGACTCAGATCCTCACCATGGAGTACGCGATTCGCGTTCTGCAGCACACGGCCATTTTCTACCTGGCTATGTCGATCGCGGTGCCGACCGCGCTGATCGGCGTGGCCGTAGGATCGGACCGGCGCTGGGCAGCCACCACCGTGGCCGGCATCTATACATTGTTCACGGCCGCGCTGATCTGGATTCTTCCGCTGTTTCCGGCGCAGCCCAAGCTCGGGCCGGTGATGAACCCGGTGACGCAGTTTATTCCCCCCAGCTTTCCGCTTTTGCTCATTGTTCCGGCGTTCGGAATCGATCTGGTGCGCCGGTACGCCCGCAAGTGGCCAGCGTGGCTCAAATCCGTGGCGTGCGGCGCTGTGTTCTTTGGAGTATTGGTTGCCGTGCAATGGCCGTTCGCCGATTTTCTGATGACGCCCGCGGCAGCCAACGCATTTTTCGGAACCATCTATCTCGATTACGGCACGTCGGCAAAATCGCATGAAGCACTCAATATTTTTTACCCTTCCGAGACGGGATTTGGGATGCGGATGCTGATCGCTTTGGTGGTCGCGATGGTCACGGCGCGCATTGGCCTCGGCTGGGGCAACTGGATGCGCACTGTGAAGCGATGATCGAGCGGCTGATTTTATTGACGCTGGTGGCGGGATTCGCGGAAGCGCACGTCGGCTCGCCGGATGTTTTTCTGGAAGGCTCGGCGGGGCCGTATCCCTTGTATGTCACCATCCGGCCGCCATCGGTGATTCCGGGTGTCGCCGAGATCGAGATCCGTTCGTCCACGCCCGAGATTCGCGAAATCCGCGTTACTCCCACGCCGCTCACCGGATTGGGCGCGCAATTCGCGCCGGCGCCGGACGTGATGCAACGGTCGAAACTCGACTCGAACTTTTTTACAGGAACGCTTTGGATGATGGAGCCCGGGTCGTGGCAGGTCCGTATTCAGGCCCAAGGCGATAAGGGCTCAGGTCAGCTCTCGGTTCCGGTTCCCGCGATTGCTACGCGGACCAAGTCGATGCAATTCGCGTTGGGCGCTGGCCTGTTTGTCATGACGATGGTGCTGGCGGTGGGGATAGTGAGCATCGTCGGCGCGGGCGTTCGCGAAGGGCAGCTTGAGCCGGGTACAACTCCCAACGCCGGGTCGAAGAGGCGCGCGCGCATTTTGATGGGTGCAACGGCGGCGCTGGTGGTGCTGATCCTGTGGGGTGGAAACCAGTGGTGGAGCGCTGAAGCCAGCGGTTACGCAGGCAACATTTATAGGCCGCTCGAAATGTCGGCGACGGTCGAGCCCAAGGACCGGCTGGTTCTCCGGCTGAAGAATCCGGATTGGGCGGTGCCGCGCCAGATCGACGATTTTCTTCCGGACCACGGGCATTTGATGCACCTTTATGTCATCCGCCAGCCAGATGCGGACCGGGTGTGGCACCTGCATCCGGAGATGACGGCGAGCGGAGTTTTCACGCATGATCTGCCTCCGATGCCGGCGGGCCGTTACAAACTTTATGCTGACGTGGTGCATCGCGACGGGCTGCCGGAGACCATGGTCGCCGAACTGTCCCTTCCCAACGATCTCGCGGGCACGCCGATCGGTGGCGACGACGCGGCGGGAGTTCGCGGCGAATCGCCGGATGGAACGCGGGTGGTGTGGGATCGCGATGCAGCGCCACTAAAAGCGAGGCAGGCGGCGGTGTTCAGGTTTCGACTCGTCGACAAGGATGGCCAGCCGGTTCGGGATACGGAATTGTATATGGGGATGCTCGGGCATGCGGCGTTTTTCAAGGACGACGGATCCGTGTTCGCGCACGTGCATCCTTCGGGCTCGGTGCCGATGGCGGCGCTGGCTCTCGCGAATCCTGGTTCCGAAGACCACAGCATGCATGCCATGCAGTCCGGATTGCCGGCAGAAGCGGATTTCCCGTACGGGTTCCCGGCGCCGGGCGACTATCGCGTCATCGTGCAGATGAAGCATGGCGGAGTGGTTGAGACGGGGATCTTCGAGGCGAAGGTCCAGTAGCGGAGAATTCAAGCCAGGCGTTGGCGGATAATGATCGCATGCTAACGAGTAAATTGACTGCGATTCTGGCGTTCGCACTGCTTGCTCATCTGGCTCCCTCCATCGCTACAGCTCAGGGACAGACATCCGTGGGGCAAAGCGTGACCAAGGTATCCGAGCATGTCTCGACAATCCTCGGCTTCCCCAACATCGGGATCGTCGTCGGTCAGAGCGCCACGTTAGTGGTTGACACCGGAATGGGCCCGCGCAATGGAGCGGCCGTCGCCGAGCTCGCCGGAAAGCTCTCGCACAATTCCAGGCTCTACCTCACGACCACGCATTTCCATCCCGAGCATGCGGCGGGAGAGCCGGGTTTCCCGCCTGGAACCATTCTGATCCGAAATGCGGTGCAGCAGCAGGACATGCGGCAGCATGGCGAGGAAATGCTGGATTTCTTCCGCGACCGCTCACCTCAAAACAAGGAGTTGCTGGCGAACGTTCACTTGCGTGAGCCAGACATTCTGTTCCAAACAGAAGCCACCATCGATTTGGGAGGCGTCACCGCTCGGTTGATGTGGCTGGGTGAGGCGCATACCAAGGGCGACGAGCTGATTCTTATCGAACCCGATCGCACGCTCATTTCCGGAGACGTGGTGCAGAACAAAACCATTCCTGGTATTTTTCGCGATGGAGGCACTCCGGCCACCTGGCTTGCAGTGCTGGATCAACTGGTCCCGCTCAACGTGGCTCACGTTTTACCGGATCACAGCGCGCCCGGTCCCGGCTCGCTGGTCAGCGATGAGCGGGCATTTATCGCGGACGTGCATGCGCGTGCCCTGGAGCTCAAACGGCAGGGAGTTTCCCCGGAAGCGGCGGGCAAGCAGATCGCCGTGGAATTCAAGACCAAGTATCCCGATTGGCCCAATATGGAGCGGGTCGGCGGTTTTGTTGAACGGGTTTGGGACGAGAAGTGAGCTTACGCGCGCTCGTTGTTCCGGTTGCGGCGTTGCGGTATCACTAGAACACCATGCTC
>JBEKLB010000615.1:0-3311 GCA_050010415.1 Bryobacteraceae bacterium | reverse complement strand
CTAGTTGGTTTGATCGCACTCGCCATCATCTTCACCAGCGTGCTGGCCAACATTCCGATCACTCGCTGGCGCATTCCGCCCTTCCTCGCGGCCTGGATTGTTCCGCTGGTGGTGGCGCTGATCATCGGCTATGTGCGTCCCGCCTGGTCCGGCCTCTCGTTCCAGCTTCCCTTCGCCTTCACGCCCCAGCCTCCGCGCGCCATGGCGTTCGCGCTGCCGTATCTTTCGGTGATCGCCCCCATCGCGATCTACCAAGTGCTGCAAGACATTGCCTCGGTGGCCGGGGCCGCGGCGGCTGGTGACGACTACGACGTTCGCGCCGTACTGGCGTGCGACGGCCTGGGAACGCTGGTTTGTGGTCTCGCCGGAAGCGTGATTACACCAGTGATCTACGCCATGCACCCGCCCTACAAGGCTAGGGGCGCACGTGTTAGCTACGCTTTCTGGACGCCGCTGGCGTTCCTCGCCATCGTGATGAGCGGGCTCACCATTTTCGTCGCTCAATTGTTTCCCTGGCCGATTCTCGCGGCCATCATTGCCTACGTCTCTATTGGCGTTGGTATGGCGACGTTGCGCCGCGTGGATCCCAAATACCTGGGCGCGGTATTGCTCGGCTTCGTTCTTCCCGCCGGCGCTGTCGTGGCGACGGCCGTGAACTCGGCGCTGCCCGCACTCAGGCTCTCCGCGACGAACCCGGCGGTCGAAGCCGCGCTCAACCGGTCCATTTACTGGTCCTCGGTCTTAGGGCTGGGCAACGGATTTCTGTTTCTTGTTTTGGTGGTAACTTCGGTGATCAGCGAACTGATCGATCGGCGTTTCGGCCGTGCGGCCACCTGGTGTCTCGTCGCCGCTATGTTCTCCTGGTTTGGCCTGATGCATTCGTCCCTGATGAGCTGGGGCGCGCAACCGCATTATGCTCTAGGATGGCTGGCCGCCGGGGTGATTGTTTACTCAGCCCGCTGGTGGCGCGGCGATGCCGTCAGTTCTTGAAATGCGCCCGCCAGATTCGCGGCCAGAATTTTGGCTTGCTCCAGCAACGGCGGTAAAGAATCGAAGGTCTGGCCGTTGTGCTCCGTGCAACCTCCGACAGCAAAAATATGCCGGTCGGAAGTCTCCATTTGATCGTCCACCACAATTCCGTGATTCACCCGCAGGCCCGCACTCTGCGCCAGCATCGCGTTCGGCGTCAGATTGGTTGCGATCACCACCACATCCGCTCCGAACTCTTCGCCACTGGTGAAGCGCACCGCTTCCACTCGCCGATCCCCGATTACCGATTCCAGTTGCAGATCGGACGAGTCACCCGGTTCGACGATCACTACCTCGGAACCTCGTTTCCGCAGCCCGCGCGCAGCTTCCGCCGCCAACCATCCGCCGATCACCACCGCCCGAACGCCCGGCCCCGCCGCTTCAGCCAGCCTCCGCGTGTCGTCCAGCGTTCCGAAAACAAAGACACCCGCTTTATCCAGGCCATCCATCGGTGGAATCTCCGGGCTCGATCCCGTGGCCAGAACCAGTTTGTCGTAACTGGTCCAATCGCCATCGCTGCTGCGAACAGCCCGATTCAGCCGGTCGATCTCTTCCACTCGGATGCCAAGTCGAGTCCGGATGCCGTGTTCCTGGTACCACTCGATGTCATTTAAGGTGATGCTATCCGCGTCACGCTCGCCCGCCAGCACGCTCGAGAGCAAGGCCCGGTCATAATTGCCGTGCGGCTCGTCGCCGAAAATAGTGATGTCGAAAGCCTGCCCGCTCTTGATGAGTTCTTCCACGCAGGCCACACCGGACATCCCGTTTCCCGCGAAGATTAAGTGTTCAAGCAGGGGTTCATTCATCGAAGAAATTGCTGGCCATTCAATCCGTCTTTACTTGTGAAGGCTGGTGAAAGCGCTCAAGCCGATGAGCGCGTCTTCGGAGGCAAACGGACTCCGTTGTTTCGACGAACTCCCATCCAACCGCGACAGGGAACAGGTCACTTTTAGTATATTTGCGCTCTGAATAGCCGTAAAGAAGAAATTTTCTATTGAGTGCATTCACAGACTCGCATTCACGGACCTTACATAATTCGCGCAGGGTCTGGGGGCAAGGGCCTGGCGACCGGGTGCTGACGCGCGCGGCTCAGTACGACAATATGGTACTGAGCCATGAGCGTGATGCCGAGGTCTTCTTCATGACGGCCAGTACCATCGGGCACTCCACCCATCCCATTGAAAAATTCATCCGCATTTTGATGGCCCATGGGATCGCCAAGCTAGTGGATGTACGGACCATTCCCAAATCGCGCCACAATCCACAGTTCAATATCGAGAGCTTGGCAGCCAGCCTCCAGGCCGCGGGCATCCAGTACCACCATCTGCCGGGACTCGGGGGCTTGCGGCATGCTCGTAAAGATTCGATAAATACCGGATGGCGAAATGCATCGTTTCGAGGCTACGCGGACTACATGCAAACCCCGGAGTTCGCCGAAAACCTGCGTTATCTGACGGAACTCGCCTCCCAGGCTCCCACGGCCATCATGTGTGCCGAGTCCGTTCCCTGGCGATGCCACCGTTCGCTGATCGCCGATGCGCTGACCGTGCGTGGCATTCCGGTACTGGAGATTCTGAGCGTCACCAAGTCCCAGCCGCACGCTATGACGCCGTTCGCAAAGGTGGAGGGCCAGCGGGTCACCTATCCTGCTCCCGCCAAGGCAAGTTCGCTTGACTTGCCGCTTTTCGGCCAATTAGAATGAGTCCGCCGGTCATGCTCAATCCAAGCTTAGTCGCCGCGCTCGCCCTGCCGCTTTTGTCGATTCCCGCCATCTCTCAAACTGCTTCGCCGATTCCGCGCACCGCCGACGGCAAGCCCGATTTGAGCGGCCTCTGGGATCATCCTTTCGTCATCGACATGAGCAAGGATGGACGCAACGATGCCTGCGGGGCCGAAGTGAAGGGCTGTTCGCAGAAGGCCGGCGGCCCGCTTCCCATGACGGAATGGGCGGCCAATTGGAGCAAGAACTACGACCCCACTCGCTACGACACCACGGGGCATTGCAATCCGATGGGCTACACGCGGTCGATGAACGCTCCCGTTCCAACCGAGATCGTGCAAACTCCCAAGGAGATCATATTTCTGCACGAGTCGATGTTCGCTTTCCATGTTGTCTACATGGATGGACGCCCGCATCCCACGGCCGATGAAGCCAAGGAGACGATGTGGTATGGGCATTCGACGGGTCACTGGGATGGCGATACGCTGGTGGTTGACACCGCCGGGCCTTTCTTCGCCACTCCCAAAATGCTGCTCGATACCGCGGGGCATCCGGTGAGTGA